>CAZPOG010000088.1:0-8807 GCA_964588105.1 uncultured Ruminococcus sp. | reverse complement strand
TTATGGCAAACACAGCAATGGTCTTTGACAAGTACAGAGTATTTGAGACCGAATTCGCCGGACGTCCGCTCGTGATCGAAACCGGCAAGATGACCCAGCTCGCAAACGGTTCCTGCTTAGTCCGTTACGGCGAGACAGTCGTCAACGTTGCGGCAACTGCGTCCGCAAAGCCCAGAGACGGCATCGACTTCTTCCCTCTCTCGGTAGATTTTGAAGAGAAGTTATATTCGGTCGGTAAGATCCCCGGCAGCTATCTGCGCCGCGAGGGCAGACCGAGTGAAAAGTCTATCCTGACATCCCGCGTGATCGACAGACCGATCCGTCCTCTCTTCCCCAAGGATATGAGAAACGACGTTTCGATCGTCTGCACCGTGATGAGCGTGGATCCCGACTGCGCGCCCGAGATCGCGGCGATGGTCGGTACCTCTATCGCGATCTCCATCTCCGACATCCCGTGGAACGGCCCGATCTCCGGCGTATCCGTAGGCTTGGTCGACGGCGAGATCGTCATCAACCCCACCGCCGAGCAGAGAGAGCGCTCCGATATGACCACCACCGTCGCCTCCACCGACAGCCGCATCGCGATGATCGAAGCCGGCGCGAACTGTGTGTCCGACGAAGTGATGTACAACGCGATCATGGCGGGTCACGAAGCGAACCAGCCCATCATCGAGTTCATCAAGGGTATCCAGGCTGAGATCGGCAAGGAGAAGTTCTCCTATCCGAGCAACGAGCCCGATCACGATATGTTCGAAGCCATCAAGGCTTTCGCGGAAGAAGACGTCAAGGTCGCTTTAGACACCGACGACAAGACCGTCAGAGACGCAAGACTCAAGCCCATCTATGAGGCTGTTCATGAGAAATTCGACGAGATCTACCCCGAATCCGAGGCGAAGATCGACGAATGCTTATACAAGACCCAGAAGTTCATCGTCCGCCGCTGGCTGCTTGACGAGCAGAAGCGCGTTGACGGCAGAGGCATGAACGATATCCGTCCTTTAGCTTCCGAGGTCGGCATCCTGCCCCGTGTACACGGCTCCGGTCTGTTCACCAGAGGTCAGACACAGGTTCTCACCATCGCGACCTTAGGTTCCGTCGGCGATATCCAGACCTTAGACGGTATCGACGATGAAGAGACCAAGAGATATATGCACCACTACAACTTCCCCTCCTACTCTGTCGGCGAGACACGCCCCTCCAGAGGCCCCGGCAGAAGAGAGATCGGTCACGGCGCGTTAGCGGAAAGGGCGCTGGTTCCCGTCATTCCTTCGATGGAAGAGTTCCCCTACGCGATCCGCTTGGTCAGTGAGGTCGTATCCTCCAACGGTTCCACCTCTCAGGGTTCCGTCTGCGGTTCTACGCTGGCGCTGATGGACGCAGGTGTTCCGATCAAAGAACCCGTCGCGGGTATCTCCTGCGGTCTGATCACCGAGGGTGAGAGATGGATGACCATGGTCGACATCCAGGGTTTGGAAGACTTCTTCGGCGACATGGACTTCAAGGTAGCCGGTACACATGACGGCATCACCGCGATCCAGATGGATTTAAAGATTTCCGGTCTGACTCCCGAGATGGTCAAGGAAGCGCTCGAGAAAACTCACAAGGCGAGAAACTACATCCTCGACGAGGTTATGCTCAAGGCGATCGCCGAGCCCAGACCTGAGCTTTCTAAGTACGCTCCCAAGATGTTCACCACCACCATTCCCGCGGACAAGATCGCCGAAGTCATCGGCAAGTCCGGCAAGGTCATCAAAGAGATTCAGGCGCAGTGTGAGGTCAAGATCGATATCGAGGAAGACGGCGAGATCGGTCAGGTATTCGTTGCCGGTCTGGACACCGAAAAGTGCAAACGCGCGATCGACATCGTCGAGACCATCGCGAATGATCCCGAACCCGGCGCGATCTTCGTCGGCAAGGTCACCCGCATCATGGACTTCGGCGCGTTCGTTGAGATCGCTCCCGGCAAGGAAGGTCTGGTACACATCAGCCAGCTTGACGTCAAGCGCACCGAGCATGTGACCGACGTTGTCAACGTAGGCGACGTCATCAGAGTCAAGGTCCTCGAGATCGACGACAAGGGCAGACTGAACCTCTCCAGACGCGACGTTCTGATCGAGGTCGACGGTCTCACCCCCGAGAACGATCCCAGTGAGGACAAGAAGCCCAGACGTGAAGGCAGACGTCCCAGAAGAGACAGAAGAAACTAAAGCATATGACAAAAGGCATCCTGCGGGATGCCTTTTTTAGTGAAGAGAGAAGAGAGAAGAGTAATGGTTACTTGCTTCGCTCGAGCAATTAAAAAAAGTATGGGAGGGCTACGCCCTCACCTGATTGGAATATGTCATTCAGAGCGAAGCGAAGAATCCCCTTGTCATTTATTAAGTGATTAGTGATTAGTGTGTCGGGTCCTGCGGACGGCAATGGACAGCAACTAACCACTATCCACTAAACACTAACCACTCGTATTAGGGGATTGCCACGTCGTGACCGCAAAGGTCACTCCTCGCAATGACAAATAAAACGACTTTAGGGCGGAGATGGAACTCCGCCCTTACAATTACTATATTCGGGTGAGGGCAGAGCCCTCCCATATCTATTCTCTATTCTTTTTTCTCTCTTCTCTATTTATACGTCCAATCCGAAAGACAGCATCTCGGGGAAGTAGAGCGCCCAGAAGATCTCGTTGTGGGTCGCGTCCTTGTCCTCTTTCCATACGATCTTGGAGCTGTCATAGCCGGCTTGTGTCAGCCACGACGGCATTGCTTTGGCGTTGATATAAAGTATCTTTTCGAGCTCGTCGTTATAGCCGTTGAAGAGATAGATCCTCGGCACATCGCCGGAGAAATCCTTCTGTGAGAGATAGCTCTTCCATGTGTCCTCTTCAAACAGGACAAACGCGGGAGACAGCGCGCCGATGTATTTGAACTTATCCATATGCTCCATGCCGATATAGAACGCTTCGATACCGCCGGAGGATGAACCCGCGATACCGCGGAAGGAGTTGCAGTTATAGTTCGCTTCAACATAAGGGATGACCTGATCGACAACAAAATCGGCATACTGCTTGCCGTTGCCGTTGACATAACTGTCGCCGACGCCCGGTGTGAGAGGTCCGAGGTTCGGAGTCAGCTCGTTGTCGCGCTTGTTGGTGGAATTATCAATACCGACCACGATCACGCCGTCGCCGCCGTTCTGCATCAGAGAGAGCACGGTCTCGTCACATTCCCACTCATAACCCGAAAGCGTCTGGGACTGACCGAAGAGGTTCTGACCGTCGCACATATAGAGGACCGAATACTTCTTGGTCTTATCCGCGGCGTTATAGCCATCAGGCAGCCAGATATACACATTCTTCTTATAACCGCCGGGATAATCCATCTTGACGGTCTTGATGGTGCCTTCGTTATCCTGTCCGTAGGGATACACACCCGCGACGAGCTTCTTGCCCTGCTGGCCCATGATAAAGAATCCGGAGGACGCTTTGGTCAGCGGCGTATCGGTCGTCTGAACCGTTCCGTTGTTGAATACCACACGGTCATATCTTGAAACGTCTACGGTCATCTTATAGATCTTCTCGCCGAGATTATTGGTAGCAACCTGTTTCATCGCGGTACCGGGCCACTGGGCAGCATAGCTGTTGTTCTTGCTGGAGAACAGATAAGCGTTGACGGTTGTCCAGTTTTTGTTGTTGGAGAAGTAAATATCCACGTTATTGCTCACCTTTGTGATCTCATCCGCTTCGGTAGCGGGCTGTGTAGGCGGTTGTGTGGGCGCCTGTGTCGACGGTGCTTCTGTGGGCTTGTCCTGTACGGGGAAGTGATCGACCAAGGACGCTAACTTCTTCTGGATCAGCGTCGCGTCAAGAACAGAGAGTGTGTCTCCGTTCTCTACCATACCCGCCTGCTTCTGTTCTGCGCTCAGCGTAATGATGCTCGCCAAGTGCTTCTGTATCATCGTCGCGTCCAAGACCGTGACGATACCGTCGCCGTCAACATCGCCGAGGATGACCGCTCCCGCCGAGAACGAGAGGATAACGGCTGATAAAATCAAAACCGCGAGAGATAATAATAGAACGTGCTTTTTCATGTGTTTAACCCCTAAAAATTGATTCGATTCTTACCAAGATGTGGTAGTGTCAATTTCACGTATACCATTATATATGATTTAATTCTAAAAAGCAATAATAATTGCAAAACTGTAAATAACTATTCTTTTTTCTAAGTTGACAAAATAGCTATGTTTTTGATATAATGTATCTGATTATAGTGGGAAAGTTTGTAAACTGCAAAACTTTTGATAATGATACTCCAGAAAGGAGAAAAGAGCCTTGGCTTTGTTTCCCTTATTCAAAAAACGATATCAGCCGAAGAGCTACTATCCCGATGAACCTCAGATCCCGTGGTATGTCAAACACAGACCTTTGCTGTTCATCGGCATCGGTATTGCGCTGATGGTGATCGTCGCGATCTCTATCACGGTATATATCAGCAAGAACACCCCTGTCGCCAAGCTGTCCTACGCTCTGACAAAGGACGTCGACACGGGATGTGACTTTCATGTGCAGGCGGCGGTGAACGAAGAAAACCAGATGGTATTTGACGGTTCGGCGAAGATCACCGGATCACAAGTCTCTCTGGTCTATGACGCCGACTACAACGACTATACCTATCAGGGCGTTACCCTCACACAAGAGGGTATGAGCTACGAGGGAAATTACTATAACGATCAGTGGACGATCAAGAATGTCAACTCCAAAGTCCTCGACTTCATGGACTTTTACTCCGACCTCCGCTACGGATATTTTGACGCAAGTTCGTTTTTGCGGTTCCTCGGCGTTACGGAAAAGTATTCCTCGGTAGAGTTCGGCTCCCTTTTGGGCAAGGTATTCCCGCGCTTTGCGACCGAAAACAACGTCACCCATATGAAGTTAATTGAGGACGGCTCTACTACCACCTACGCCTATAACATCGATATGGACGAATTTCTCACACTGCTCGAGAAGATGTCCGCCTCGTCGTTCTTCAAGTCTTCCGACTATGATAAGTTCTACGAGAAAATCGAACTCAACCGCGAGACCCTGAGAAGGGCCAAGGTCAATATGAGCTTTCGGATCTCCAAGAAGGGCTATCTGGAAAACATCTATATGTCGCTCGAATCCGACGAACAGCACTTTGTGCTGAATGTGGACTTTGACAACTTCGGCGAGCCCACCTACACGATCCCCGACAGCTTCTATACCGCAGCGGAAATCAAAAATCCCAACCAGCCGGAGACCTCCGATGTGACCGAAGCTCTGACCGAAGCGCCCACCCAAGCGCCCACCCAAGCGCGCACCGAGGCGCCCTCGACCGAAGCCCCCACCGAAGGATCCGCTGACACCGAAGAAGAAAACGCCGAGCAGGAAGAAAACGAAGAGGAATGATCCTTCCTCTTATCATCACCGACGCCGGCAAACGCGCAGAAAGGCAAGTTGAGATGAGAAGCTATCATATCGAATACAGCTGTATTTCATCCCTCGGAAAAATCAGAAAGAATAACGAAGACAACTTCTACGCCGACTCGCATATCAGAGAAGACATCCACTCCACCGAAGACGCTGTCTTCAGCGGAGAGATCAAAAGCGATGACAACGAATGCTTTGCGGTCTTTGACGGTATGGGAGGCGAGGCGCTCGGAGAGGTTGCTTCTTTTGTCGCGGCGTCACACACCGCCGACTTTCTTAAGGACAAAGAACACTTTGACGAGTATATCTATGAGCTGTCCGATATCCTCAACCAAAAGGTCTTGGAGGAAACTCAGGCGCGCTCTCTGGTGCTGATGGGCACCACGGCGGCGATGGTGCAGTTCTCCAAGGATACCGTCTATATCCTCAACGCGGGCGACTCGCGCGTATACCGGCTTTCCCATCACGAGCTGTGCCAGATCAGCACCGATCACACCGCACGCATGTGGGGTGGAAAAGCGATCACCAAGTTTCTCGGTCTCCCTGAGGAGAACGGTCCCCTCTCCCCTTATCTCGCCGAGGCGAAATACCGTTCGGGAGATATCTATCTGATCTGCTCCGACGGTGTGTCTGATATGCTTACAGATGATGAGATCGAAGAGATCCTCCAAAAGAAGAAATCCTGCGAAGTCCTTTGCAGAGAGCTTGTCGACAAGTCGCTCGAGAAAGGCGGCGTCGACAACACCACCGCTATCGTCTGCAAGGTCAAGCTCTTTTAATATAAAACAGAAACCGAAATAACTCTCAGAGGAAGATTATTATGGCCTATAAAAACAACAAAACCTCCAACAGGCGAAGATACAAATCCCGTTATCACAGCCCGCACAACTACAAAGCGAAGAAGACCGATCACCAGTACAGGATCCCTGTGATCGTGGCGTTCGCGACCTTTGTCGTGATCGCGTCGCTGGTGCTAGTATTTACCTTCGGCGATAAGATATTCGCCTTTTTGGATCAGAACGTCAACGTGAGCTCCCCCGTGGAGATTACCCCTGCTACTCTGTCGGTTGAGACCATCAGCCCCGATGAAGTATCCACCGAAGAGGCTCCCGCCGATGCGGCTCCTACAGAAGCTCAGCCTACCGAACCGGTAAAGCAGTCGGAGGAGTTTGAAGAACTGCTCAAGAAAGCGAACATCGTATCCTCCGGTATGTCCGGCACCCAGGCAATCTTTGTCGAGTCCTCCGGCACTTCCGCCAAGGTCTATACCTATGAGAAGAATGACAGCGGCATGTGGGTCAAGAAGTTCGAACCGATCTCCGGCTATGTCGGAGAAGGCGGCGTAGGCAGTTCCGTTCCCGGCGATAAGGTCACTCCCAAGGGTTCCTATAAGATCGAATACGCCTTCGGGCACAATTCGAATCCCGGCACCTCCCTGACCTATTATCCGATCGACAACTCGATGTTCTGGGTCACGGATCCCGCCTCTGTCAACTATAACCTGCTGTGCGACAGCAGCGCGGTATTGCAGGACTGGACGGACGCCCAGTGGCTGTATGAATATACCGTATCCTATCCGTATGCAGTTGTATTCAACTATAACCGTGATCCGGTGAGCAGCTCTCAGGGCTGTGCGAAATTCCTGCATGTCAGCACCGGTCCCACCTCGGGAGGCGGCGTCGGTATCGATGAAAACAGCCTTGCCTCCATTCTCCAGTGGCTCAAACCCGAGACCGCAACCATCGATATTTTCTGATCATAAACTATATGAAGCCTTCTTTCGGAAGGCTTCTTTTTTTGCTTGACAAATACCCTGTGGGGGTATATAATAACCATAATACAAATACCCTATAGGGGTATATAGGAATAACAGAGGTAACTGATGGAACACTGTGAATGTAAAAAGACCGTCCGCTCGGCGGATGAGAAAAAAGCGCTGATCAACCGTCTCTCCCGTCTCGAGGGTCAGATCAGAGGGATCAAGTCGATGGTGGAGAACGACGCCTACTGTGTGGATATCCTCACCCAGTCCGCCGCCGCGAAACAGGCGTTCAACGCCTTTTCTCGCGAACTGCTCCAAAAGCATATGCGCTCCTGTGTGGTGCGGGATATCCGTGACGGCAAGGATGAATCCGTCGACGAGCTGATGGAGATCCTCTCTAAGCTGATGAGGTAGCTTATGAAGCAATATGACATTACCGGGATGAGCTGCGCCGCCTGCTCAGCGAGAGTAGAGAAGGCGGTATCCAAGCTCGACAGCGTGGAACGCTGCGCGGTGTCGCTGCTGACCAACTCGATGAGCGTCGAGGGAGAGGTCACGGACAGCGAGATCATCACCGCGGTCGAAAAAGCGGGCTACGGCGCCTCTCCCAAAGCAAAAGAAAAACAGAATATATCCCCTCAAAAATTCGAAGAGCCGAATGAGGTCAAGCCGCTTGTCATGCGCTTTGTCGCTTCGCTGTGCGTACTGCTTGTTCTGATGTATCTTTCGATGGGGCATGTGATGTGGGGCTTTCCCCTGCCCTCTTTCCTGGATGAAAATCCTGTCGCGCTCGGGATCTGTCAGCTTTTGCTGTCAGCCGTCGTGATGGTGATCAATCAGAAGTTTTTCATCTCGGGTTTCAAAGGCGCCGTTCATCTCGCGCCGAATATGGACACGCTGGTGTCCTTAGGGTCGCTCGCGTCCTTTCTGTGGAGCGTGTATGTGTTGTTTGAGATGACCGGTGAGGATACTCAGCAGGCGCATACGCTTCTGCATAGCTTCTACTTTGAGTCCGCCGCGATGATCCTGACCCTGATCACGCTCGGCAAGATCTTGGAAGCGCGCTCCAAGGGCAAGACCACCGACGCCCTCAAGGCGCTGATGAAGCTCAAGCCCAAGACGGCAGTCATCGAGAAAGACGGCAAAGAGAACACCGTCGCGATCGAAGAAGTCTCCGCGGGAGACGTCGTCATCGTCCGCCCCGGCGCGGATATTCCCGTAGACGGCGTCGTCCTCTCGGGCGAGAGTGCGGTGGACGAGAGCATGCTGACGGGCGAGAGCATCCCTGTTGAAAAATCGCAGAACGCAAAGGTCTACGCCGGCACCATCAATCAAAACGGCTTTCTCAGATGTCGGGCGACCAAGGTCGGCGAGGATACTACCCTCGCACAGATCATCCGCACCGTCTATGATTCCGCGGCGACCAAAGCGCCGATCGCGCGGATCGCAGACAAGGCGGCAGGCGTGTTCGTTCCCGTCGTGCTCCTGATCGCGATCATCACCGTCGCCGTATGGCTGATCGTCGGAAAAGATCCGGGCTTTGCACTCGCAAGAGGGATCTCGGTGCTGGTGATCAGCTGTCCGTGCGCCTTGGGACTTGCC
>CAZPOG010000087.1:0-8844 GCA_964588105.1 uncultured Ruminococcus sp. | reverse complement strand
CCATGGTGATGGACATCTCTCCCGATCGTGTCGTCACCGCGATGAACCGTGAGGACGGGATGTTTCAGATTCAGGCGAAGGCGGTCATCTTAGCGATGGGCTGCCGCGAGCGTCCCAGAGGCGCTCTGAATATCCCGGGCTTTCGTCCTGCGGGAATCTTCTCGGCGGGTACCGCCCAGCGGCTTGTCAACATTGAGGGCTATATGATCGGCAAAGAGGTCGTGATCTTAGGCTCCGGTGATATCGGGCTGATCATGGCAAGGCGTATGACCTTAGAAGGCGCCAAGGTGCGCTGTGTCGCCGAGCTGATGCCGTATTCGGGCGGCTTGAAGCGCAACATCGTCCAGTGTCTGGATGACTATGATATCCCGCTGCTGCTCTCCCATACGGTGGTGGATATCGAGGGCAAGGAGCATATCAAGGCGGTCACGATCGCCAAGGTCGACGAGAACCGCAAGCCGATCAAAGGGTCTGAGGTGCGTTA
This sequence comes from uncultured Ruminococcus sp., assembly GCA_964588105.1. Lineage (GTDB taxonomy): Bacteria > Bacillota > Clostridia > Oscillospirales > Acutalibacteraceae > Ruminococcoides. The sequence goes on along the minus strand of CAZPOG010000087.1, from coordinate 8,360 downwards.
TCCCTGTGACGCGCTGCTGCTTTCCTGCGGTCTGATTCCCGAGAACGAGCTTTCCTCCTCGGCGGGCGTGACGCTCTCGCCGGTGACGAACGGTCCCGTCGTCAACGAGAGCTTGGAGACCAACATCAAGGGCGTGTTTGCCTGCGGCAACGTCCTGCATGTGCATGATCTTGTCGACTACGTCAGCGAAGAGGCGAAGAAGGCGGGCGAGACCGCCGCGGACTTCGTCACAGGCGAGATAGGCGAGAGTACCGGTCAGGAGATCACCATCAAAGCCGAGTCCGGCGCGCGCTACACCGTGCCCTCGACGCTGAATCTCGGCAGGATGGACGAGACGCTCACCGTCAGGTTCCGCGTCGGCGACGTCTACAAAGACGCTTATGTCAGCGTGTATCTCAACGACACTCGCGTACAGCATAAGAAAAAGCGTGTGATCGCTCCCGGAGAGATGGAGCAGATCGTGCTCAAAAGAAGCGATCTGTCCGCGTTTGAGAACTTGCAGACCGTCACCGTGAAGATAGAGAAGGAGTAAGGCTATGGAAAAACGAGAACTCACCTGTATCGGATGTCCGATGGGCTGTCTGGTCACCGTCACGCTCGACGGCGGCGAAATCCTCTCTGTCACGGGTCACACCTGCAAGCGCGGCGAGATCTACGCGAAGAAGGAGGTCACCGATCCCACCCGCATCGTCACCTCTACCGTCAGAGTATCGGGCGGCGTCAAGGAGCGCGTCTCCTGCAAGACAAGAGAGGATATCCCCAAGGATAAGATCTTTGCCGTGATGGAGGAGATCAATCGAGTCACGGTACCTGCTCCGATAGGCATCGGCGACATCCTGATCGAGAACGCCGCCTCCACCGGTGTGGCGATCATAGCGACGGCAAACGTCCAAAAAGCGTAAAATAACTGTCATTCAAAGCGAAGCGAAGAATCCCCTTCCTTTTGCAGCCGGTCGTAATAACAAGGGGATTCTCACGGGGCAAAAGCCCCTCAGAATGACAGCTTTGACAAGCCGTAATTTGACAAACTCCTTTTGTTTGCATATACTATTACTTGACCCCTCCGTCAGCCTGATGGCTGACACCTCCCCCAAGCGGTGGGGGAGGCAGGTATGGTATATGAATAAAAGGAGTGTTTTTATTGAGTAAATTCAAGGCATTCTTACAGAAGAAAGATATAGAGATCAGCTGGAAGCGTTACGGTATCGACGCGCTCGGCGCGATGGCGCAGGGATTGTTCTGCTCTCTTCTGATCGGTACGATCATCAAGACGCTCGGCGATCAGATCCATGTGGAGTTTTTATCCACGATCGGCGGTTACGCGATGGCGATCGCAGGTCCCGCGATGGCGGTTGCGATCGGCTATGCGCTTAAGGCGCCGCCCATGGTGCTGTTCTCTCTGGCTGCCGTCGGTTGGGCGGCGAACACCGAAGGCGGCGCGGGCGGACCTTTGGCGGTATTGGTGATCGCGATCATCGCGGCGGAATGCGGCAAGGTGGTTTCTAAGGAAACCAAAGTGGATATTCTGGTAACTCCTGCCGTGACGATCTTCGTCGGCGTCGGGCTTTCGATGTTGATCGCACCTCCGATCGGCAAGGCGGCGTCTGCGTTCGGCAGTCTGATCATGTACGCAACAGAGCTGCAGCCGCTTCTGATGGGCATTACGGTTTCGGTGCTGGTAGGAATCGCACTGACGCTTCCGATCTCCTCGGCGGCGATCTGCGCGGCGTTATCGCTCACGGGACTTGCGGGCGGCGCCGCGGTAGCAGGCTGCTGCGCCCAGATGGTCGGCTTTGCGGTGATGTCTTTTCGGGAGAACAAGTGGGGCGGTCTCGTCTCACAGGGTATCGGCACCTCGATGCTCCAGATGCCCAACATCGTGAAGAATCCCCGGGTATGGATCGCGCCGATCCTTACTTCGGCGATCACCGGACCGATCGCGACCTGTGTCTTCAAGCTCCAGATGAACGGCGCGCCGATCAACTCCGGCATGGGCACCTGCGGCTTGTGCGGACCCATCGGCATCATCACCGGATGGCTGTCTCCCTCTGAGGCGGCTGTGACCAACGGCGCTTCGGCGATCACGCCCACGGCGTTTGACTGGCTGGGACTGGTACTGATCTGTATCGTTCTCCCCGCGGTGATTACCCCGCTGCTCAACATGATCCTGAGAAAAATCGGCTGGGTCAAGGAAGGCGACCTGAAATTAGCATAAAAACGGAACGATGTGGGCATCGTTCCCTACGACTCGAGCAAACGCTGCTGTTATCCCGTAGGGTTCGATGCCCACATCGAACCGAAAAGCTCCCTTTCATAAAGGGAGCCTTTTTCTTATGGTATTCATTTTACTTGATCAGATCTTTGACAACCTCTCCGGCGAGGATCAATCCCGCGACAGAGGGGACGAAGGCGACAGATCCGGGGGCGGGTCTGCCCGCGACGCTGCCTTTATCCTCATAGGCGTTCTCATCATCATAAACGGGAGAGAGCGCTTCTTCTTTGGAATAAACTACCTTCAGTTGTTCGATCCCGCGCTTTTTCAGTTCTTTTCGCATGACTCTCGCAAGAGGGCAGACGGAAGTCGAATAGATATCCGCGACCTCAAAGCGGGTGGGATCGAGCTTGTTGCCCGCTCCCATCGAAGAGATGATTGGCGTGTTTGCCGCAGACGCCTTTTCGATCAGCATCAGTTTTGCCGACACGGTATCGATCGCGTCTACGATATAGTCGTAGAGCGAGAGGTCAAAGCTGTCGGCGTTTTCTTTGGTATAGAAAGTGTTATATACCGTGACCTGACAGGAAGGGTTGATGTCGAGGATCCGATCCTTCATCACGTCGCACTTGTATCTGCCGATCGTGCTGTGCAGGGCGATGATCTGGCGGTTGATGTTCGTTAGGCTCACCGTGTCGTGATCGATCAGATCGATCGCGCCGACGCCCGAGCGGGCGAGCGCCTCACAGGCATATCCGCCGACGCCGCCGACGCCGAACACCGCGACGCGGGTTTTTTTCAATTTTTCCATTCCCTCAGCGCCGAGCAGCAGCTGAGCCCTGCTAAATTCATTAGTCATAAATAATATCCTTGATATTGTCATTGCGAGGGAGCATAGCGACCGCGGCAATCCCCTTCTGATAGAAGACGGTAGTAATAACAAGGGGATTCTTCGCTTCGCTCTGAATGACATTTTTATTTTGCACTGTACACTCTCCTGACATCGCCTCTGTCAGTGACAGCGCGATATCCCGCCAGTTCGATTCTTCGTTCCAGACAGCCGCGGCACTGAGCGGATTCCTCTCCGGTACAGATCTTCTCGTCATAGATCTCGTACTTCTTTCTGACAGACACGGGAGAGAGGTTGGGCATGACCACGTTCGCGCCCGCCTTAAGACCCTTTTCACGTCCCTGCGGATCGATCGTGCCGAGCGCGGTGGTAGAGGGGATGAGCGCATAAGGAAACATCAGCCGCAGGATCGCGATCATCCTTAAGGTGAGCTGTGCTGTTCCGCTTTGAAAATCCCTGAAGGGCGTTTCGTGATGGGGGATGAACGGTCCGATCCCGATCATATCGGGAGACAGCTCCTGCAAGAATCGCAGATCGGCGATCAGATGATCCGTCGTCTGATACGGCGAGCCCACCATAAATCCCGAGCCGACCTGATAGCCGATCTCCTTGAGAGCAAAGAGGCATCTCTTTCTGTTTTCAAGCAGCATACGATCGGGATGAAGCTTTTGATAGTGTTCCTCACTCGCCGTCTCGTGACGGAGCAGATAGCGGTTGGCTCCCGCGTCAAAAAAGCGCTGATAGCTTTCTCTGCTCAGTTCTCCGATCGAGAGGGTGATCGCGCAGTCATGAAAACGCGCGCGGATGGAGGAGATGATATCCGCCATCCTGTCGTCGGTGTAGTAGGGATCCTCGCCGCCCTGCAGGACAAAGGTGCGGTATCCCAAAGCGTATCCTTCTTCACAGCATAAGAGGATCTCTTCCTTTGACAGGCGATAGCGGTCCAAGCTGTGATTCGCCGCTCGAAGTCCGCAGTAGAGGCAGTTGTTCTTGCAGTAGTTGGTAAACTCGATCAGTCCGCGAAGGTATACTTTGTCGCCGTAATGCTCTCTTCGGATTTGATCCGCCGCTTTGAAGAGCTCTTCGTCATATTCATTTGTGTTGATGATCACTTTCAGCTCTGTGTCGGAAAGGTCACGGTCATGACACAGCCTTGTGATGATTTCGGACATAAATACTCACTCCGTTTGTATCATACATCAAAAGAAAAGCGAAGTCAACTTGATGATATCCGCGGCGGAAAAATCTTCCGGTTACAGATTTTTTAACCGGAATTTCAAAAAAGTAATATTCTTTTATGAAAATTTACGAAATTGTGAACGAAAACCTCTTGTAAAATCAAGTACGATTTGATATAATATTGGTACTAATTAAATTAGGAGGATTTTTCTATGAAAAAGATTATCAGCATTTTACTCGCACTCGTTCTCGTTGCATCTGTTGCTGTAGTATCTGCTAACGCTTTTTCCGCTTTTGACGAAGAGGCAGAGCATCTGAAGGATGCTATCGCGGCTTACGAAGCGGAAACCGGCGATGAGGTTCCTACCTACAGATATTACTTCCAGATTCCTGACGGCAACAACGGTCCCACCAAGCAGGTTGACGACGAAGTCGGCTCTGTCGGTGATCACGCGAAGTCCTGGATCAACGAGTATAACGAAGGCTATTGCTCCATTTATTATTGGGCAACCGGCAGCTTCCCCACACAGGATACATGGACAGGCTATGTTGCAGAAAAGTTAGAAGGCGTTCCGAACGTTTACTATGCTGACGTTCCTCAGAAGGTTCTTACCATCATCTGGAACAACGGTGTTGACGGCGGTACCGATGTTGAGAATCCCCTGTTCTTCTACAGAGCTCAGACCAAGAACCTCAAGGTTGAGTATCTTGATCCCGGCGAGTGGGAAGAGTTTCCGGACGGCCTTGCCAGCTTTGATAACATGATCTATATCGTTAACCCCGACGACATGAGTGTTGAAGAGTATTCCGGCGCTCAGACCTGCGGCGGCAGATGGTATTATTATCTTGAAGACGGCTGCTACACCGATACCCCCGAAGGCGCTTGTGTCAACCCCGACCACTATGACGCTAACGGCAACCATGTCGGTTATCAGGAGCCCACAGAGCCCGGTCCCGAGAAGCTCTTAGGCGACGTTGACGGCGACGGCGTTGTTTCTGTTATCGACGCTACCAAGATCCAGAAGTATAAGGCTCAGATCCTCACCGAGAACGACATCGACCTTTCTGTTGCCGATGTTGACGGTGACGGCGTTGTTTCCGTACTGGACGCTTCCCGTATCCAGAAGTATAAGGCGAAGATCATGAATCTCGACGGCACCACTCCCTATGTTGAGGAATCATAATCATAACAACTGATACAAAGGCGCTCGCTTATGCGGGCGCTTTTTTTAGTGAAGAGAGAAGAGAGAAGAGAGAATAGTGAAGGGTGGACGCTGTCCACACCTGATTTGTAAAACTCTTTGCGGACGGTCGTATAAGGAAGGGGATTCTTCGCTTCGCTCTGAATGACAATTACAATTCGGGTGCGGGCGCTTGTTTTTTTAGTGAAGAGAGAAGAGAGAAGAGAGAATAGTGAAGGGTGGACGCTGTCCACACCTGATCGTATTTGTTATGAACAATGAACGATGATCAATAAACGGTTGTGGGCGGACGCTGTCCACACCTGATTGATATGTTTGTCATTCAGAGGGGCTTTAGCCCCGAAGAATCCCCTTCCTATTGCAACAGGTCATAATGAGAAGAGGATTGCCACGGGCTGAAGCCCTCGCAATGACAACATCATATTCAGGTGAGGGCGGAGCCCTCCCTTAACTATTCTCTCCTCTCTCTTCTCTTTTCTCTAAGAAAGTTCTCCTTGCCTCGGTTACGATGTTTATGTTATACTGTAACCGAACAATCATAAAACTGTCACATAGCGCGTATATACTGGTTTTATCAAACCGGATCGGAGGGATAGCCATGGCAAAATTGTTGATCGTTGACGATGAATTCAGGATCAGGGAACTGATCAAAAAATACGCCGTATATGAAGGACATGAGGTGGACGAGGCACAGGACGGTGAACAGGCTGTTCTCAAATGCAGAAACAACACCTATGATCTGATCATCCTCGATATCATGATGCCCAAGCTCGACGGCTTTGCGGCGGCTGCGGCGATCCGTAGGTTTTCTTCTACGCCGATCATCATGCTCTCGGCAAAGGGCGAGGAGTATGACAGGCTCTCGGGCTTTGAAGCGGGCGTAGACGACTACGTCGTCAAGCCGTTCTCTCCCAAGGAGCTGATGATGAGAGTGAGCGCCGTGCTGCGCCGCGCGGGCAGCGCTCAGAGCGAGGAGAACAAGAACCGGTTCGTATACAAGGGTCTGGTGGTGGATTTCTCCGCGCGCATTGTCACCGTTGACGGCGAGAGAGTGAATATGACTCCGAGAGAATATGAGCTTCTGTTCTATATGGTACACAACAAAGGCTTGGCGCTGACCCGTGAACAGCTGATCTCCAAGGTATGGGGATACGACTTCTTTGGCGATGACAGGACTCTGGATACCCATATCAAGCTGCTGAGAAAATCCCTCGGACCATACGCGAGCCTGATCGTCACGCTGCGCGGCGTGGGATATCGCTTTGAGGTATGATCATGAAGAAGAACGAGAAAAAGGGCAGAAAGCCTTCTTTGAAGATCACGCTGATCGCGGCGTTTCTGTTATTCTCCGCGGTGCTGATCGTTGCGCTTTGGATCATCCAGACGGTTTTTCTTGACTCTTTCTACAAGTCGATCAAGACCTCCCAGGTGCGTTCCTGCGCGCGTTCGGTCTGTGATAACATCGACGAAGACTCCTTGGATGATCTGATCTATGACATCGAAGAGCAGAACGCGATGTCGGTTTCTGTCTATCAGGTCAACGATGAGCAGCTCACCGCGATTTATCGGAGCGAGAGGATCATGATGCCCGATACCATGGTGACGGACGAGTTTGCCGTGGAGCTGTATCAAAAGACTGCCGAGTCGGGCGGAGAGTACTCCGAGATCACCCGCACAGGGTTCAAGAGACGTTTTGAACCGAGAGATTTTTCCGCCATACAGGAAAAGGGCGCCTTTGACAATCCTGACAAAAGCGGAGAAGACGATTTCAGAGAGAAAATCCAAGAGCCGTCCTTAGAGAGAGAAACCGTATCGCGGCTTGCTTACGCGATCATCAATACGTCGGGCGAGAGCACGAGGATGATCGTAGTAGAGAGTGAGATCACCCCTGTGACCAGCGTGGTGGAGACGCTTCGCTTCCAGCTGATCATCATGACCGCGGTGCTGATCGTCATCAGCGTTGTGATCGCTCTCGTGGTTGCCGGAAGTATCGCAAAGCCGATCTCCGAAACCAACGAAAAGGCAAAGTCCTTTGCCAAGCAGGATTATGACGTCAGGTTTGAGGGCGGCCGCTATAAAGAGATCAAAGAACTCAACAACACATTAAACTATTCCGCATCCGAGCTCAAGAAGGTGGACACACTCCGCAAAGAGCTCATCAGCAACATCTCTCACGATCTGCGTACGCCGCTGACGATGATCACCGGCTACAGCGAGGTGATGCGGGACATCCCCGGAGAGATGACGCCCGAGAATATCCAGATCATTATTGATGAGGCGAACCGGCTGAACTCGCTGGTTACCGATCTGCTCGATATCTCGAGGCTCGAGTCCGGCACTGCCGATATCAAGAAGGCTCCCTTCTCGCTGACAAGATGTATCGAAAGCATCTTCTCACGCTACACCAAGCTGATCGAGAACGAGGGCTATAACATCACCTTCGATTATCAGAAAGAAGTGTTTGTGGAAGGTGACGAGCTGAGGATCACGCAGGTGGTATATAATCTTATCAACAACGCGATCAACTATGTCGGAGAGGACAAGACCGTCGAGGTCAGACAGACGACAAAAGACGGCAGGGTCCGCATCGATGTGATCGATCACGGAGAAGGCATCGCCGCCGATCAGCTTCCTTATATCTGGGATCGCTACTACCGTGTCGAAGAGGAGCATAAGACCGCCAAGATCGGTTCGGGACTCGGACTCTCCATCGTCAAGAACATCCTCAAAGCGCACGACGCAGAGTACGGCGTTGAGAGCGAACCGAAGAAGGGCTCCGACTTCTACTTTATCATGGATATGATAGAATAAAGCCGCAATAGAAAAGAACAGCCGACAGATTTGATTCTGTCGGCTGTTTTGTTTGGTGCCTTTAAGGCGTGGAAATAAACCCCCGGTTCAACCGGGGGAAGATAAA
>CAZPOG010000086.1:0-8850 GCA_964588105.1 uncultured Ruminococcus sp. | reverse complement strand
ATTCTCCTGAATCGTAGCGGCGATGGAAAGCTCCGCGCCGATCCTTTCTTTTTCTGCGGTAAAGGCGGTCAGGTCATCAATATACTGTACCATGCTCGTTTCCATATGATCAATGGAGGCGGCAAGGTTTTGGAGAACCTCATAGCGGCTGATCCTGCCGAGAGGCTCGCTCTTCGCGTTTTCACCGGCAAAACGCGTCGCTTCTTTCGAGACCGCTTCCACAGGCTTGATAATGCTGATTCTGATGAACAGCGCGGAAAAAACGGTGACTGCCGCTACCAGAATCAAAACGCCGAAGACGATCATCAGGATGTACGGCTTGAAGGCTTCTTCCATTTCTCTGATCGGACGCTGCATACAGAGGATTGCCGTCACGTCGCCGTCGCGGTTTTCGATAGGGACCATCGTGGTAATATGCGGATGCACGCCGCCCGGAGGATTCATCCGAAAAACGGTTTCATAGTCGGATTCTTGTTGATAAAGACTCTGATACTTCGCTCTGTATTCATCGTTGGTGGTGTCGCGCTGATAGCCGAGTTCCCATTCCGTATAGTCGGAGTCATCCACGCTGTTGTTCACACAGTTAAAGACGGAGACAAAGCTGCCGTAATCACTTGTGTCAACCTGAATCACATAAATCAGAGAAACATTCAGCTTTTGACAGCACATATCCAGCTGCTGTTTTGTATGAGCGTATTCCTTTTCTTCCTCTTCTGAGTCAAAGCCCCTGAGATAGTTGTCGATATGGTCGCCGTTGACAAAGATCGAGGCGGAGTCAGCCATATGATAGGTGACGGTAGAATACTCCTCTTTGAACGCGGTGACAAAGGAGTTGTTGCCGATGAGGCATATAATAAATCCGAAGATCAGCATCAGACCGATCAGAACGCCGATCACGTTGACCGACATATTGGAGCTGATTTTATTCAATTTCTTCATATGGATACCATCACTTTCTCAAAATGATGCGGGGAATCAGGATTGAGGGGATGACCGAAAGTACACGTTTTGTTTCTGAAACGAAACAGAGGATCCTTTGCGGGATATTCAGTAATAAAAATATAGCATATTCTGATTTGAGAGTCAATATTTCGGGATAACCGAATGGGAGACAAGTGGAGAATACAAATAGAAATCCCTGCCGCAGTGTGACAGGGGGTTGCTTTGGCATATCCGTAAAAAATAGATTTTTTTGATAAAAGCCGCAAACAGATACGAACTCTCGTATTCGGTCAATACATTTCATTATGCGGTTTTTCAGTCTATATTTTGAAAAGCCTGTCATATTTTACTGAAGACTTAAGACTGAAAAATGAATAATACAAAGTGAAAACCCTGCCACAATGTGACAGGGTTTTCACTTTGACGGAGGACAAGGGATTTGAACCCTCGCGCCGCGTTAGCGACCTACTCCCTTAGCAGGGGAGCCTCTTCACCACTTGAGTAATCCTCCGTGTGAAGTGTTTTCTTTTTGATAGAGATGGCGGAGAGGAAGGGATTCGAACCCTTGGTCCCTTGCGGGATCACTAGTTTTCAAGACTAGCTCCTTAAACCACTCGGACACCTCTCCAAACAGCATAACAAATTCTATCATACCGATTCACAAATGTCAAGAGGTTTCCAATAGAGGCGAAAGCTTTTCGTATGTACCGTAGGGAACGATGCCCACATCGTTCCGAAACGTTGATATCATCGCATCGTTTTATAAAAAGGTTACTCCCGTTGGTCGTACAATGAATATGTCCTCTCCGTCAGCCTGATGGCTGACACCTCCCCTAAGCTGTAGGGGAGGCTCGGCACGATGAGGGCATCGTGCCCTACGACTCTATTCTACAGGTCGTAATGACAGGGGGATCCTTCGACTAAACGCTTCGCGTTTTGCCCTATGGGCACCGCTCTGAATGACAATAATACCAATCGGGTGCGGGAGTCTCCCCTGTTACGGGAGGTGGCGCAACGCGCCGGACGGGTTGCCATCTTCGCAGAAGATCCCGCCCTTCACTCTTCACTGGTAACGGTCAAGACCGTTCCCTACAATTCCTAATTCCTAACTCCTAATTCCTCATTACTTAAACCTTACGCTGTCGTCGCCGAAGAAGAAGAACGCCAAGGTGCCGGGGCCGACATGAGAGCCGGTGACGGGTTCGTACATCACGGTGAGGATCTCTTTCGGAGGCTTCTTCTTGTTGAGCAGAGAGATGAGATATTCGACGTCACCCATGCAGTCCGCGTGAGCGATGCCGACGGTCTGTTCCTCGGGATTGACAGCGAGCATATTGTATTTTTGCGCCATCATCTCGATCGACCTTTTTCTGCCGATCGCCTTGGAGAAGTTGACGATCTGACCGTCTTCGTTGCCTTTGAGCAGGGGCTTGATCTGGAGCATATTGCCTACGACAGCGGCACTGCCGGTCAGCCTGCCGGTGTTTTTGAGATAAGTCAGATCATCCACGGTGAAGACCTGATACATTTTCCGAACGAGCTTTGTAAGCGTCGCGTGAGTAGTTGAGAGTGTTCTGCCGCGGTCACGCATTTCTACGGCTTTTTGAACAAAGATCCCTTCGCCTAACGACGCGCCGAGGGTATCGAGCAGGCAGATCTCCCTGTCGGGAAAGTCATCGAAAAGCTCCGCCTTTGCCAGTTCTGCGCTGTGGAAAGATCCCGAGATACCCGAGCTCATGGAAACAAACAGAATATCCTCGCCTGACTTTAGAATAGGGAGGAAGCAGTCGATATATGACTGGGGATTGATTTGAGAAGTGGAGATCTTCGCGCCGAGACGCATCGCTTTATAGAATTTTTCTCCGTCAAACCCGTTGGTATCCACACAGGAATACTCCTTGCCGTTGATGTAGTAGGAGAACGGGATCACGGTGACGTTGTGATTAAGAAGATAATCGGTAGGAAGATTGGATGATGTGTCTGTAATGATCCGAAACATTTTTTCACCTTCAAATGATATTATTCTGAATAACACCATTATCTTATGACAGCTTTTACAAAAAAGCAATCTACATTCGACGGTTTCACTCTACAGCTGAACAGGGTGAATTCTATCTCGTGTAAGAGACCTATATCGGGAGTAGAATCCTCACTCTACTATCAGGAGAGTCGCATTTATTATTCTGTATCAGAATTATAACCTGTCCGGATCCGGTGCGGATTTACGGATCGCTTTTACAACCCCAAAAGGTGTTTTCAAAGGAAATGAGAAACGGCTTAATTCACCTGTGGAATTATGCGTAAATCTCACTTTTTATCAGGAATTTTTCTTTATTCGAATTGTCTTTTTTTGACATAATTTCCCTTTTTTCTCCAGTGAAATTAAAAGGTTACAAGTTGTAACCAGCCAAAATATGAACAATTTTTGTACAGATTGTATACAAATATGAATAAATTCTAAATTTTAATAGCAGAATAACTATATTTTTCAAAAAAAGGTTGATGTTGGAATAATTCTCTGGTATAATAATGACAGTTTTGTTACCAAAGGAAATATCTGAATCCGCGTTTTTTGATTCTTTTAAAAAATTCTTTGAGAGATTTAAGGCGCGGAAAACGACAGCAATCGGCTGTCGAAAATGAAGAATCGACAAGTTCAAATCAAGAAGGCCCTTTATTATATATTATTAATGTATGGCCCCGTCACCACGAACATTGGAGGTTATTTATGAAAATCAAGAAAATTATTTCTGTACTTCTCGTTGTCGCTCTGATCGCGGGTGTGTGCGTTATCGGCACCATCAGCTCGGGTGCTTCGGGAACAGGTATCGGTCTTGCCGAATGGGCGCTTAACGCTTACAACTCTAACTGGAGCTATGTATACGGCGGAGCGACTCCGGGCGCTGTTGACTGCTCCGGTCTGATTTATTCTTACGCGGGCGGTTACAGAGTCGGCGACGCGCAGACCTTTAATTCCAGCTACAGAGGATACCTCTCCGACGGTATTCCGAATATTCACGGCTTAGGACTGTACAAGCCCGGTCACGTCGGCGTATATGTCGGCGGCGGTATGGCGGTCGACGCAAGAGGCTCCCAGTGGGGCGTCTGCTATGAGAGCGTTTACAGCCACGGCTGGACCCAGTACTTCAAGGTACCCGGCGTGTCCTATCCTTCCACCGGTTGGGAGAAGTTCTGCGGCAAGTATTATTATTATGAAAACGGTCAGTACCTCGCTTCTACTTCTCGTACGATCGACGGTCAGACCTACTACTTTGATTCCAACGGTGTTTCGAGCTCTACACCGATCGACGGTTCCTCGTCTTCCGATTCCGGATCTTCTTCCTCTTCCGACTCCGGTTCCTCTTCTTCTACCACACAGTCAAATGTTCTGAAGAAAGGTTCTCAGGGCGATAAGGTTGAGAAGCTCCAGTCAAGACTGGCTGAGCTTGGTTTCTACCAGGGCGCTGTTGACGGCGACTTCGGCAGCAGAACCGAGTTAGCGTTCAAGCAGTTCCAGGAGGCGGCAGGTCTCTATGTTGACGGTATTGCCGGTTCCGATATGGACGTTCTCTTCTCCGATGACGCTCCTTACTTCAACTCGGGAAGCAGCGATGCGGACGATCCCGAAGAGGATGCAGAGGACGAAACTCCTACCGAGGACGAAGAGCTTGAAGAAGTGGAACCCGAAGAGGCGACCAACACCTTCAAGAAGGGCGACTATGACGAAGATCTGATCCCCGTACAGGAGAGACTGATCGAACTCGGTTACCTTGACGGCGACGCCGACGGTTCCTTCGGATCTCAGACAGAAGAAGCTGTCACCGGCTTCCAGGGTCAGAACAATCTCGAGAAGACCGGCGAGATTGATGAAGAGACTTATGATACGCTCTTCTCCGATACCGCTAAGAAGAATCCCGAGGAAGAAAAAGCCGAAACTCCCACAGAGGCTAAGGCGCTGACTCCTGTTGCGAGCCCCGTTGCTCCTACCACACCCGCTAAGACCGAGGTTGAAGAAAAGACTGCTGAGTTATCCAACAAGGCTATCTCCGGCGTGACCGGCAACATCGGCGTCCAGCAGGGCAGCGGTGCAAACTTCGAATTTATCATCTGGCTTGCTGTTATGATCGTTGTGATGATCATTACCTTCATCATTGTTTACAATGTCCAGAAGAAAAAAGCCAGAGCCTATGTAGGCAGAAGATATCAGTAATACCTAAATACTAAGCAGGACGCTTCACGGCGTCCTGCTTTTTTATCGGTATTAAGAAGGGAGAGCATAACGCTCTCCCTTGATTTATTTATTGGGTGTTTTGATCAGGGAGCGAAGCCTCCTCCCATGCCGCCTGAGAAGCCGCCGCCCATATCGCCGTGGCCGCCGCCCATGCCGCCGAACTGGTTGGTGATCTCATCGGTCTCTTCGCCGTTGACGATGATGGTGCCGCCGGTCTTCTTTGCTTCCCCGTCATAGTCGAACGGTGACTGGGCGGTGATATTGATGGTGCCGCCGTTGATATAAAGATTGCCGTTGGAATCTACCGCGTCGGTATCTCCCTGACCCATATCGATCAAGGTGCTGCCGCCGTTGAATTCTATCGTGACGGAATAAGCGGTTGACTTGTTGGAGCCGTTGATGCCGTCGTCGGTAGCGTAGATATCAATGCTGCCGCCGTTGATCTGGACAAAAGTGCCTTCGATGCCTTCTGAGGAAGTGATATAGAGGTCTCCGCCGTCGATCTGGGTGACGGTAGTCGATTGTACGCCGTCGGACGAAGCGGAGATGTTGAGGCTGCCGCCGCAGATATAGATATAGCCTTTGGAGTTATCTTCGTCGTTCTCCGCGTGGAGACCGTCTTTTGTGGTGCTGATCGTGATATTGCCGTCCGCTATTGCGATAGAATCATTCGCTTCGATCGCGTCGGATGTACTGGTGATGTTGAGCGTGCCGCCGGTGATTTTCAGATCATCCTTGGAGCTGATACCGTTGTCTGAGGAGTCGATCGTGAGAGTTCCGAGACCGTTTAACACCAGATCATCTTTGGAGAAGATCACCGCGTCGGTATTGGTGTCGCCGTCGGAGCTGAATGTTCCCGATACCTTGAGGGTATTCTCCGTGTCCTTCGAGGTGGTGACGAATATCTTGTCGGCGTTCTTGACGTAGATCGCGGGGGAAGAGGAGTTGGTGATGCTGACGTTATCGAGTACGATCTGTACCTTTTCGTTATCTTCGACCTCTACCGTGACCGTCACATTGGATGCGGAGCCCGAGAGGACATAGACGCCTTCTTTGGTAATATCGATATTCTCGTTATCCTTGACGGTATAGCTTGTCGCTTGGGAAAGATCAGCGTTCTGGGTAAGATCTCTCTCGGTAAAGAGGTCTGTCGCGTCGATCACACCGTTTGAAGTGACGTTTGCGGTGGTGATGATCGCGTCAAAGTCCGATGATTTTTCTTCCGCTTTGGTTTCTGACTGAGTCTCTGCCTGTGTTGCGGTTTGTGCTTGTGCGGCAGCCTGAGGGGTCGCCGGTGTTTCTTCGGTTTCTCCCGCTGTCGAGCATGCCGCGAGCGCTGCGGTGAGAAGTACCGCTAACAGTAATCCTGAAATCTTTTTGAACATATTTGTTGCCTCCAATCTCTTTGGTATGACAACATCTTACTCTGTCAATATGAAAACAACGTGATTGAAATATGAAAACTATGTGAAAAAAAGAAACCCCGCTGAACAACAGCGGGGAAGTTGTCGTTTAAGGCTTGTTGGGAATAAACGGAAGCTCATACTCATCATAGGGATAGCTGCCCTCTTGGGAAGTAGCCTGTGTAGCACTGGTTGCGGGCTGTGTGGGATCAGTTACCTCAATGGAAACGATCGTGTCTATGTCGGTGTACGGAATCGAGAGGGATGCCAGATACTTCTGAATATAGGTGGCGTCGAGGACGTTCAGCCCGTCTCCATCGATATCGCCGCGGATAGTGAGCATTCCGTCGGGATCGCCAATGAGAGTAGCAAGTCTCTTCTGAACGGTGGTTGCATCCAGTATCGTAACCGTATTATCGCCGTCGGCATCGCCTTTGCGATAAGTCACGGTTTTGGCGGAAACGAAGAACACGGACATACATAAGAGCATTGCGGTCACTGTCAGTATACTGATAACCTTTACTGATAATTTCATTCGATCACCTGATTCTTACAAATTATTTAACACAAGTATAGGGTTTTAGCCCGACTTTGTCAAGTGATTTTACAGAAAGTTCAAAATGATCGATTATTTTCCGAACCCGCAGTTGGGATAGTGACAGCTTTCGCAGCCGAGACACAACCCGCCTTCTCCGTATTCGACAAAGTCGCGCTTTGAGAGCTTGATTCCTGCGGCGATACGCGGCATCACAAGATCAAAGATAGTCGCCTTGGCGTACATCACACAACCGGGCAAGCCGAGTATAGGTGTGCCGTCGTCATAGTAGCCCAAGAGGAACATCGCTCCGGGCAGCACCGGCGCGCCGTAGGTGACGATATCTGCGCCGGTCGCTTTGATTGCGCCGGGTGTGTTATCATCGGGATCAACGCTCATACCGCCCGTGCACAAGACGATATCGACTTGCTCGCGAACCTTATCGATTGCTTCTTTGATATGCTCAATGTTATCATCTGTTTTCTGATGGGATACGACTTCGATACCGTAGCCTTTGAGCTTTTCTGTGAGGATCGGAGTAAACTTGTCCTCGATCCTGCCGTGGAACACCTCGCTGCCGGTGGTGATGATAGCGGCTGTTTTGAGCTTGAGCGGCAGTACGGAGAGGATCGGCGCATCACCCGCGATCTTTTCGGCTTCATCGAGTTTTTCTTTCTTGATCACCAGCGGGATCACGCGCGTACCGGCGAGCTTATCTCCCTTGCGGACGAGGGTGTCGGACTTTCTGGTCGCGATCATCAGCTCGTCTACCGAGTTGAGGGAAAACAGCTTATCTTTGTCAACACGGAACAGCCCGTCGATTTCGGCGTACAGCTCGATCTTGCCTTCTTTGACGTCAGAGCGGGAGATGTTCTCTCCTTTGCAGATCTTTGAGAGGATATCGGCGGATTCGTTCTCGTGGAGCATATTCTCGTCTTTCTCCCAGATGTAGAGATTCTCCTTACCCATCGAGAGCAGAACAGGGATGTCCTCTTCGGTGACGATATGTCCCTTGCGAAATCTCGCGCCTTTGTATTCATACGGAATGATCTGGGTGAGGTCGTGACACAGCACATGCCCGATCGCCTCGGTAGTTTTGATCAGTTTCATTCGATCACCTCTATTATATCTTCGCTTTGTACGGTTCCGCCTTGGATCACGCGGGCAAACACGCCTTCTGTCGGCATCACGCATTTTCCCGTGAGTTTTTGGATCTCACAGCCCTTATGACATTCTTTTCCGATCTGGGTGATCTCCAAGATCGCTTCTCCGACGGAGAGCTTTGTTCCCACGGGAAGTTCTTTGATATCCATTCCGCAGGTCAGGATATTCTCGGCAAAGTCGCCCGCCGCTAAAGAGGGGAGAGAGGCGCGCATTTTATCCACGCTCTCAATCGCTAACAGACTGACCTGACGGTGCCACTTTCCCGCGTGCGCGTCGCCTAAGATCCCGTAGCCTTCCTGTAATGCAATAGAGGGGACAGGATGCTTTTTGACGCCCTTTTGTTCACTGATACATACCGCGATCACCTTAGCCATTTTCTACCTCCCGAAGGAACACGCCGCTTTTGCCGCCCGACTTTTTGATCAGGCGGATATCAGTGATCTCGATATCCCTCTGCACCGCCTTGCACATATCATATACGGTCAGTGCGGCGGCGGATACCGCGGTGAGAGCTTCCATCTCCACGCCGGTGGAGCCTTTGCATTTGGCAGTCGCCGTGATAAGGATTTCGGTGT
>CAZPOG010000085.1:0-8987 GCA_964588105.1 uncultured Ruminococcus sp. | reverse complement strand
TAGAAGTTCGCCATCAGCTTGTTCTTATATCCCGAGAACAGGTTTGTCGTGAAGAACAGGATCCCGCCGATCACCAAAAGCACCAGTATCAGGGTGAGGACAAAGCCGCATCCGCCGTGACCTCTGCTATTCTTCTCCTCATAGTGTCGCGCCATTGAGCACCTCGATTATCATATTGACCTGCTCCTTGAGCGTGTCGAGTCCGTCGTTGTTGTATATCAAAAAGTCGGAATTCACGCGGAAGAAATCTTCCCTATACTGCGCGTCCATTCTGCTGCTCGCTTCTTCCTCTGTCAGCGAATCGCGCTGTATGATCCTGTGAAGCCTCAGCTCTCTTTCGCTGAGAACGGAAATGATACAGTCGCAGTAGACGTCAGCCTTCGCTTCAAAGAGCTGCGGCGCGTCAAACACCGCGAAGGATACGCCTGTATCGGAGGCTTCTCTCGCCTCTTCGAGCATGACCTCGATGATCTTGGGGTGGGTGATCGCGTTGAGCTTCTTCGTGTTCTCCTCTGAGGAAAAAGCGATCTGCGCGGTCTTCTTTCTATCCAATGTTCCGTCGGGAAGCAATATCTCATCGGAGAACGCTTCTTTGAGCTTCTCCAGTACGCGGGGGTCTTCGACCGCAAGGCGCGCCGCCCTGTCGGCGTCGATGATCTTCATCCCGCTCTCAGACAGGATCTTGGAGACCTCGCCCTTTCCCGCGCCTGTCTGGCCGGTCAGACCGATGATCTTTAAGGAGGGAATATCCACCACCTCGAACGCCGCCGCGCGGATCAAGCGATTGTACAGCGCCATCCCCACGCCCTGCGCCTTTGGACAGTGAGCGTAGACCACTTCTACGCCGTCGATCTCATCGAGTGCGCGCAAGGCGTCAAAAAGCCTTTTTGCCTGTGTCGCGAGATCCTTCTTCGCGCCGAGAGAGACATAGGGCGCGTCGATCTGTTCGATATCTTCGTCATAGCATAACGCGGCGATGTTGTGAAAACGGTTCTGACTGCGGTTGACGAAATTGATATAGTGGCTCTCGTCCGCTCTGACCAGTACTACCTTCACCTTAGGGGAATAGTGCTGGTACTTCATTCCGGGAGACGCCGCCTTCTCGTTGTTCTCGACGTGGCTTAATACCGCCTTGTCGATCTCTATCGCTCCGATGACCGCTTCGATCTGTTCTTTGGTGATGAAGCCGGGACGCAGGATCCGCGGGGTATCGCCCACTAAGGTCATTACGGTGCTTTCTACACCGACAGAGCAAGAGCCGCCGTCGATCACCGCGTCGATCTTGCCCGACAAATCATCCAGCACATGCTGTGCCGTCGTGGGGCTGGGAAGTCCCGAGGAGTTCGCCGAGGGCGCCGCCAAAGCGCAGCCCGATCTCTCGATCAGCTGTCTTGCCACAGGATGGGAGGGCATACGGATCGCGACGGTAGAAAGTCCCGCACTGACCTCATCGGGGATCGCGTCTCCCTTTTCGAGGATGATCGTCAAGGGACCCGGCCAGAACGCGTCGGCAAGCTTTCTCGCCTTCTCGGGGAAGTCTTGGGTCAGTTCCAGACGTTCGATGTCTTCGAGCCGGGCGATGTGGACGATCAGGGGATTATCCATGGGTCTGCCCTTCGCCTTGAAGATCTTCTTTACGCTCTCACCGTTTAGAGCGTCCGCGGCAAGCCCGTAGACGGTCTCCGTAGGCATAGCGACCAAGCCGCCCAGACGAATGATGTCGGCAGCTTTATCGATGTCCTTTTCTGTTGATGAGAGTAGTAGTGTGTTCATAGAAATGATTAATTGTAGGGCACGATGCCCACATCGTGCCGAAACGTTAGATGTAAATCCACGGAACGATGTGGGCATCGTTCCCTACGGAAAAAAACGCTACGTCTGCGCCATTGATTCCTTCAACTGTTCCGCTCTCTGCGCGGTGACGAGGGCGTCGATGATCTCGTCGATGTCGCCGTTTAAGATATCCTCTAACTTGTATAAGGTCAGTCCGATGCGGTGATCGGTCACGCGCGACTGGGGAAAGTTGTAGGTGCGGATCTTCTCAGAGCGGTCACCCGAGCCGACCTGCGCCTTTCTGTCAGAGGCGATGGACTCGTGCTGTTTGTCCTGCTCGATCTTGAGGAGTCGGGACTTTAACACCTTCATCGCCTTGTCCTTGTTTTTATACTGAGATCTCTCATCCTGACACTCGACCACCATGCCCGTGGGCTTGTGGGTGATGCGGATCGCGGAGGAGGTCTTGTTGATATGCTGACCGCCCGCGCCGGAGGAACGGAAGGTATCGATCTCGAGGTCGTTCGGGTTGATTTCTACCTCGACGTCGTCCGCTTCGGGAAGCACCGCGACGGTAGCCGCCGAGGTATGGATCCTGCCGGAGCTCTCGGTCTGGGGCACGCGCTGGACGCGGTGAGTACCCGACTCAAACTTGAAGCGCGAGTAAGCTCCCTGTCCCGAGACGAGGAAGGAAACTTCTTTGAGTCCTCCGAGTCCTGTCTCGTTCTCGTTGATGATCTCGATCTTGAAGCCGCGCTTCTCGCAGTACATCGAGTACATCCTGAAAAGGTCATACGCGAACAGCGAGCTCTCCTCGCCGCCGGTACCGGAGCGGATCTCGACGATAACGTTGCGTTCGTCGTTCGGATCCTTCGGGAGCAGGAGAATCTTGAGCTCTTCCTCTAAGGTCGGCAAAGCCGCCTTCGCGTCCTCGAGCTCTACGGAGGCAAGCTCCTTGATTTCCTCGTCACTGGAAGCGTCAGAGAGGATCGAGAGGGATTCTTCGACCGTCTCTTTCGCGGCTTGATATTCTCTGTATTTTTTGACGATGGGCTCGAGGGAAGAATACTCTTGCATCACCTTGCGGTAGGTCTCGGGGTCCGAGACCACGTCGGGCTGGTACATCCTCTTCTCAAGCTCTTCGTATCGCTTCGAAAAAATCGCTAATCTGTCAAACATAGTTTATCCTTTGGTTGTCATATGTCATTGCGAGCCCCCTCAGGGGCGTGGCAATCCCCTTCTTTTTGCAGCCGGTAGTCATAACAGGGGGATTCTTCAGTCGCAGGCTCCCTCTGAATGACAATAATAATTGGGTGTCGGGCGAAGCCCGCCCTCAACTCTTCTCTTTTCTCTCTTCTCTTTTCACTAAAAGGTAACCTTCTCCCCGTCCCTGAACACGGTCTTGATATTGCGCTCCGCCTTCTTGCGGGGGACCATGACCTCTCTGCCGCACTTGATACAGCGGATCTTGAAGTCCATCCCGACTCTGGTCAGCAGAAAGCGGTTGTTCCCACAGGGATGCGGCTTTTTCATCACTAATTCGTCGTTGATCCTGACGTCCATAAACGCCCTCACTCTGTCATATTTTTCCGATTATCATTGTAACACAAACAAAGCCAAAAAGCAACCGCGCAGATAGTTCCCGGTTGTTGGTTGTCAGTTGTCGGTTGCTGGTTGTCATTGCGAGGAGTGACCCTTGCGGTCACGACGCGGCAATCCCCTTCCTCTAACTACTGTGTGTATAGATAATCCTTCATAAAACGTTATTAAGGAGAAGGGGATTCTTCGGTCGCGATGCTTCCTCTGAATGACAATTATATTCGGGTGTCGGGCGGAGCCCGCCCTCAACTCTTCACTCGGCACGATGTAGGCATCGTTCCCTACACAACATATTCCCTGAGCTTGTGGTACAGTCTCTCGTCCACAGTCGCCTCTGCTTTGATACCCTCACCGGTGTACTCTTCGCTGTGGAGCACGGCGGTCTTGCGGATCTCTGAGACCAGTCCCGCCTTGTCAAACGGCAACAGCAGTTCGACGCGTTTGAGCTTCTTCGGAAGGTTCTCCTCAATCGCTTTGAGCAGATCGTCGATCCCTTCGCCGGTCTTCGCGCTGATCCTTACCGCGCCGGACACCGGAAAATACGGCTCTCTCGCGATGTCGCATTTGTTGAGCACCGGTATGATCGGTTTATCCTGCGCGCCGAGGGAGGAAAGCAAGTCTTGGGTAACCTCCAAGTGCAGGCGGGATTCCTCGTTGCTGATGTCGCAGACGTTGAGGATGATATCCGCCTCTACCGCTTCTTCGAGTGTGGACTTGAACGCCTCCACTAAATGGTGCGGCAGGCGTCTGACCAGTCCGACGGTATCGATCAGCATCACCGACACGCCGCCGGGCAGCTTCAAAGAGCGCGAGGTTGGATCGAGGGTAGCGAAGAGCTTGTCCTCGGAGAGTACCCCCGCGTCGGTCAGAAAGTTGAGCAGCGTCGACTTGCCCGCGTTGGTATAGCCGACGATCGCGACCGTGATCACGCCGTCCTTCTCTCTTCTTTTGCGGTGCTGGGCGCGGCGCTGTTCGACCTCTTTGAGCTCTGATTTGAGCGTTTCCATCCTGCGCTTGATGTGACGGCGGTCTGTCTCTAACTTGGTCTCACCGGGGCCGCGGGTGCCGATACCGCCGCCAAGACGCGACATCTCAACGCCCTTGCCGGTCAGGCGGGGCATCATGTATTTTAATTGCGCTAACTCGACCTGCAGCTTGCCCTCTCTGCTCTTGGCGCGTAAGGCGAAGATGTCGAGGATCAGCATCGTGCGGTCGATCACGCGCACGTCCGTGTAGCTCTCGATGTTTCTGATCTGTACGGGAGAGAGCTCCAAATCGAAGATGATCAGATCGATCTCTTCGTTTTCGCAATACTCCTTGATCTCCTCTAACTTTCCCGAGCCGACACAGGTAGCGCTTTCGAGATGCGGCAGCTTCTGGCTGATGGACGCGACAGGCTCGGCTCCCGCGCTCTGAGTCAATTCAAACAATTCCGCGAGTGAGCTTTCGGCGTCATATTCTCCCGTATCCACGCTGACCAGCAGGGCTCTGGTGACTTTTTCGGCAGTCTCGATCATTTCCATATGATACTCCTGAAATAACTCTTTCCTTTATCCTGAAAATATGTTATAGTTTAAGGGAACCGAACACAATAGGTTTCTATGGGCTGTTTTTCCCGTAAACTATACTGTATTAGTTGACATTGTACCATATTTTGACAGCAATTTCAATCAGAGAATCAGGTACATCAGAGAAAGCAGCAGTGAGGCGTCCGCCTTCTCGCTGTAGAGTACCAAAAGCAAGAGTAAGATCAGGCTGCGTTCGTTGTCCTTTAGCAGCTCGTCGAGCAGGTTCTTCTCCTGTGACGGCTTTGGGGGTGAAAGCTCACCTTCGGGCTTTTCTTCCTTCTTCGGATGGCTTGGTTCGGGCTTCGGCGGTGCGGGTTTTCTCGTGTCAAAGCTGCCGTACATCCTTCTGACGCGTTCGAGCGCCTCTTGTTCCATGGTGCTTTGCGGCATGATATCTCCTTATGATTCGGTTGAGATTGCCACGGGCTAAAGCCCTCGCAATGACACATTATAATGAAAAGTCTTTGAGCAGCGGCATCAGCTTCATCATCTTGAGCATCTTCTCCGCTTCGTCGAGTTTATGCTTGCGCTCTTCGGATAAAAACGGCCGGATCGCCTTTAAGAGTCTGGTGGTGTCGTCCTCTTTGCTCAGCGAGCCCAGCATGGGCGCGATCTTGAGCAAAGTTCCCATATGTTCCGCACCGAGCAGAGAGCTGATGTCCGGGGCTTTCGGCTCCTCCTTATGTATGCCCGGCTCTTTTTCGCCGAGCATGGACGCAAGCTGTGAGAGCTCCTTCATACTCTCCGGATCCGAGAGGATCTGACTGATTTTTTGGTTGAGATCTTCTGCCATATCAGCCCATCAGCTTTTTCATGATCGCCTGCGCCTGCGGCGTGGAAAGCAGCTTCTTCGCCTTTTCCTCGTCTGACAGGATCGCTTCGATCTTATCCGACTGCTTCTTATCCATTTTGGATACGAGCTTCTCCAAAGAGCCTCCCTCCAATGCCGACCGGATGTCGGAAGCGGGCGTGTCGAGCCGCTGTGAGAGCGCCTGCAGCATGCGTTCTATCTGTGCGTTATCCGCCATGTTATCACCTCTATACTCTATATATTATGCAGAAATCTCTTTATTATGACAGGAGGTCCATATGAAAATCATCGTGATATCCGACAACCACGGGATGCTCCGCAATCCCAGAATGATCTTAAAAAAGCACCCTGACGCCGAGATCGTGGTGCACTGCGGCGACTCGCAGGAATCTATCGAAGATCTGATGGCGGACTTCCCTCAGTTTCGCTATGTCAATGTCAGAGGCAACTGCGACTTTGACGCTTTTCTTGCCGACTATGAGATCTTCACCGTCGAGGGTGTGCGGTTCTTCGTCACTCACGGACACAGGTATAACGTCAAGTTCGGACTCAACCGCCTGATGTACGCGGCAGAAGAGAATAACATCCAAGTTGTTCTCTTCGGGCATACCCACAGCCCGATGAACGAATATATCAACGGCGTGTACTACATCAACCCCGGCGCGGTCTCGGGCTACAGAGGCACCTACGCTCTGATCGAGGTCAAGGACGGACAGGTGCTGTCAAACATCGTTTCACTCGACAACAAATGATAATCGGTTGAGATTGCCACAGCCCCTAAAGGGACTTCGCAATGACGATTCATCATATCGTCTGAAATTTTCTGTGGATTTTTGACAGAGAATATGTTATAATAGAATTTAGCGTAAATCATAATACGGTAAGGCGGTGAGCAAATGGATTTTTCAATATCGGATCATGTGAAAAAGGAACTGCTCTCCGTGATCAACAGCGGCAGACTCGCCCACACCGTCATCATCGAATCGGACGACGAAAAGGCGCGCAAAGACGCCGCCGTGTTCCTCTCTGCTTACGCGGTATGTAAGGAAGAGAATCGTCCGTGTCTTGAGTGCGCCGCCTGTCACAAGGCGCTGTCGGGGATCCATCCCGACGTATTCGTCCCCGAGCTCTCGGGCAAGCTCAAGCAGATCAATATTGAAACCTCCCGCGAGATCGGACGTCAGGCAAGCATCATTCCCAACGAAGCGAACACCCGCGTGTTCCTCTTCTTTGACGCCGACAAGACGATGCCGGTGATCACCCAGAACGCGCTGTTAAAACTCATCGAGGAACCGCCGCAGAGTGCTCTCTTCGTCTTCACGGTGAAGAAGTCAGCGGCGCTGTTGTCCACCGTGCGCTCACGCGCCCAGCTGATCACGCTCAAAGGCGAAGATAACGTAGACGACTTTGTC
This sequence comes from uncultured Ruminococcus sp., assembly GCA_964588105.1. Taxonomy (GTDB): domain Bacteria; phylum Bacillota; class Clostridia; order Oscillospirales; family Acutalibacteraceae; genus Ruminococcoides. The sequence continues at coordinate 1,824 of CAZPOG010000085.1, read as the reverse complement.
AGAGAGACCTCGGGCAGCATCATACAGGGCATCGTCTCGCTGTATGAAGCGGATCTGCTCAAAGCGCTGAGCCCACTCTCCCTCAAGGACAACAAGGAGAAGTTCGCCCCGACGATGCTGTGCCTCTCGGAAAGCCTGCGCCTCGCGCTGGGCTTCTTATGCGGCGTGAATACCGAGGATGAAAACGCGCTGCTGCTCGCTAAAAAGCTGCAAAAAGATGAAATACTCAAAATGCTCGAGATCACGGACGACGCCGTCCGTAAATCTCAGACCAACATCAACATGACACTGCTCACCACATGGCTGTGTTCCCAATACAGGAGGATCCTATGGCAGAAGTAATAGGAGTCAGATTTAAAGAAGTCGGAAAAATATACTACTTTGATCCCGTCGGTCAGAAGCTTCACGTCAACGACCGCGTGATCGTGGAGACCGCAAGAGGCATCGAGTGCGGCACCGTCGCTACCGCAAACCGCGAGGTGCCCGACGAGGAGATCGTACATCCCTTGAAGAAAATGCTCAGAGTCGCCACCAAGGACGACCTGAGAAAGCTCGAAGAGAACGCTAAGAAAGAAAAAGACGCGCAGGGAATCTTCGAACAGAAGGTCATCGAGCACGAGCTCGAGATGAAGCTCGTCGACGTGGAATATACCTTTGACAACTCCAAGATCATCTTCTACTTCACCGCTGACGGCAGAGTGGACTTCCGCTCGCTGGTCAAAGACCTCGCCTCGGTGTTCCGCACCAGAATAGAGCTAAGACAGATCGGCGTCAGAGACGAGTCAAAGATGATCGGAGGTCTCGGCGTATGCGGCAGGCCCTTCTGCTGCAACAGCTTCTTAGGCGAGTTTCAGCCCGTTTCCATCAAGATGGCGAAGGATCAGGGTCTCTCCCTCTCCCCGACCAAGATCTCCGGTACCTGTGGCAGACTGATGTGCTGTCTAAAATACGAGCAGGACGCCTATGTCGATCTCTTGAAGCGCACCCCGAAGGTTGGCGCGATCGTCAAGACTCCCGAGGGTAAGGGCGTGGTAACAGAATCCAACCTGCTCTCTCAGACTTTGAAAGTCAAGCTCGACAACACTCCCGACGCCGCTGCTCCCCAGACCTATCGCGTCAGACAGGTCAAGCTGGTCAAGGACGGCTACATCAAGGTCAACAAGAAAGAGCTCGAAGAACTCAAGGATCTGGAAGGATAAAACGGTCAAGCGGCACGCGTCATCCGTGTCGCTTTTGTTTTGGTTTTTCTCGAAATTACACGAAAAATATTGCTTTTTTCAAAAAGTATGATATAATACAGTTGAACTTTAATAAGGAGGTACTATTATGGCTTATAAGATTTCTGAAGACTGCATCTCCTGCGGCGCTTGTGCTGATGAGTGTCCCGTAGGCGCTATCTCTGAGGGCGACGCTACTTATGTCATCAATGCTGATGAGTGCATCGAGTGCGGCGCTTGCGGTGATGTTTGCCCCGTCGGAGCTCCTGCAGCCGAATAATTCTTCCAAATCGAAAGGCTTTCGGATCGTCCGAAGGCCTTTTCTTTTTGTCCGATAACGTTGTTTACATCGTGTTTTGTTTGTGATAGAATAGATTACAGCGGTCATCGGTTGAATACTTTCCTATCCGCCCGCAGGACCGCTAACCGCTAATCACTAACCGCTAACCACTATTCCGGAGGGATGGCTGTGAAAAAACTCGAACCGCTCGGAAACGGCGTGAAGATCTATGTTAACGATCAGCATCATTTTTATACCGACACCATCCTGCTCGCGCATTTTGCGAACGCGAAAACGTCCGACAAAGCAGCGGATCTCGGCGCCGGC
>CAZPOG010000084.1:0-9129 GCA_964588105.1 uncultured Ruminococcus sp. | reverse complement strand
TTGAAAATACAGAGTAAAATATAGAGAAGAGAGAAAAGAGAATAGAGAATAGATAAGGGAGGGCTCTGCCCTCACCCGAATAATATAATGGGGTCCCTGAAACGCCCCTGCGTTTTGGGGAGAGGACGAACGACGGAGTGAGCACGAAAGCGGTCACGCTTGACCGCTTTCAGCGAGCAGAACCAATGAGGACGAGTAGGGGCGGAGTTCCATCTCCGCCCTGAAGTTTTCTGTTATTGCAAAGCTAAGGGAGGGCGTGGAAGCCCTCCCCTACATTTATTTCTATTAATTGTCAGAGCGAAGCGAGAAACCATCACTCTTCACTCTTATCTCTTCACTCTTCACTATTTCAAGGGGCTTCCGCAGTACTGGCAGCAGCCGGAAGCGTCAGGTGTGGTGTTCGCGCCGCAGTAGGGGCAGTGCATAACGGTAGGAGCGGCAGAAGCGGCGGCTCTCTGTGCCTCCATCTCGTCGCGTACCTGCTGGCGGGCGCCTAAGAGAGCGTCCTTGATCTCTTTGCACATCTCGTCATACTGCTTGAATTCGCGGTTGAGCTCAGGGTTGGGCTTCTGGAACTCGGGCACCGCGCCGTCGTTGATGGAAACGGAAGAAGAGTTGAGCTGGACCTTGATGGAGTCGAAGTACGGATGATTCACGTGAATGATCAGCTCGAAGTCATAGCTCCATGTATAGCGCGGAGGATTGTAGCTGACATAGTTGCCCTGAGCGTCTTTTCTCTTCTCTTCGTCGGCGTCCTCGTCGATGTTGATATCCACGCCGGTCACCATCGCGTAATCCAGTACGTCGGGATTTGCCTCGATGATGTTTCTCGCGCGGGTCACGATGAACTGCTTTTTGTCCTCGTCGAGCAGGATTTTGGTATCGGAGCCGTAGGTACGGGTGGTTCTAAACTGCGCTACGGTGTTCTTGTTCTCCTCGCGATAAGCAAGCTGAGCCTTGATATCCTCGACGGTAGAGCTTCTTCTGTCAGAGAAGAAGGGCGAAAGCTTGGCGGCGCAGTTCTTGCAGAGGTTGCCGTCCTCTAATTTGCGGTTGCCGAGCAGTCCGATCTTATCGCCGCATACGCTGCAGTATTTCTTGTCAAAAAGTCCCATAAGTATTCTCCTTTTCTGTCAATAATATTGATGCAATTTCATTATAAAGGCTTTTGTGATCAATTACAAGTAAAATGTGAAATTTGTTGAAAAAAGCAGGACAAAGCACCATGCTTCGTCCTGCCGTTTTATTCGAGTTGTTATTTATTGAGTTTGAACTTCATCACAACAGGGTTGTGGTCGGCATAGAGGAATCCGTTGTCGATAATATCCACATAGGTGGGAGTGATGTTGTCGGAGACCAAGAAACCGTCTACGATAACGGTAAAGCTCTCATCGGAATAGGGAATGTCACAGTCGCGGCAGGAGGGTGTCACCATGCCCGAAGCGTAGTCGGTCACCTTGGAGAATCCCTCGGGGATCATCTCGTCGGGGAACGGCGCCGCCCATGTTCTCTCCTCATACTGACTCATATCGTTAAAAACGTTTTTTGAGTCGCCGGGGAAGTCATGATTGTAGTCGCCTGCGGCGATCACATAATTGCCCTTGTCATACTCTTCTTTCATATCGTTGAAGAGCATCGTCATCTGCTGTGTCTGCAAGTCGCCGTTGGTGCCGTAAGCGGAAAGGTGCAGATTGAACATCACCAGTTCCTTGCCGCCTTCCACCTTTGCGCGGGATATGGAATAACAGCGATCGAGGTCAAATATCTTCGTAAAGCTTTCGGAAATGGGAAGGCTTCTTCTGACGGAATCCGTTATCTCAAAGTCCGTCAGCGTCAGGATACCGGAATTCATAAAACCGTGCGGCTGCAGCGGAGGCACCGCCAAGAACGCCGAATGAGCGTTTCTGGCGAATACGCTGTCATAGCCGTTAAAGCTGTCGTTGAACATCTGACACTGATCGATGTGGTAGCTTCTGGTTGAATCGTCATCGATCTCCTGGATGAATACGACGTCGGGATTCTGCGCCTTGATCAGATCGGCGGAGCCGTCGATACAAGCGACGACGCTCTCTTTGGACTCTCCCCAGCTCTGGGTGCCGCCGTCCATAAAGAACGTAAAGTCGGGCGTATACGCGCCGAAGCCGAGGTTCGCGGTCACCGCGGTATACTCGGTATCGGTCGCAACCTCATGCGCCTGCGCCTCATGATACACATCAAGTTTTTGGTTATCCTCGATACGGTTGTACGTCAGCATCAGATAGGCTACATAGCCGCCCGCCGCAATCACGAGCACCAGTATGATAATGATCGGTATTCTCCACCATCTGAATCTTTTTTTCTTCTTTTTGTTCTTAGCCATTATGCATCCCCCGTTTCATAGCTTTTGATACTGCCGATATCCGCCGCACCGTAATCCAGATTGGCAAGATACTTCTGGATCGCGGTAGCCGAAAGGATATTCAGCCCTTCGCCGAAGACGTCGCCTCTGACAGAACACTTACCGTCGGGATCTGCCTCTATCATCGCAAGGATCTTCTGGATCTTTGTCGCGTCGAGCACGCTGATATCCCAGTCGTCATCCGTGTCTCCCGAGAGATACTTTGTCGGATCGGTTACCACCGAGAAATCCATCGTGTAGGTGTTGTTATAGTAGTACGCTTCCTCTACCCTGCGATCCGCGTCAAACTGTACCGTCAGGGTATAGTCGCCCTTCTTCAGACCGCTTGCGGAAAACGTAAACATGGTGATCAGCGTGCTGGGTCTGAGAGTGCTTCTGAAGGTCTTTTGAGCAGACCAGTTTGTACCCGATATGGTCGCTGTCAGCTTATGACCGGAGGAGCAGGTAAAGACATAGTCGCCGACGTTCTCGATAGTGGGCGTGATATATACCGTGTCGCCGAGCATAAACTCATCGGTAAATTCTCCACCGGTCTCGCTGTCGGACAGAAAGACCTTTCTCACCGCAGCGTCCGGCGTAGTCGTCTTATTCTTGGTCGCCTGCGCGTCGGTCTCTGTTTCGATATCGTCGCTGTAAGGGATCAGGTAGTCATAATCATACAGCATACAAACGTTCACTCCGTCATAGTAAGAGAGCGATGTGCACTGTTCCCCGTACGCCGTCCCTTCAAAGTAGGAAAGCCTGTACAGATCATATTCGTTTTTCGCCTGTCTGCGGTCGGTATAGGAGTAATCGTTCTTGTCGGAATCGGAATCGGAAATAATGATCATATCATAGTACGCCGCTTCGTCCGGCGAATACGCCTCATTCGTCACAGCGCCCCACATGGTCACCTCGTGACCGCCGACGTGACTGCCGTTGATAAACACTTCAACGCCGACGGCAACGCCGCAGCCCATCTTCAGTGCTTGCAGCGCTTCCCCTATACCGGTACAGTCCGTATAGATGTCCTTATGACCTGTCTGCCGATCGTACGCGTAGTCGTTGAGAAAACCTCCCGAATTACCATAGTCGTTTACGGTAGCTACGCCGGAAGTGATCCTCTCAAAGGTGTTGACGCCGTTGAAGAACCATCCCAAAGCGTACTGCACGATGCTTCCTTCGTCCGAAAAGCCTTCCACAAAGGCGTCCATGATATCGTCTTCTGTCTCAAAGCCCGCCTTGGCTCCCCATCCGGTGTAGGAAAGGATATTGGCGCACGAGGCAGCCCAGCAGAGGCTGTCGTCGTTTTGGTCTCTTTTGGTCTTTTCCGTATCGATAAAACTCAGATCCTCCAGCGACAGCATATAGTCGATACCGCTGTAGCTGTTGATGATCCTCTGCTGTGTTTCTTCGATATTATCGGCGGTCAATCCCGCTAAAAATACGTACTTAGTGGTGCCGGGGATCATGAATTCCGCGGAATATAATCCGGAAAAATCTACATCCAGCACCGCTTTGCTGTTGACAAAGACCTGATAACCCTCAATCTCATCCCGATAGGAGGACTCGTCGATCTCTTCGATATCGGGCGCCGCCGCAAAATCCTGCACGCTTCCGTCGGCAAAGCTGACCTCGGTATGCACCTCGTCGGGCACGTCCAGGTCAAGAGCGACCTCGGCGAGATCTGCTACATACGCCGAAGCGGAGAAGCTGACGCCCGCCATCAGGCACAGTGTCAGTATCACGCTGAGGATTCTTATCATTAACTTCATATGATCACTCCCGATTGATATGGTGGGGATTTTCAAAAGTGATATCTATGCGTCAAATAGGACGCGCTTATTCTCAGTCCGGTTCGTTCTGCGGAGTATGGACGTTGATCTGATTGATCGGGGTACCGGTCACACAGCTGATCTCTCCGCCGGCGGCGTTGCCGGAAACAGCGGGTGCATCATTTCTCGTATCGTCCGTTTCGTTCGGGTTGTAGGTGATGACACGGAAGGTCTGGCCGTCTATCTCATCGGTACCCGACTCCGCATAACCGGAACCGGAACTTGCCACCGCCCAGTTGTTGTAGCCGCCGTTCTTGATGATAGAAGGATAGTCTTTGTACATATAATTCTTGTCAACCGTGCCGACGCCGGGGATCGTGCTGGACTCGATGTAGTTGACATAACCGCCGTACTGCCACATACCCAGACGATTCGGTAAGCCGGGATACTCACACTCTGAGTTCCACTGGGCGTACCAGATGTCGTAGTTGTTAAGCAGGGAGGTATCGTTAAGCTTATACTTCATGTAGTCGAGGTTGGTATAAAGGATCGGATAGTAACCCGCGCTCTCCACACCGGAGAGGAAGGTCTTACAGATGTTGATCAGCATCGTGTTGGTGGGGAAGCCGTGATTCTGTTTATAGTAGTCGGCGTCCTCCATATCAAACGCTACGGGAAGTGTAGGCTTTCTGTTCTTTAACAGTCTCTTGACATGCGCTACCTCGCTTTTCGCCTCTGTCAGATTCAGCGCGTAAGAATAGAGATATGTACCCCAGGGCATACCGATCGCTTCCGCCTTTCTGACGGTGTTCGCGAACTGGTCGTCGTCCTGGTTGGTCAGGTCGTCGCCCCAGCCGCAGCGGATCATGACAAAGTCATATCCCGCGTTCTTCACCTTCTGAAGATCAATATCGCCGTTCCACGAGGAAACATCGATTCCCTTCATAGTCTTAAAGGGCTCTGTCGGAGGTTCGGTGGGAGGATCTGTAGGAGGCTCTGTGGGCGGATCCGTCGGAGGATCTGTAGGAGGCTCGGTCGGCTCTTCGGTAGGCTCCTGAGTCGGTTCCTGAGTCGGCTCGGATGTAGGTTCTTCCGTCGCAGGCTGAGGCCTCGGGAAGAGCGAATCCAACAGGCTCATGGTCACGCTGCAGTAGATCGGATACGGTACATAGTATCTGGCGAGCCACTTCTGGATAATGCCCGCGTCGAGAACGGAAATGGCATAGTCATGATCCGCATCCGCCGCGTTGCGGTTTTCCTCTTTGATCGTACACATCTGCGCCAGAGACTTTTGGATGGTCGTCGCGTCAAGGACGGTTATCGTGCCGTCGCCGTCGGCGTCGCCCAAGAAAAAGGGCTTATCATCCGTGTCTGTCGCGGACGCGGAAAAGCTCATAGCGAATGCCGACACCAGAATCGTGCAGATCAGCACGATCGCGATGCCGCCTTTGAATTTTTTCATTTTTATCACCTTGGTTTCTGTTTATAATAGTGTAATCACAATTATTTTTCTATTATAGCATAATTTTAAAAAATTACAAGCAAATTCTATGTTTTTCGCCGGTTTTCCTGCATTTTCTATTACGCTTTGGGAAACGCCCTCTGCAGAATACAAGGGCCGTTCTCCCTGAGCCAGACGTTCAGCCGGTCATAATCGGGACAGTAGCGATAAACCTCTTCATAAAAACGGTGTGAATGGTTCATTTCTTTCAGGTGGCATAGCTCATGAACCACCACCGACTCCCTGACCTCTTCGGGCGCGAGCATCAGAAGGCAGTTGAAGTTGAGGTTTTTCTTGGTAGAACAGCTTCCCCACCGAGACTTCTGACAGCGGATGGTCACCTTGCCGTACTCAATGTGCATCATTGACGCATATCGTCTGATAACGGGAGGAAAGTATTCCTTTGCCGCAAGCGCCAACGCCTTGACCTCTTCCTGTGAGAGAGGCTGAACGGCGGAAAGCCGCTTATTCTTTTCCTCTTCTTTTTTCTTTTGCTTTTCGATCCAATCTCTGTGACTGTCCACAAAGGCGATGATCGCTTTCTGTGAAGCTCTCATGGGAGCTCTGACGACGATCTCGTCCCCTTTGACCTGTAAAGAGATTGTTTTTCGCTTGGAGCGAATCAGTGTAAAATCCATCTTTATCCCTCATCTTTCATTGTAACACAGGATGAAAGGCAAGGCAATTCTATCCGGGTAATTGTTTACGAAAACTTTATAAATGAAAAGCAAAAAGCCCCGGGCGGGGCTTTTAGATAACATATTGGTCGGCGGGATCGGTATTCATCAGATCCGCTATGGTGATAGAATCAAAATAGCGGTTGGTCATATCGTAGAAATCCTGCCACAGCTTGAGCGTCTTGCATTCGGACGCTTTCTCACAGACAGGCGCGTCGGGAGAAAGGCACGCAACCGGCGAGAGATCGCCCTCGGTCAGTCGAAGGATCTCGCCGACTGTATATTCCGAAGGATCACGCGTCAGACGATAGCCGCCGCCCTTGCCGTGCACGCCTTCGATCAGCTTGTTCTTCGTCAGCACGGGAAGGATCCTCTCAAGATATTTCAGCGATATTTCCTGCCGCGCCGCAACGTCTTTCATCGGGATGAACTTTCCCGAGTGGCGTTCCGCCAGATCGATCATGACTCTCAGCGCGTATCTTCCTTTTGTGGAAATTTTCATTTGCGTCTCCCCCGTTCTCAGCTTTCAGCCCGCAGCTCTGCACTTTGCACTTTGCACTTTGCACTTTGCACTTTGCACTTTGCACTTACCCTATTATACTCCAATCAGGTAGGTAAATCAAGCGTTATTTCAGAAAAATCGGTTTTCCATAAAAATGACAAAAAGAAAAGACGCTCTTTGCAGAGCGTCTTGAAGGTTCTTTTTAGTCAGCAGATACCTCGATGGTGAAGTAATCTTCGCTGTTCTGGCAGTTCTCATAGGTAACCTTGATGGTGGTCTGGGGATGATCGGTATTCATGATATACTTGACAGCCTGCTTGCCGACCTTCTCAGCCTCAGCCTTGCAAGCCTCTTCGTCATATGCCTCGGGCATGATACCTACGATATACTCGGTGCCGTCGTCGGTGATGTAGCTGTACTGACCGTAAGTCTCGATCATAGCTTCAGCCTCATCCTTGACCTCAGAGCGATAATCTCTCTCAAATTCCTCATACTGATCGGGAGTAAAGGAATAGCTGACATTACCGTCGTCGTCGACCTTAACGTCGGAAGCGTACTTCTTGGCGAAATCGTCAACATACTTGGCGGGAACGGTGGTGGATACCGCAGCAGCCGTGTCCTTTCCGCAGCCGGCGAGAACTACAACGGTCATCAGAACTGCAATTGCAAGCACAAGAATTTTTTTCATAGTTTTTCCTCCAATATTATTTTAACATGGTTTATTATAACATCATTTTTAAAAAAATCAACAAACTTAACAAAATTTTAACATAATTCTATAGAATAAAAATAATCGAATAGAATCGGATTACTCTTCATCCTCTTCCATCTTCTCGATCAGTACTTCGGTGATCCTTCGCTCGTCGGTCTTGACAGCAGTCAACTTCAAGCCTCCGATCTCTACCGACGGCGTCTCAGAGTCCTGCGGGATCCTGCCGAGATTCTCCAAGATCAGCCCCGCTACGGTCTCGCAGTCTGACTCGGGCAGCTTCTTGCCCACCAGCTCCTCGACATCCTCGAGAGAGGTAGAACCGTCCACCGTGAAGCGGTTCTCGTCGATCTTACGGATCTCTTCTTCCTCGTGGTCGTACTCGTCCTGGATATTGCCTAAAATATCTTCGATCAGATCCTCCAGCGTTACGATACCCTCGGTGCCGCCGTACTCGTCGACGACCACCGCGATCTGGGTCTTGTTCTTGGTCATCTCTTCAAAGAGAGACCTCAGATCTTTGGTGCGCGGTACGAACATCACGGGACGGAGGATCGACTTGAGCTTGAAGTGCTCGGGATAAGGGACCCCGACATATCGAAGCAGATCTTTGACATAAAGGATCCCGATGATGTTGTCGGTGTCGTCTTTGTAGACAGGGATACGCGAATGACCGGACTCGATCGCGACCTTCTTGATCTCTTCGAGGGTATTGGTATCCTCCAAGGCGACCATGTCCATGCGGTGGGTCATGATCTCGGACACGGAGGTATCGTCGAAGTCAAAGATGTTCTCGATCACGCTCTGGGTATCGTCCTCGATAAGCCCCTTTTCCTTGCCTTCTTCCACCAGAGAGAGGATCTCTTCTTCGGTCTGGGTCTTGTGCTCCTCCATGCCTTTGGTCTTGAAGAGTCTTTCCATAAAGCCCTGTTTCTTTTCTTTACTTTGCAGTCCGTCGTCGGACATAGTATTCATCCTTTCAATGATTTGTTCCATATCAAAGTTTATATAAATCAGCGGGAAAAGTCAATGGATTTGAAGGATTATTTTTGTCGGGATCATACGCGGTGTGACACAGGGGATCTTTTTGGTAACATTTTTGTAAAATTTATGAAGAAAACGTAGGAATTACCCTTTACACAAGACGCAAAAAGTGGTATGATTATTGTGTGAATTCAGGCGTTGTTTTTGCCGCGCCTGAGCATAATTTAGCATCGGTGTAGGAAAGAGCTCATCTTACAGCGATGAATAACAGGAGGAAATATCACATGGCAAGAAAAATGAAAACCATGGACGGCAACAACGCCGCGGCATACGTGTCCTATGCGTTTACCGAGGTTGCGGGCATCTACCCGATCACACCGTCCAGCCCGATGGCAGACTACGTTGATCAGTGGTCTGCGCAGGGCCTGAAGAACATTTTCGGCACTACCGTTAAGGTAGAAGAGATGCAGTCCGAGGCGGGCGCTGCGGGTACTGTGCACGGCTCACTCAACGCCGGCGCGCTGACCACCACCTACACCGCTTCTCAGGGTCTGCTTCTGATGATCCCGAATATGTACAAGATCGCGGGCGAACTTCTCCCGTC
>CAZPOG010000083.1:0-9212 GCA_964588105.1 uncultured Ruminococcus sp. | reverse complement strand
AGACAGACAGACAGACAGACAGACAGACAGACAGACAGACAGACAGACAGACAGGATAATTCTATCTTTGTCGTATACTGAATATATTAGTAAGCACAGACGTAGTCTATAACTGCGCCTGTGCTTTTTGTGTTTTATTGATCATTTTGAAAGGAGGGAAAGTGTTCCGATGAAAAGAATAAAAAGAATACCGTTCAGAACGCTGGCTCTCCTTTTGGTGATGCTGCTTCTTGCGTCGATCATGCCTTTGCAGACATTTGCCGAGAGCGTTGATGCTGCCGAAACTTCGTCTGATAATGCGCCTGAGCTCACATATACCGATGAACAGACGCCCGAGGATGAGGACTACAGCGATTCGTTCATGCGCAGCAACGACTATGATCTCGCTCCTGTATCGGCGTCTGCATGGGATGGCTCGAGCGTTTACAATGCCGACGACGGCGTCATCTATATCGCTAACTACAATCAGCTGGCGCTGATCGGTACCGATACATACGTGACGGATGCCGATACGACGGGTTCGGTAGGAACAGGCAATCAGATCGTCCTTTCCGGCTCCGGCACTACGGAAGATCCGTATGTTTATCTTGCCTATACCAATGACTCGGTATATTATCTGACGAATGATATCGCTCTGCCGAGCAGGACCGCGTGGTCGGTTCCCGCCGGCTTTACCGGATATTTCACCTCCGCCGCGGCTGACGGCGAAGATAACAGCGTCCTCCGCACCGCTGATACCCGATTGTTCCAGAGCGGTTCCGGCTTGTTCAGCACCGACACAGTCTATTATCACAATGTGTTCCCGATGGCGGAGAGCGCGGGCGCCGCGATCCACAACAACGACTATGACGTTATGGATTACGGAAACGGCGGCTTATACGGACGCTCGTATTTGAATGCCCATGATTATGTCCTTGCTGAAAATTTCACCGCTCAGACGACCTTTGACGTCACCGAGTATATCACGCTGACAAACGATCAGAACGAGAGCTATCAGGCTATCGTCATCCGTAACTATGACCAACTCAAGCTCGTCGGCTTGGGCGAGAATACGCTTAAGACCGATACGATCAACGGCATCACGCGTACACAGACGGTCAATTATCCCTCCGACGCGGTCTACTACCTCAACAATGATATCACGCTTGCCGACGACGGCTGGCAGCTCCCCGCCGATTTCAGCGGCAGCTTTACCTGTGATCCGACGAACAAGGACAGTGATAAAACGCGGCTGTATGACAGTCATACCACCGGCGCGGACGTCTATATCCAGAATATCTATCAGCTCGAGATGCTCGGCCTGTCAGACTCCGTCCGCAGCGAAGAGCCTGTGCTCGATCAGGACTATGATCCCGCGTATTTCGGCGCCGGCACGCCGATCTATCTGACGAATCTCTCAAGCTATCTGACTTATGAAAAGACGACGAATCTCGGAAACTCATATATTTTATCAAGAACCTTCTCCAATGAACGCGTAGATCAGGTCTCTACGACCGCGCTGGGGAAAATCGCCAACACCGATCATATCGACGGACGCGACTGGTTCGGACAGACGACAGTTGAGATAGACGGCACGACCTATATCCTGATCGGCGACCGCCAGCAGCTGGACGCGATCGGTACCGACAAATATGTTTACGGTCCCGTTTATGCCGTGACACAGCGCAGAAGCAGTATCACCGACGCGTGGCAGATCGACTCGAGCGGTATCTCGCTCGTATATCCGGGCGACGCGGATCTGATTGCGAATGTAGCGATGAATCCCGACGGATCAGATGTGCAGGATTTCTCCGAATCTCCGTTATTCAGCACTTCTGCTTATCACTCGCTCGGAACAGAACGCGTTTCATCAACCGAACGTGTTGTTTATTGTGCGTCTGACGGCAGCGGCGGTTTTGACGTCCGTGCGACGACAAGTACCGCAAACAGAGGAACCCAGCGTTATACCAAGGACGCTAACTATATCGTTTTCCGCGATATCAATATGCTGAAAACGGATAAACAGGATAAAAACTGGCAGCCGCTGATGTTCTCCGGTACTATGTACGGAGCCAAGGCGGAGGCGGAAGACACTGATCCGACCACTGATCCCGTATCTACCCTTTGGACTAACGGTAAGACGGATATTGTAATCAATACAGCAATAAAGCCTGAAATATCAAATATCGCGGTAGTTCCCGCGACGCTGACGCAGAACGGTAAGCTGAAGCTCGATATCACCGAGCAGACCGGCGTCGGCTTCTTCGGAACCCTGCAGGGAAATTTTGATTCTTCGACCTTGATCAGCGATCCGGTCATCGTCAAGAATATCAAGCTGAAAAACGGCACGGTCAACAATCCTGCGGTAGAAGCAGGCTATGACCAGACTTTGATCAACGGAACCTTGACAACGCTTGCGAGAGTACTCGGAGCGGTACTTGATCCGGTACTGCGAGGTCTGATCGGCAACGGGTCGACTATCGGCGTAGGAAGTATGCTCGAAGGACTTCTGAACGCCAGAGCGCAGGATCCCACTTCACTTGCTACCGGCGCTTTTGCCGGACGCGTGATGTCTAACTCGACGGTTGAGGACTGTGAGGTCGAAGGCATCACCGTCACCACTGTACAAACGACCTACGAGCAAAACGGCAAGATCGTCGGAAAGGGCGGCTTTGTCGGTCATACCGAGGGCGAGACGACCTATTCCGGTTTGAGCAACACTTTGGGAGCGGTAGGCACTGCGCTCAGTACGCTTCTCAATGTTATCCCCAGCCTCGGACTCGGTGATCTGATCACCGTACTGCTGGATAACGCGCTTCCGCTTGGGAATCTTATCCCGACCGGTTATACCTCGCCGGCTATTACGGATTGTACCGTGAACAACTGTACGCTGTCTACGGAGGACGGCAAATACGGCGTCGGCGGCTTTGCGGGAAGCACCTGCGGAACGGTCATCACAGACTGTACCGTTAAAAACTGCGGTACCGCTCAGAATGATATGATCATCAACGCTGAGGAATTCGGCGGCGGTTTTGCCGGCGTATCGCGCGACGGTATCATCAAGGGTACGCTGAGCGGTCTGAGTATCGACATCGCCGAATCGCTTCACCCGCAGAGTGAATTGATCGGCTGTTCGATCGAAAACAGTCATATAACGGTTACAGGAAAGAAATACCTCGGCGGCTTTGTGGGTTCTCTCGCAAACAGCTACGCCATCAATGATGATATAGATGCCGACAGTACCGTTACCGTCACGGGAATCGATGACGGAACGGATGAATCGGGCGACTGCGTCGGCGGTTTTGTAGGACGTGCGCAGCTCGGTTCCTTATTCGACATGGGCGAATATCTGGTCGACAGTTCTTCACTTCTCAGTACGGTGACAGGATTGGTCACCGGCTTGCTCGGCACCGGCAGCGATCAGGCGCTGCTCGATCTGGGCGGTGTCGCACCGTCCGCTGTGATGGGATGTCAGCTCTTGGGAGAACTGACGGTCTCTTCCGGCGGCAGCTATGTAGGCGGCGTCATCGGTAAGGGCGAAGGTGTATATCTCACCTCGTCCTCTCAGGATAATCTGATGCTGCTGTCCAAATACAAGCGCGGCAGAACTGCTTTGCCGATCACAGCAGCCGAAGCGCGCGATAACTACGTCGCCGATCTGGTGAGCGTAACTGCAGGCGGCGATTATGCCGGCGGTATCGCGGGATATCTGACTTCTGCCAATGTCGGCGGTCTGTTGGGCAGCACCCTCGGACTCGGTCAGTATCTCGGCTTTACGGTTGCCGATACGACCGTTCACGGAACGGACGGCGGCTATACCGTCAGCGCTGACGGTGATTGTGCCGGCGGCGGTATCGGCTGGGCAGTCGGCGGCGATGTGCGTGACACGGAGCTGGAAGAACTGCTTTTCGTGACGGCAAATAATCGCGCGGCGGGATTTGTCGGCGCGACGGGACCGGGCGATCTGGTCAGCGGCGAAGGACTTGATCTGACGCTGCTCGGTATATCGCTGCTGAGTATCGACAATCTGCTGTCGGTAGTATCGGGCGTTCGTACCACCTATGAAAGAGCAAATGTTACCGGCGTTGACGACGGCTTCACTGTCAGTGAAAGCGGCAGACGCACCGGAAATGATACAACGATTTACACAGCGGGCGGTTTCGCGGCTGAGGCGAACAGCGTCACCGTAGACGACTGCCATGTATATAACTTATTGAGCGTGACCGCGAACAGCGAGGATGGTATCGCAGGCGGCTTTGTTGCCCGCTCCGCAGCGGGTGGACTTGCCGGTGTGATAGAGGACGGAACAACGACCCTTTCCGTCGCTCAGCTCGGTCAGCTCCTGAATGCGGTTCCGTACCTGATACCCTCCTATAACGGCTGTGACGTAACTTATGTGAACGGCGGTTATGTGCAGGGCGATATCGCCGGCGGCTTTACCGGAGATTTCCAGAGCGGCAAGGTCAATACCGATACACTGGACGCTAACGGCGATCCTGCTGAATATGAAGACGGTTATTCTTATTCGAGCGGAATCCCGGCTGATCCTTACGCGGTCAATAACATCGACCATGTGACCGGTTCGACTTATGGCGGCGGCTTCGGCGGCAAGGTTTACTCAGGCGCTTTGGTCAGCGCCGGCGGCGGGCTCAATCTGCTGGGCGGCATGACGAATCTCAGCCTGAATGTGAGCGATCTGGTCAGTCTGGTCGACGCCTATGTCCCGATCATCAAATACGCGGGCGTCAATTCGCCGAACGGCTTTACAGTTACGGCAACGGAGCTTGACGATGATCCGACGTCCGGTTCTGCAGGCGGCTTTATCGGTTACGCGAGCGGCGCGCAGGTTTCGTACAGCGACGTCAACAAGCTCAAGCATACGATAGTCGTACCTCCGGATGATCTGGAGGCGGTACAAGCACCGTCGTACTTTGACGGTTCAAGCAGCTATGCCGTTACCGGCGGAAGGTACGCGGGCGGCTATGTCGGCAATATGGATATCGGCACCGCGGCAAGCCTCGGAGACGGTTTGAAGCTGCTCGGCAATAATATCCAGCTGACCAATGTATTATCGGCGTTATCAGTCGTTATCTCAACCGTTGAACACTCCGATGTTTACGGCGCTCCCGGAGGCTTTGCGATATACGCCGAGGGTGACGAGGGTACCGGCAACAACAGCCAAAAGGTCGGTATGGCAGGCGGTTTTGCCGGCGCGATATACGGCGGTCATACTCAGGATTCAAATTCTTACAATTTCTCATACATTATCGGACAAGAGGCGGCAGGCGGCTATGTCGGCAATATGGAGCCGGGCAACGTAGCCAACTTGCTGGACGACGGTTCCGTTCTCTCCAGTATTGTTGATATCGACTCTGTCCTTGCGACTTTGATCGAAGATTTTGTCCCGACGATCCGCAACAGCGTTACCACCTGTATCCCGTGCGGCGGCGCGGTTCGAGCGCAGGCGGCGTCTGACGCAAGCCATCAGCGCGGATGTGCCGGCGGCTATTGCGGTCATAACGAAGGCGGTCATATCTGGGGCAATAACGATGATCCGTGGAAGGATGAAAACGACGGCAATAATCGTTACAACGGAGAGAAAAGCGAGTGTGCGGCGATCCGCATCCGTTCCGTTTACGGCTATGAATATGCCGGCGGTTTCACCGGATTTATGGAAAGTGCGGACACATCGAATTTAGGCAGCATTTCCTTGCTGAATGATTTAGTTTCTGTAGGTAATCTTCTCTCTCTGCTGGAGGTCGTTTATCCGACAGAGAAAAACACCGCCGTTTACGGCCCGATGGAACAGCTCGACATACAGACATGGAGAACATGGGCTAATTACGTCGGCAAATACGGCGGATACGGCGCAGAGATGGCTACCGCCTTAGGCAGCGTGTTCACACAGGAACAGCTTGACGCTGTTATTGATAAATACATATACGGATATAATGTTGTCGCCGGCAGATCGGCACATGATCAGACGCTGATCAGCGAGGGCGGCGACGCGGGCGGTTACGTCGGACTGATGCGTTCCGGCGTGATCACAAACGGTCAGGCATACGACGCGAAGATCGTCAGAGCGATGCGCAGCGCCGGCGGTTATGCCGGAAGTATGCAGACAGGCGGCGCGGCGAACTTCGGTACGGTCAGCCTTTTCAACGGAAACATCAATCTCAATTTAGGAGAGCTTGTCGACGTAGCGGAGGTATTTGTACCCACGGTCAGGACCAGCTCGGTACGAGGCTGGCAGTCAGGCTTGACGGTTACCGCTTTCGGTACGGATTACGTCCACAAATGCGGCTATGCAGGCGGCTATGTCGGCTCCGCTTACGGCGCTCAGATATGGGGCGACCGAATGTTTGACGATAACTCCGGCAACGGCTGTAACGTCAGCAATCTGCGATTCGTCAGAGGCAATAACGCCGCAGGCGGATACGCGGGACTGACGACCGCGGCAGGAGCCGCAAATGTCAATACAAACGCATCAAACGGATTGGTGCAGGGCTTGCTGAACGCAGTGGTCTCAGAACCCGGCGACTTGGCGCACGTTCTTCAGGCAACGGTGACGACCATTCGTCAGGCGCAGGTCGATCCTGATAACGCAGACTTTGGTTTTGTCGTTGAAGGAACAGGAAGCACGCCTCCGCGGTATGCCGGCGGTTTTGCCGGAATCCTCGAAGCCACGATCGTCGGTGAGGAGATCGGCGATCTGACTGACGATCCCGAGGAAGTCGAAAACGGGATCGTTGTCAACGGACTGCGCAGTGTGGACGCCGTTTATTATGCGGGCGGTTTCTTCGGACTCGCCGATGTGACAGGAGTTGCGGATGTTTCCGGTACGGATGAAACGCATATCTTAGGCGAATTGCTTGAAGCCGGAGAAGTCAGCGTCATCGACGCGTTCAGATCTTATGTGTATTACAGCGAGGTAAACGGCGTAGACGACGGTATCATCATCCGTGTTCACGGCGAAAGCAGTCAGGCTTTATTAAATGAAACCAGACACACCGGCTGTGCGGGCGGCTTCGGCGGCGCGATGATGAACGGCACGGTGAAGCACTCTAAGGTCACCAACCTGAACACGGTCTACGGCCTGAATTACACAGGCGGATTCATCGGACATATGGGCAAATCCGGCGTAGTAGACGCCGATAATATCAACGCGGTCAGCGATCTGGTCGGTTTGACAGCCGGTGTGTTCGATATCCTCAGCACCCATACCGAGGATTGTGAAGTACAAGGAATCGACGCCGGAGCGATCATTATGGCGACCGGCGGCGCAGAGCCGATCGCAGGCGGCTTTGTCGGATACGCAGATGTATCTAAGATCAAATCCTGCAAGGTTGAAAAATTAAAACAGGTGTACAGCGACGAGATAGCGGGCGGCTTTGTCGGCAAGACCGATATGCATTATCTTATCGAAGCGCAGGCGTCTTCTCCGCTGGTACAGGCTGTTCTGTTCATACTTAACGAACTGGTCAAGGCGCTGTATGTGCCTCAGCTGGAAAGGATCAACCTGATCAATATCGGTACCGGATCAAATATTCTGGGACTGAGAGTTCTGAGCGACGGAGATGTGCTCTATCTCAATCTTCTCGGACTGAGGATCGGCGTATCACTTGTGAAGAGCACACAGCCCGGCGTATCGGATACGGCGCTGATCACCATAGGTGATTCATCAGTCGCTTTACCGTGTTCCGAAGACGGAATCGACTGGAACAACCAGAATCCCGAGGTCGTTGTCAATCTGATCAAGGGCAACCGGACCCGCATTGAAGATTGTTCCGTCAAGGGAATAGGAATCGGCTACGACGTTTACGGCGGCGGAGCCGGTAATAACCAAGACGGCAGCGGCAACGGAGTAAAGGGCAGCGCGGGCGGCTTCGTCGGATTTAACAATGAGGGCAAGCTCCTGAACAACAGTATGGAGTATTGCGACGTCGTTCGCGGCGCGCCTCAGTATGTCGGCCCGTTCAGCGGCAATACAAGTTTACAGTCGGTTTACAGCTTTAATACCCTTGCTTCCATTGAGGGTGAGAACAATCAGTATCCTGTTTATCGCAAAACCGATCTGGAATACGCGCTGACAAGTAACGGTCAGCAAATCGGAGGCAGGGCAGTTACGGATAACGGCACCCCGGTCACATATAAGCGTTTCGATGTGACTCACCTTGCCGCTCCGATAACCCCGGGTACGAACGACCCGTACTATAAGATATTTGAGAGGTGGAAGGACGCAATTCTTGCCTCAGACACCGCAGGCGCTGACGCGACGCCGATCGACGTTTACGCGAGCAGCGCAAAAGCGGTGTTGATGCTCGATAAACCAACTGATCCAAACGATGAAAGCCTGATCCCGAATCCGGGTGAGAGCAAGGATCCCTGCGAAGAGACCATCGATTTTACCATTCAGAAGATGTGGGACGACTGGAACAATATGGACGGTTCCAGACCGGCGTCGATACGCGTCAGGATATGGCGGTTCTTGGTGGATGAGTTTGGTTCGTATATAGATGGCACAGATGAACTCGTTACCGACACTTCTATCATCCCGGACGTTGACGCAGACGGATGGTTTACGATCACCGAGGCGGATCATGGACGAAACGACTCCGCAACGTGGACGCGCGTTATTGAAGGACTGCCTGTATATACAACAGACCCCGTATCAGGCGATATATACTACTATAACTTTTACGTTGAGGAAGAAGCCGTATCGGGCTATACGACCCAAATCACCTATGACGGAACAGGAGTTTACTTCGACGATGAAAGAGGCGCGACTGCAACCGCTACCGTCAGAAATACCCATCGTCCGATTCTCCCGTTTACGGGCGGTTTCGGCGAGTGGATGTTAATATTCTTAGGCGTTGGAATCATCATATTCGGTGTGGTGATGTTTAAAAAGAAAAAGACGTCATCCAAATTAAGCGCCAATATGACTTTCCGACCTCCGAGAGGTCAGCCGAGGGGAGATCCGAGGGGACATCCGTGCGGACAATCGCGCGGACAGCCGAGAGGCCAGCCCCGCGGTCAACCGCAGGATTTCTTCCTGTCATTCTTTAGTTGTTTGTTTAATTATATAAATATCAAATCAGAAAGGATCAAAACTATGAAACTGACAAAATCCATCTTTGCAGTATTGATGGCTGTCGCTATCATGCTCACCATGACACTCACCGCATTTGCGGAAACCAACAAGGCAGACCTGACCGTATCCGGTGAAAACC
>CAZPOG010000082.1:0-9279 GCA_964588105.1 uncultured Ruminococcus sp. | reverse complement strand
ACGAAAATCAGAAGCACAAGCGCGATACAGATGATCGCTCTTACGATTCCTTTGTTTTGTTTTTCTTCCACGCCCGCGCCTCCTTTCTGAGGTTTTTATTCTATTCTTCCGCCGAGATGACCCGATAGAAGAAACGGTTGATAAAGTAAAACAAGATCGAACAAATAAATGTCTGTGCCATTCTGGATATCAGACTCTTCGAAAAATACACCCACGGCTGAGGATATCCTTTGAAAACATATTCAAAAAGGAAATACAGCATAAAGACAGAAGCCGTTACCAAAAAGGAGCAGATGATAAAATTCAAGAAGTTCGCGCGGATCAGGTTATTCGCCGCGTATCCGATCACAAAGCATAACAGCGTCAGGGTGATCGTAAACACCCCGATCGAGTTGGAATAGCCCAGATCGATCAGGACGCCGCATACGATTCCGAACACCATAGAGGGTATCTCTCTCTCAAATATCGCTATCGTCACCACGCAGCACAGCAGCAAACACGGCTTTGCGCCGAAGAACTCCGGCAGCAGCCGCGGGGTGGTGGTGAGAATATACACCAGTATGATCTCGATCGTATATGCCAGATATCGAAACACGGAAGCGGTTTTCTCGTTCATTCTTATTCCCCGCTGTCGCCTATCAGGATCTCGCCCTGGCCGGAGAACCCGATGATCACCGCAACGTCTGTCAGGTTTTTCAGATTCTCATACGGTTTGATCACCGCGTAGTAGGACGAGTCGTAAGTATCATATCCGAGATCCGAGACCTCTCCGATGACCAACCCCTTAGGATAGATCCCGCTGGCGCCGGTCGTGGTGATGATATCTCCTACTTCCACCTTGTTGTCGGACGTCAGCTTGGAGAACACCGTCATATTCTGAGAAGCGTATTTCGGAGAACCCGTCACGATACCGGTATCCCCGCTCTTGGTATCCTCGGCGCCGATGCGTGTTCCGGGAGAAAGAACGGTAACCACCTTGCAGGTGTTCAGATCACATTCGGACACCCATCCGATCAAACCGGTCTCAGAAAGTACCGGATCGCCTTCTTTAACGCCCGAGGAAGTTCCCTTGTCCACAGAAAACGCGCCAAATTCGTCATTGGCGTCTCTCTTGACGACCATGGCGGGAACTAATGTAAAGTCCGGATGCTGTTTTTTCAGCTCATAGAATTTCCACAGTCTGACATTCTCGCTTTTGACCGCATAATAATCCACCAGCTCTGCTCTGAGGTTGGCGTTCTCTTTTTTGAGCCTTTTATATTCTTCCAAAAGCTCTTTGTCGCTCAAGCCGTCCTGCTCATCGTCGGTCGCCGCCGCGGTAACGCTCGATAGCCCGCCCGTCAATCCGTTGACGATGGTTGACACAAAGTTATTCCCGACGTTCTGAGTGAACACCGAGAGCATAACCAGTACCAGCAGTACCGAAAGCAGTATTTTGATTTTTGTAGATTTTAAGAATTCTTTCATATTGTCGTCGATTATTGTATCTCCCGCACAGTACAACCGTTGTCGATAGAATCTGTGTCGCGAGTTCTCTTCATGATTAGTATGTAAAATGATATAACACGGCAAAGGAAGGAGAAAATCTCCTTCCGCCGCATGTGTTTTATTTATTTGTTGTCGTTTTTGGAATGTTTCTGACGTCTGTAGCTCGGATCAAGCTTGATTCCGGTACCGTCAACAACACAGTCGAGCGGTCTGTCGGCAACATGTACCGGCATACCGGTCTCTTCTTCTACGAGCTTGTCCAGACCTCTGAGCAGCGCGCCGCCGCCGGTCAGGGTGATACCTCTGTCGATGATATCCGCCGCGAGCTCGGGCGGGGTCTTCTCGAGGGTGCTCAGGATCGCGTCGATAATGATATTCAAAGGATCCTTCAGAGCTTCTCTGACTTCCGCCGCAGAAATGCGGATGTTCTTGGGCAGACCGTCTACTAAGTTCCTGCCCTTGACGGTCATATCGCCTTCGTCGTCATACGGATAAGCGGAGCCGATCTCTATCTTGATATCCTCCGCGGTCCTCTCACCGATCAGAAGATTGTACTTCTTCTTGATATAAGTGATGATCGCTTCGTCAAATTTATCGCCTGCGACACGCACTGACTGGGACGCGACGATGTCTCCCAGCGATACGATGCCAACCTCACTGGTACCGCCGCCGATATCGACGACCATACAGCCGGTAGGAGAATCAACGGGAAGTCCCGCGCCGATCGCCGCCGCCATCGGCTCTTCGATCAGCTCGACGTCTCTGCCGCCCGCCTGACGCGCAGCGTCCTCAACAGCGTTCCTCTCTACCTCGGTCACGCCGGAGGGAATACAGATAACGATCCTCGGCTTGGAGAACAAGCCCGACTTCACAACGGAGCGTATAAAATATTTCAGCATGGTAGCGGTGATCTCAAAATCCGCGATCACGCCGTCTTTCAGCGGTCTGATCGCAACGATGGAACCGGGCGTTCTGCCGATCATCTCCTTCGCCTCTCTGCCGACCGCCAGCACCACGTCGCGCTTGACGTCGACAGCGACAACGGAAGGCTCACGCATAACTACGCCCTTGCCCTTCATATACACCAGCGTATTCGCTGTGCCTAAGTCAATACCGATATCCTTTGAAAACATTCATATACCCCTTTCGATTATGATTAACGAAAACACTAATCAATATATTTTTATCCTTGTGTTCAGCGATTATACGCTGTTATCATTTCTTTCCCGTCGATCCGAAGCCGCCTGTACCTCTGTCGGTGACGTCCAGATCATCAACCTCTTCGATCTTGGGCAGCTCTACGGGCGCGATGACCATCTGGGCGATCCGCTCAAACGGCTCTACCGTGAAAACAGTATCGGAGCTGTTGAGAAGCCCGACGCATACCTCACCGCGGTAGTCGGAATCCACCACGCCGACACAGTTGGCGGGAGCAATGCCCTTTTTGATCGCTAAGCCCGAGCGTGCATAGATAAACGCGGCATACTCAGGACTCTCCGGCGCGATCGCTATCCCCGTGGGGATCAGCGCTCTTTGATGGGGTAGTATCTCCACCGGCGCGTCGATACAGGCATAGAGATCCATTCCCGCGGACCCTTCGGTCGCTCTCTTGGGAATCTTCGCGTCGGGTCTTAGTTTCTTCACTTTTAAAAGACTCATGCTGCCTCCCTGCAATTTTTCACGCCGTCTTTCATTTTTACAGGTGAAAAACTGTTACAAAAATGTCATTATTCATATAAGGAAAAACCATTTTTTCTTATTGGAAATTTCCTTTTTTCCGTAAAATAATTCTTTAAACGATTGTGAAATTTTTAACACCCTTTAGATACAAACCGTGGGTAAACCGTTCAAAACCATCATTTTCCCTTAAATTTTCAAGGATTTTTTCCACTTTATCCACAGAGTTATCCACAGAAAAGCGGAAAACACGGAAAACGTCACTTTCTTTGATAGAATTCTTCTGCGGCAAAATAAGCGGTACGCAGTTGAGGATCTCATAGCAATCCATGCCCTTGATAACAGGGAACCTCTCCCCTCTTCTGTCTTGCAAATACTCTATATTTTTGCAGGATTTCTGATGAATCGGTGCATTTCTGGTAATCATCAGCGGCAGATACCCATAGGCGATCACACCGACCGGGATCGATTTTTTCAGCTTTTCGATCTTTTTGAAGTCGATCTCGGCGGACAGCTCCGCATCGACGACGCCTTGCCTCGCGTAAAAATCCAGCGCGTAGGAATTGGTGATATTCAGCCCGAATCCCGCGTGAACGGTAAATCCAAGCTCTTTTGCTATCCGAAGCGACGCAATGTTGTGTACCATTGCGTGATCAACGCCGCTCGCTTTGAGCTCTTTGAGCCTCTTATACGCTTCTTGTTCGTTAGAAAACAGCGCTCTCGGGACCTCCACCGCAATATTATCCGGCAGATGATCCACACCGTCAAATGCAAATAAGTCCAAAAAGACCAAATCAAAGTCTTTCAGCGCGGGTAGGATTTGCGCGGACTTTGCTGTTGCGTATCTTAATGTGTTGAAGGTAGAACATTTATCAACCACATCCATGGACGGATGTTCGTTGATCTGATAATCGTGCCGCTTTTGAAGCGCTTGATCCATTTCTTTTAAAGCGGATCGTCTCATCGCGTTGAGCGCGGACAGCGGCATACTGATATTGTCCGGGATTTGAATGGAAATATTCCCCGTCTGATACTGTGTGTTTCCGGTTTTGGAAAGGTTTTCGCGGATCTTCTCTTCGCTCAACGGCAGGGTGCGCGCTTCTTCGACGGGAAGATCGGAAAAAACAGAAATTTCGCGGTCAAGACAAAAAGCGGTGAGCGTTGCTCTCTCTCCGACAGTCGCATGGAATGAAAAATCTACATCCAGACGTTTTGCTTCATTCCGGTAGGTGTTGCGGATCTCTTTGAGGAGTTTATCGGTCGCGAGAGCGACATCGTCCTTCTGCCGAAAGCCGAACATCTCTTCGCCCAATTCTCCCCTTATATATCCGTCGGTAAAACCAGCGCGGGAGAAGACAGACCGCAGGTTTGTCGCCGTGGTTTCATCCACAAAGCCGTTATCTCTCGACTGCGCACACGCGCTGACAGCAGTTGCAACGTATTCTTCGCGCTTCATCCTGCCTTCGATCTTCGCCGAGGTGACGCCGATCTCCTGCAGTTGTCGGATATAGGAAACGGCGCTGTTATCTTTGAGACTCAGCGCGTGATCATTCTCCCCCGAAAAAAACGGCAGACGACACGGCTGGGCGCACATCCCGCGATTGGCGGAGCGTCCGCCGAGCACAGAGGAAAACAAACACTGTCCCGACAGACACATACATAAAGCGCCATGAACAAACACCTCAAGCTCTATCTCGGGGCAGAAGTCGTGGATTGCTTTGATCTCATCCAAACTGAGCTCTCTGGAGAGTACTACCCGCTTGAAACCGAGCTCATAGAGCGCTTTTGCGCCGTACGGGGTATGAACGCTCATCTGGGTTGACGCGTGCAGTCTGAGCTCGGGAACGGTTTTCCTGATCCATTCACACAGACCCATATCCTGCACGATGACAGCGTCGATATCTGCCTTTGCGGCTGTTTTCACCGCTTCTACAGCATCTATCATCTCGCTGTCAAACATCAGCGTGTTGATCGCAAGATAGACTTTGACGTCTCTTTGGTGACAATAAGCGACCGCTTCTGTCAGCTCGTTTTCATCAAAGTTTTTTGCCGACGCTCTGGCGGAGAAGCTTTTCATCCCCAGATAGACAGCGTCGGCGCCCGATCTTACGGCAGCGATGACGCTTTCCCTACTGCCGCAGGGAGCTAAAATCTCAATTTTTTTCATCATCAAAAAGGCTGTACTGTCTCTGGGGCGTGTAACCTTTTTCTTCCTGTCTCTTCATGTATTGCTGTTTGTAGGGATTTTCGTGGTTATGTTCGTGGCGCTTTTTCTTAGGAGCGCTCGGCGTAGGAGTATGAACAGGCTTCTGTTCCTCTTCGATAAAATCGAAAGAAAGATCGCCGTCGTCGGTAGTCTGAGGTTTTTTGTCGGGTATTTGTGCGGCAATCGGCTCCTCGGCGGGAGCGTCTTGATCGGTCAGCGCGGGAGCAGGCTCCTCTTCGGCGGGCTTTACCATTTTGGCGCTTTGCTCGCGGAAGGTCTCGATGCCGGTCTGCAAATCTTTGACGATCTTCTGGAGGGCTTCTTTTTCGTGACGTTCCTTGTCTTTCTCTTCTCTGAGCTTGTCCGCCTGCGCTTTGAGGCTTTCACACTCGGCGGAGAGCTCGGAGATCTCGCGGATATAGTCCTTAATCTGTTCTTTGATCTCTGCCTGCGCCTTCTTGTCCTTTTCCATGTCGTCAGCAAAATCCAGCGCGGTCAGCACCGCCGCTTTTTCTCTTGTCATATTCTTCATGGTGAGCGCAGTGATCCTTGCGTCGATTTTGGCGGCAAGATCGATCACATAGTTCTCGGGATCTTCTGAGAGAATGGTTAATTTCTGTCCCGCGACCAGCACGGTTACTCTGTTTTTTTCCATATGAAACCTCTTATTTTATCTTTCTGTAGGGTGTGATCTTCTGGTGGAACAACTCTTCAAAATACGGCAGGATACCCTTTCTGTCGGGGGTAAGTTCCGGCAGCTGCCAGAAGTAATAGTCCGGATAGTCGTTCGCTTCGATGATACCGGGACCATCCTCACCGATATAGCAGTCCCAACCGACAAACTTGACCTTCGGGGTGTCGAGCGCCGCCTTGAAGCACAGCTCGACCGCTTCTTTGAAGTACGGGATCTCAAAGCCGTCAAAGACGACGTGGGTCATCGGATGCTCGGTGTGAAGGGTGCGATGTTCGGTTCTGCCGAGTTTGGTCAGCTTTCCTGTCTCTTTGTCCACGGGAATGTTGATACCGTCAAAACCTAAGTTATCGACAAAGTGACCGCCGTTGCCCGCTTTGCACGCGGCGTAAACCAGATGCGGCTTGCCGTCTACCACGATCGTCTGCATACGGACACAGTTGACCGAGTTCGGATGAAGCGACGCCATTTTCGGATGCTGCTTGGCAAGTTCTTCGATTACACCGAAGCCTTTTTCAATACAGTAGTCATAGAGCGCCTTGGCGGATTCAAAATCAGCGACCTTGAGCTTTTCGATGCCTCTGCCGGAATCCAGACCGTCGGGCTTGCAGAAGATATATTCCTTGTTCTCGACAAACTTCTCAAAATCCTCAAAAGTTTTATTCTCTACGTCAAACCACTCTCTGCCGAGATACTTCTCATACGCGCGGTTGAAGCGGCTCTTATAGTGGAGGTTGTCCGAGACAGACTGGTCGTTGCACTTCATGATGATCTTTTTGTTGATCACGCGGGTAACGTAAGTCTTTCTCAGCTTATGAGGGATGTCGTAGAAGTGAAAGATATCATAGTCGTTATAACCCGCGCCGTAGCGAAGCGTACAGCCGATCATATCGAAGAAGGTCTTGAACTTCGACTGACCGGAGTTCTTTTTGACATTCTCCATCGCGGTGTTGAGTTTTTCGAAGCGAACGCCCGAAAGCACTCGCAGGATATATATTTCTGCCATAAAATCACATTCCTTCCAAATGATTGTTTATTCTGTCGGCTCAATTGGCTCAGCTATCATCGAAACAGTCGTATTGTCCGTCGATAAAGATAACTTGACGTCGTCGCGGTACATCTCGATACCGGACTCGATCACGCTCTCAAAATCCGAACTGATAGCGGCTACGTCGTCTTTCTCTCCTTTGATCATTGCCGCGGTGAAAACCGAAACGTTATAAATCATATTCGCGCGGGTCGCTTCGTCGGAATAGTTGTCGATATTCACGGATGTCGCTACTCCAAGCACCTTTCTCTGCTCTTTGTCATATAAAACCGTATTGACGATCGCGCTGCCGAGAGAAGTATATCTCACCTGAGTGTTGTCAAGCTCTTCCTCGTTCCATACGTCGGAAGAGACCCTGATCTCTTTATCGTTCTCGATAGAGAGCGCGGAACAGCGGTTAAAGTATTCTTCTATTGATCCTTCTTCGGGCGGGTTGGTCTCAACCAGCTCTTTGATTTCAAAGATTCCTTCGGTGCTTGCTTCGGTGGGGCTGTTATTATCTTTACAGCCCGCAAGCGAGAATGTCAAAAGCAGTATGAGCAGGAGCGCAGTGATGATATTAAGCTTCTTCATTTTCTTCACCTGCTTCCTCTTCTGTCACTTCATCGTCTTCATGAGGAACATTGGCGATCGTAACAACTTTATTTTCGCCTTTGATCTTCATGACGGTGACGCCCTTCGAGGGTCTGTTGCAAATACGGATGGTAGAAGCTAAGATACGGATGATAACACCCGACTCGGAGATCATGATGATATCATCGTCTGCGGATACCACAGACAACGCGGCAACATCGCCGTATTTAGCCACATGATAGTTGGTAAGACCCATACCGCCTCTCGACTGTACACGATAGTCGGAAGGGTTGGACAGCCTGCCGTAACCGGTCTCGGAAACGGTGAGGACGAATTTCTCCTCATCAATGATGCTGGTACCGACAACCTCATCGCCCGCTTTGAGCCGGAGCGCCTTGACGCCGCGGGCAAGTCTGCCCATCGGACGGACGTCGGTCTCCTTGAAGCGGATCGCCATACCTTTCTTGGTAGCAATGATGACGTCATCCAGACCGGTGGTCATCTTGACCCAGCCGAGCTCGTCGCCTTCGTTGATATCAAGCGCGATGAGACCTCCCTTGCGGGCGGTGTTATAGGCGTTTAAGGCAATCCTCTTGATGATACCCCTGCGGGTAACCATCACAAGATATTTTTCCTCGTCAAACTCAGGCACACAGATCATCGAAGTTACCTTCTCTTCCGCGGACAGCGGCAAGAGGTTCGCGATATTGATACCCTTGCTCTGGCGGGTGGATTCGGGGATCTCATAACACTTGAGACGATATACCCTGCCCTTATTGGTGAAGAAGAGGTTGTAGTCATGAGAGCCGGAGATGTACATTTCTGTCGCAACGTCCTCGTCTCTTCTGGTCATGCCGGAGACGCCTCTGCCGCCGCGCTTCTGGAGTTTGTAGGTATCCTGGCTCATGCGCTTGATGTAACCGAACTTGGTGAAGGTGATAACACACTCTTCCTTCGGGATCAGGTCTTCGATATCCACCTCACCGGAGATCGCGCAGATCTCGGTGCGTCTGGGATCGGAATATTTGTTGCGGATCTCTAACGCCTCTTCCTTGACGATCTCAAGACGTCTGGTCTCGGAGGCTAAGATCTCGTTGAACTCTTTGATTTTTGCGGAGAGAGCAGCGATCTCGTCCTCGATCTTGGTACGCTCCATGTTGGTGAGCTGACCGAGTCTCATTGAAACGATTGCCTGCGCCTGCGCGTCGTCCAGACCGAAACGCTCGCACAAAGCAATCTTCGCCGCTGCCTGGTCTTTGCTCTTGCGGATAATGGCGATGACCTCGTCAATAAAGTCGATCGCGATCTTCAAGCCCTCTAAGATGTGCATTCTCTCTTTGGCTTTTCTCAAGTCAAAGATCGTGCGGCGCTCGATGACCTGCTCCTGGTGCGCGATATAACACTGAAGCATTTCTTTGAGGGTAAGCACCTTGGGCTGGCCGTCTACGATCGCAAGCATGATGCAGCCGAAGGTAGACTGCAGCTGGGTCATCATGAACAGTTTATTGAGTACGACCTGCGCGGACGCTTCTCTCTTGATATCGATCTCGATATGCATACCGTTGCGGTCGGAGTGATCTTCGATGTTGGAGATAC
>CAZPOG010000081.1:0-9312 GCA_964588105.1 uncultured Ruminococcus sp. | reverse complement strand
ATCCCAGATCGAGTACAGAGGTATCGAAGGCGAGATGAGAGAAGGCGAACACGCCGAGTTCTACCCGAATGACCAGTCGGTTCTCGAATTGATGCTGGATGTTTTCTATAGCAGGCAATAAGGAAGAGAGAAGAGAGAAGAGAGAAGAGAGAAGAGAGAATAGTGATGGTTACTCGCTTCGCTCGAACAATTATTATAACTAAACGAAAAGCAGGAGCTTCTTTTTGAAACTCCTGCTTTATTGTTTGCACCAATAAAGAATCGGGTGCGGGCAGAGCCCGCCCTTATCTCTTCTCTTTTCTCTATTCTCTCTTCTCTCTTTTCGGTATTTGCGCGATGATGATCGCTATGAACATGATGACACAGCCTAAGATCTCTCTTCCTTTGAGCTGTTCTCCGGCGATGATTGCTCCGCCCAAGGCGGCAAAGACCGACTCCATGCTCATCAGGATCGAGGAGACGGTGGGCGAGTCGGAATACTTCTGACCGATGATCTGCAGGGTATATCCGCCGCCGCTGGAGACTACCGCGAGATAGAGGATCGGACCCCAGCTGTCTAAAAGCGCCCTCATGTCAAGTCCCTCAAAGACAAACATCAGTATCGCGGACAATACGCCGCAGACGAAGAACTGCAAAGATGAGAGCTTGATGGGATCCACGCGGTCAATATAATGATCCACACAGAGGATCTGCACCGCAAAGGACATACCGCACAACGTCATAACGATATCGCCCGTATACAGCGCGTCGATCCCTCCCGAAAGGCAGAGAAAGTACAGCCCGACCGTCGCTAAAACTACGGCGAGAATGATCATCAGGCTCGGCTTCTTTTTGAGAAACAACCCGAAGATCGGAACAAAAATAATATACAGCGCCGTGATGAATCCTGCCCTGCCGGAGACTGCGGCGCTCTCGGGATACATCGAGATGGCAAACTGCTGGAGATTTACTGCGATACACAGGAAGAATCCGCACAGCAGACCCGCCTTGATCAGGCTGTGACGGTCGTCTTTTGTCTTCTCAAAAAAAGATTTATTCTGTTTTTTTCTCAGTACCAGCGCCAAGGGGATCAGCACGACGGACGCGATCAGCGAGCGCGAGGCGTTGATGGTGAACGTGCCGAGCGTTTCACTCGCCTTGTCCTGCGCGACAAAGGCGACGCCCCATATCATCGCCGCGAGCAGCAGCGCCGATACGGAAAGGATCCGGTTCTTTCTCATATTACCACTCCAAAACGTGTTTATCGTACCGCAAAAGCTCGATTTTGTCAATCGGTTTGTGATCATCCGTAATTTCTTGTCAAATTATGTTGAAAAACACGATATGTTGTGGTATGATGTTCATGGATTATGGGTCGGCCCCATGATATGGAGGACTGTTATGAAGAAGTTTATTATTATTTCTACTGTATTGATATTGATTGCCGGCGGAGCGTTCGGCTATTCTCTGTATCACTTTTTAGGCGTGATGGAGGAGGAGAGAGCGCTCAAGGCTGCCGAAGAGGGCACACAGGCTGCCACCACTTCGCAGGATGCAACTCAAGCGGAAGGCGAAAAGCCCGCCGAGACTCCGGCAGGGATCTTCTCCCAGTATGAGGAGAAAGCGCAGGAATATGTTAAGGATCTTTCCACAGAGCAGATGGTCGGTCAGCTGATCCTCGGCGTATGCGCTGATACGACCGACGCCGCTTCCCAGCTCAACCGGTATTCACTGGGAGGCTTCCTCTTTACCGAGTCCAACTTTTATGACATGAGCGATACAGAGGTTAAGACGACCACCGCAACCGTCAAAAGCGAAGCGAAGATTGCGCCGATCATGGCGGTGAAGGAAGAAGGCGGCTACAACACGACCTTCCCTCAGCTCGGTCTCGACTCTGTGAGAAACACCTATGATTCCGGCGGCATGGACGCCGTGGAGAAAGCGGAAAGCGACAAGGCGTCAACACTCGCCTCTCTGGGGATCAACCTCAATTTAGCGCCTGTCTTGGATATGCCCGACAACTATGACCAGATCATGTATTCCCGTTCTCTGTCCTCCGATCCCGACACCGTTTCGTCGTATGCCGAGTATGTGACAAAGACCTCCCAGAACAAGGGCGTGTCCGTCGCTTTGAAGCACTTTCCCGGTTACGGCACGATCCCTGATACTACCGACAGCGTCGTTGTCGATACCCGTGACGCAAGAACGATCATGAACACGGATACCAAGCCCTTCAAAGCCGGTATCGACGCGGGAGCCCACTTTGTTCTGGTTTCCAACGTTGTGGTAAAGAATATGGATTCCGGCCATACTGCGGCGCTCTCCGAAACGATCCATTCCGTCCTCAGAGAAGACCTCGGCTTTACGGGAGTCATCATCTCCGATATTCTTGACGAAGAAGATTATTCTGCCTATTCCGACGGCTACAGCGTAGCGGCTAAGGCGATCTTAGCGGGCAACGACATAATCATTGTCAAAGATTATGAGGAGGCGTATTCGGATATCATGAGCGCTGTGAACGACGGCACCATCAGCAAGGATATCCTGACTTCCAGATGTGAGAAGATCATCGCGTATAAATACGCGAAAGGTCTGCTGAAATAAAAAATGTTATTGCGAGGGGCTTAGCCCCGCGGCAATCCCCCTGTTATTACTGTTGGTAAAAATCTGACAGCGATCACAAGGGGATTCTTCGCGTATGCTCAGAATGACAATCCAGTAATGCAACAAAATACATTCCTTCGGGGTATTATTCTTGAAGACGTTTTCACAAGGACGGTGAGAAGATGACAGACAGCGAGTTTGAGGGTTTTGCGAGACGCTACAGCGACATGATATTCAGAATTTCGCTGAACATCCTCAAGAACAAAGAAGACAGCGAGGACGCTCTGCAAAACACGCTGATTCGTTTTTACAAGAATTCTCACAAGCTCAAGGAAGAGGAACACATCAAGGCGTGGCTGATTCGTGTCGCCCAGAACGAGGCGAAACGTATCGGCAGGAAGAATCAGAGATTTGCCGAAGCCTCTTTGGGCGAATGGGTGGGAGAAACCTTCTCAGACGATCTGGAGAAGAAGGAGCTGTTCCTCTCTCTGATGAGTCTTGATGAGAAGTATTCCACCGCGCTCTATCTTCATTACTATGAGGGCTACAAGACCGATCAGATCGCAAAGATGACCTCCTGTTCACCCTCCGCCGTCCGCACTCGGCTCTCCCGCGGCAGAGAGCTGCTGAAAAACTACCTTACGGAGGAGGAATGATGATGAATCAGATCAAAGAAGTTTACAGTCGTGTGACTGCCGATGATTCCGCGGTGGACGCGGCGATCATCAAAGCAAAAGAACAGAAGATCACCCGTATTTCCGCCGGAAAGATCACGGCGATCGCGGCAGTCTTTGTCGCGGCGGTCATCGCCGTGGGAGCGATCGTGTTTATCTTGCAGGCGAAAAGCGTCTCGATGAGCTCTGAGTCGTATCGGGAAGCCGACGAAGGCGCCGCTTATGAAGTAGCCGAAGAGGAAGCGGCGGATGAAGGCTATGTCAACTCAGTCGCTGTGGTCAGCGGTGTTGACGTTGCGTCGGCGATCTCTTCTGAGGAAGAACTGACGGTGGTATATTTTATCAGCAAAGACAGCGGATACGCTCCCGGACAGCTTGCCCTTGCCGTAGAGGACGGAGAAGGCAGCCGTATCTCAAAGCTTGACGACGCGACCGTAGCCGACGGCAGCGGAGGATGGTATATCACCTCGCATTTTGAGGCGATACAGTCACAGGAGATCGTCTGCAAATTCTATGACGGCGAGACCTTCATCGGCAAAGCGACGGTTACCGTATCACAACAGTAGGATTACAGCACGAAAGGCGCCTTCGGGCGCCTCTTCTGTTTTCTGTGAAAAATGCGCAAAAACCTTGCGGATCTTGTTGCGGTATAGTATAATTAATATGAATAATTATTCCTGTATATAGGAGGAAGTCGGAAATGAAAAAAATATTATCCCTGATCCTTGCGGCAGCGCTGTTGCTCACAGCTTTCCAGCTGACGGTGTCTGCCGTAGAAGAGCGGGCGTATTATGTCGTCGGAAGCTTCAACATATGGAACGTCTCTGACGATTATAAAATGACCAGAAACGAAGGCGCCGGAACCGAAGAGTATGTGCTCGAGGGCTTGGCGCTGAAAACTTCTGATGAGCTCAGGGTTGCTAAGGTCTATAACAATTCCATGCAGATGTATCCCATAGACGCGATTGTCAATTACGGCGAGAACGGTGAGATCACCAAAGACGACGTCTACAACGTATACTTCCGACCGGACGGAGACGGCGGAGATGACTGGTTCTACAACTGTATTTATGTCGTAGCACAACCTGCGATCGAGTATGATCTGTGGCTGGGCAGCACTCGCGTCACCTCGAAGAATAAAAATGATATTCTCGGCGACGGCAAAGCGCAGTTCGACCCGGATACCGGCGTCCTGACGCTATCAGATCCGGTCATCAGCGGAGATCATGAGTTCGAGAGAAAGACCGCAAAAATCTATACCAAAACGACGATCACTGTCAAAGGCAGCTATCACATGACCTCTGCGTCAGACTTCGGCATTTATGCGGAAAACTGCAATCTGACCCTGAGCGGCGACTTCACTTTCAGGGGTAATGGGGAAGGCATTCACGCGCACCATTATCTGACGATAGAATCCGGCTCTGTTAAAGCTGTCGGCAATTCTTACGGCATCAATAGTAACTGGACGATGGCGATCAAAAAGGACGCAAAAAGAGTCGAAGCCGAAGGACATATGGCATACTATGGAAATACGATCAGCATACAAGGCGACCAAAAGCTGACATTCCCGAAAGGCGGATATATTTACTCCGGTCAGTGGGTAATGGATGCTAACGGAAATTATGCCGGGCATATGGTGATCCAGAAGCCGGTAACCCTTGAGCTCGACGGACAGGGCACCTCCGGATCTCCCTATCTGATCAAGGATGCGGATGACTGGAACAATCTTGCCGATTATATTGACAGCGGCGCCGATACCCGCGATGTTTACTTCAAACTGGCAAACGATATATCTGTCACGACCATGGTCGGCGCCAATTTCCCCTTTAGCGGCTATTTTGACGGCGACGGCAAAACGCTGACTGTCAATCTTACATCCAACAGTTCCTACTGCGCGCCCTTTAGCACCATTTCCGATGCGACGATCATTAACCTCAGGACCGAAGGTACGGTCACCTGCGGCATACACGGTTCGGGTCTTGTCGGCAGAGCTTCCGGCGGCACCAATGATATCATAGATTGCGTAGTCAATGTGAACATCACCACCTCACAATCTCACAGCGGCGGTATTATCGGACATGGCGGCGACAAAGGAAAAACCACTCTGCTCAGATGCGTGTTCTCCGGTTCGATCACCGGCGCGACGTACGGCGCTACCCTTTGGGGCTGGAGCGATACAGGCACGGCTGTGATCCTTGATAACTGTATCGATATCAGCGACACCACCTATCCCATCGGCTACGGTTCCCCCCAGCCGATTCTTCAAAATGTCTATTATACCCACGAAAAGACGCCGCTTACCAATTTCCGCCCGTGGGAAGATAACGGAAAACGCGCCTATTCGGTCACTGGCGTTGACTTGACCTTAGTCGGTGATACGGGCATACAGTACGACGGTGTGGTCTACGCGGCAAAAGGTGAAACGGTTTCCCTGAAAGTACCCGAAGCACAGCTGCCTTGTATCGCGAGTACGGGCAAACTGGTTAGCTCGGGAGAGACACTGAAACTTACCATGTCCGAGCAGGACGTGCTCTTAACCCCGCAGACCTGTGAAGAATACAGCGGACTTTATGACGGTCACAGCAATGTCGGGAATAAAGACGAAGGCGGAGAAAAACTCACCGACGGTAACCTCTTAACCAAGTGGTGCGTGTCCAAAGCAAGCTTCCCGATCTCCATGACCTTTAGATCCATTGACGAGATCAAAGTAAGCGGATATGTGCTCTGGACTGCCGAAGACACAGGAAGTTATCCCGGACGCAATCCCGTTTCATGGACGCTCGAGGGCAGTAAAGACGGCGAAAGCTGGACCGTTCTGACCAATGTCAAAGACAATAATTATCTGGCAGAAGCGAACTATACCGCGAACACCTTCGGACTGACAAATCCCTCTGACGAAATCTATTCCTACTTCCGCTTCACTGTCAACAAGATCAAAGAAGGCACCACCTTCCAGCTTTCCGAACTCCAGCTGCTGGCAGAAGGAGCTCCTGTAAACTATGACCTCTGGGTGGGCTCGACACGCGTTTCCTCGAAGAACCAGGACGATATCCTGGGCGACGGCGGAAAGGCGAAATATGATCCTCAGACCCATACCCTGACGCTCTGTGATCCGATCATCGACACAAACTATGCCCCCACAGAAAACAGAGGTCCTTTCAAGATCTATGCCGAGAATACCGATCTGATCGTCAAGGGCAGCTATCATATGACGGATGAACCCAAATTCGGAATATATGCAGATGATGATACCGACTTGACGCTCGACGGCAATTTCACCTTCAATGGCTATGACACCGCCATATACGGAAATGAAAACGTTACCTTGACATCCGGCGTGATCGTTGCTGACGGAGGGGAACATTACGATATCTTCTGCGCTGAAAATCTCACGATAGAGGACGGTATCGAAAAGATCGAGGTCACAAACGGCATACGTTCATACGAAGCTTTCACGCTCGGTTCTAAACTGGTGATCACCACTCCCGAGAACGGTAAGATCGGGAGAGACAAATCCGATACCTACTACTGTGTCCTCGATTCAGACGGTAATAAAGCCGGTGAAGTCGTCATCAGGAAATCAGAGCCATACAACCTCTGGCTGGGCGCCACCCAAGTCACCTCCCTCAATATGGACGATATCTTAGGTGACGGCGGCAAGGCGAAGTTCGATCCCGAGACCAACACCCTGACGCTCTCGGATCCGGTCATCGACAGCAACCACGAAAGCGTCGTTTACTCCTGCAGGATCTATTCCGAAGGCCTCGATCTGACCGTCAAGGGCAGCTATCATATGACGAAAGATAATTTGCCGACTTACGGTATTTTCTCCGATAACGGTTCTTTGACGCTTGACGGCGATTTCACCTTTACGGGAGAATATTACACTCTCAGGGCCGCAAAGAAGCTTACGCTGGCAGGCGGAACGATCACACTGAGCGGCAAAGCAGCGATAGGAGCATTTGCTCAGTCGATAGAGTTTGAAAACGGGATCGAACGGTTTGAAAGCTTTAGTGACGGTGCGGCTTTATATGCGCCCGGCGTCATCAAGCTTGGCTCAGAGCTTGTCGTCATCTCTCCCGAGAACGCCCCGATCCAAAGGCGTGATGATTTTTATTACACGGTCGTCGATGCTGATCAGCAACCCGCCGCCCATGTTGTGATCGAGAAGAACCCGCTCCTCGGCGACGCCGACTGCGACGGCGTAATCAGCGTGCTCGACGCGACCTGTATCCAGAAGAAGCTCGCTTCCATCCCTGTCGAAAAATTCAATCCGATCGCCGCGGATACCGACAAAGATACCAAGGTCACGATCCTTGACGCGACCTATATCCAGAAGCACCTCGCGAGCATGTCCACGCCTTATGTGATCGGCGAGCCCGTCTTTGTGATAGAGAAAGAAGACGTCTATGTGGTCGCCGGCGATGCGGATCTGTTCGGCAGCGCCTGGAATCCGCAGATCGATCAGAATGTGATGACAAAGAATGACTCCGGCGTCTATTCGATCACCTTATCCGGTGTTCCCGCTTCAAGCGGCGAAACATATCAGTTCAGAGTCGTGCGGTTTATCAAAGGCGATGTGAATGATAAAGAATGGATCGGCGATGAAAACACCGAATTCAGGACGACCGCCGCGGGCGATGTGATCGTGACCTATGATCCTGCGACAGGGGAAGTCAAAGTATCCGGCGAATATGTGAAAGAGCCCTTAGCTCCTTATGAAAAGATCGTCGCGGTCGGCAACGGCAGCGGAGGTTTTTTGAACGATAAGCAGTGGGATCCCACTGCTGAAGAAAACGTGATGACAGAGGTCTCGCCCGGCGTCTATCAGATCACCTTTAATTATGTCCAAAGCGATTATTACCAGTTCAAATTCGTCGCGGATGAGAACTATGGTATCAGTTGGGGATCTGTTACAGAAGATCAGGCTTGGTACTACATACCTTATGAGGCGAAATTTAACGGCAAGAATATCTGTTTTGACACTGACGACACGGACGTAAAAGTGACCCTGATCCTCGATCTTAGTAACTGGGATCCCGATACACAGACCGGCGCGACCTTTATGATTAAATTAGATGACCCATGGGAATATCCGACTGAAGAACCGACAGGACCCTAAGTTGAACCGACCGCTCTGCAAAAGCGACCTGATATAAAAACAAGCCTGCCTGTCACAACGACAGGCAGGCTCTGATTCTTTCTCTGCATTTTTTTGTTGCTATCATTCAAAATCCGTGATACAATAAAGGCACGACCAAGCAACTGAATAATGAGCATCTAAGAGAATGTGGGTTTACCTATGGTAAAAACACATGCTCCGTTTTCACATTCTCTGGATGCTTGAAAGTTGTTTGGTCGCAATAGGGGTAAACGTGTTTTTCGGCACACAGCTCCGGTTGTGTGCTTTTTTATTTTTGGTGAGATATGAAAGCGTGCTGCGGGTTCGGTCACAGAGAAATATTTGAAAACATCCACGGAGAATTGGATAAAGCGATCAAAACGGCGATACAGCAGGGCTGTGGGCTGTTCTACACCGGCGCGATGGGGGAGTTCGACAGCCTGTTTTCCTCTGCCGTCCGCAGGGCAAAGAAAGATCATCCGCATATCAAGCTGATCTGCGTCAAGCCGTATATGACCAATGATGTCAACACGAACAGGGACTATTACGCCGCGATGTATGACGACGTCATTATCCCCGACGAGCTCGCCGGTATCCACTACAAAGCCGCTTTCAAAGCCCGCAACCGCTGGACGGTGAATCACAGCGATGTTGTGATTGCCTACACCGTACGCAGTAGCGGCGGCGCGTATGAAGCGGTCAGATACGCACAAAGAAAACAAAAAACGTTGATCCGGATCGATAGCGCTAATCATATTTAATGATCTGCCGCAAAACAGCCGATTGCAAGAGGACATAAAAAGAGACACTCTTCAAAGTGCCTCTTTATTATTATATTAATTCTCAGGATTTTTCCTCTTGCGGGCCTTTATATTCCAATCGTATATAACGAATGTTGATGCAGGTCACGGACTCCTGAAGGTGGGATCGAGT
>CAZPOG010000080.1:6160-9386 GCA_964588105.1 uncultured Ruminococcus sp. | reverse complement strand
GGGCAGTCAACGTGAGCATAGTGACGCTTCGCGGTCTCGTACTCAACGTGAGCGGTGTTGATTGTGATACCACGCTCTCTCTCTTCGGGAGCCTTATCGATGTTAGCATAATCAACGAAATCAGCGGAACCGCCAAAGTTCAGAACCTTTGTGATAGCAGCGGTCAGAGTGGTCTTACCGTGGTCAACGTGGCCGATAGTACCGATGTTTACATGCGGCTTATTTCTTTCAAACTTTTGTCTTGCCATTGGAAATTTTTCCTCCTTAATATTGTAAATAAATTTACATTGAGATTATTTTACCAATTCTTACTCAGAATTGCAATAGGTTTTTTCAAAAATAACGCAATAATTTGTGCCGTTATTTCTTTCTTGCTACAATCTGTAGCGTTTTAGTGAGCAGATACAGGAATCGGGTGCGGGCGAAGCCCTCCCTCAATTCTTCACTGTAAGGCTTTAGCCTTTTCTTTTTTCAGACATGATCTCTTCCCCAACGTTCTTCGGAACTTCCGCGTGATGCGAGGGCTCCATAACGTACTGACCTCTGCCCTGTGTCTTGGATCGAAGGTCGGTAGCGTAACCGAACATATTGGAGAGCGGAACGTTCGCGGAAATTCTCGCGGTACCGTTCTCGATATCCTGTCCCGTGACAGCGCCGCGTCTGGAGTTGAAGTCGCCGAATACGGTGCCTGCGTACTCCTCGGGAACGATGACGTTGACCTTCATGATCGGCTCCAAGAGGACGGGATCCGCCTTCTTCATCGCTTCCTTGAACGCCATGGAACCGGCGATCTTGAACGCCATTTCGGAAGAGTCGACCTCGTGGTAGGAACCGTCAAAGAGCTCGACCTTGACGTCTACGACGGGATAACCCGCCAAAACGCCGGAAAGCATCGCGCCTTGGATACCCTGATCAACCGCCGGGATGTATTCCTTCGGGATCGCGCCGCCGACAACGGAGTTGACGAACTCGTAGCCGCCCTTGGGGTTGGGAGAGATACGGATCTTAACATGACCGTACTGACCCTTACCGCCGGACTGACGCGCGTATTTCGTATCAACGCTCGACTCCTGACGGATGGTCTCTTTGTAAGCGACCTGAGGCTTACCGATGTTCGCCTCGACCTTGAACTCACGAAGCAGTCTGTCAACGATGATCTCCAGATGAAGCTCGCCCATACCCGCGATGATGGTCTGGCCTGTCTCCTCGTCGGTGTACGCCTTGAAGGTGGGATCTTCCTCTGCTAATTTTGCCAGAGCAATACCCATCTTCTCCTGACCCGCCTTGGTCTTGGGCTCGATAGCGACCTTGATAACCGGATCGGGGAACTCCATGGATTCTAAGATAACGGGATGGCTCTCATCACAGAGAGTGTCGCCCGTAGTGGTGTTCTTTAAGCCGACCGCCGCCGCGATGTCGCCCGCGTAGCATACGTCGATGTCCTTACGGTCATTCGCGTGCATCTGCAGGATTCTGCCGATTCTTTCGCTTTTATCCTTGGTGGAGTTGTACACGGAGGTACCCTTCTCTACCTTACCGGAATAAACTCTGAAGAAGCAGAGCTTGCCGACATAAGGGTCGGTAGCAATCTTGAACGCCAGAGCCGAGAACGGCTCGCTGTCGGACGCGTGTCTGTCGACTTCTTCGCCTGTCTTGACATCCTCGCCCTTGATCGCGGGGATGTCGGTGGGAGCGGGCATATAGTCAACGATCGCGTCGAGCAGTTTCTGAACGCCTTTGTTTCTGTAGGAAGTGCCGCAGCATACGGGAACCATCTCGTTTGCGATAGTCGCCTTGCGGATCGCAGCCTTGATCTCGTCTACGGTGATCTCTTCTTCGCCGATGAACTTGTCCAGAAGTTCCTCGTCGGTCTCCGCGACAGCTTCCAGCAGCGCCTGACGGTATTCCTTAGCCGTCTCAAGCATATCGTCGGGGATCTCGATCTCGATCCTGTCCTCGCCCTTGGGGCCGCCGTAAGTCTCGGCGGTCATGGTGACGAGGTCGATAATACCCTCGAAGGTCTCTTCAACACCGATAGGAAGCTGAATCGGGACTGCGTTGCACTTGAGTCTGTCCTTCATCATCTGAAGAACATGATAGAAATCAGCGCCCATAATATCCATCTTATTGACATACACCATTCTCGGGACCTTATAGTTGTCAGCCTGACGCCATACTGTCTCGGACTGGGGCTCAACGCCGCCCTTCGCGCACAGTACGGTAACGGAACCGTCCAGAACTCTCAGAGAACGTTCCACCTCAACCGTAAAGTCAACGTGTCCGGGGGTGTCAATGATGTTGATTCTGTTATTCTTCCAGAAACAGGTGGTAGCAGCGGAGGTGATGGTGATACCTCTCTCCTTCTCCTGCTCCATCCAGTCCATCGTCGAGGCGCCGTCATGGGTCTCGCCGATCTTGTGGTTAATACCTGTGTAATAGAGGATTCGTTCTGTTGTAGTGGTCTTACCGGCGTCGATGTGAGCCATGATGCCGATGTTTCTTGTCATTTCAAGCGATACCTGCCTAGGCATAATATCCCTCCTTAGTGTATATGCAATGCAAAAAGTATTCCGTGTGAATACTTACCTGTATAAGAGCAAATAGAATTGTTCGAGCACAGCGAGTAACATTCACTATTCTCTTTTCTCTATTCTCTCTTCTCTGCGCCAAAGGCGCATCACCAGCTGTAGTGAGCAAACGCCTTGTTCGCTTCAGCCATCTTGTGGGTATCTTCACGCTTCTTAAACGCGCCGCCGGCGCCGTTTACTGCGTCAAGAATCTCTCCGGCAAGTCTCTCCTTCATCGTTCTCTCGGAACGCGCTCTTGAGTAGTTGGTGAGCCATCTCAGACCCAGAGTCTGCTTTCTTGCTTCTCTGACCTTGATGGGGACCTGGTAGGTAGCGCCGCCGACACGGCGAGCCTTGACCTCCAGCTCAGGCATGACGTTTTCCATAGCCTGCTCGAAAACCTCGAGAGCGTCCTTACCGGTCTTATCAGCGATGATATCAAACGCGCCGTAGACGATCTTCTGGGCTACGCCCTTCTTGCCGTCGAGCATGATGTTGTTGATAAGACGAGTAACGAGCTTGGAGTTATAAACCGGATCGGGCAAAACATCACGTTTTGCGATCTGACCTCTTCTTGGCATCTTTACTTCCCTCCTTCACAATAATTGAGAAATCTTAGGTACTCGAAAGTGACGACTCCCGTAGTGCCGCAGAGGTCT
>CAZPOG010000080.1:2761-6060 GCA_964588105.1 uncultured Ruminococcus sp. | reverse complement strand
ATTGAGAAATCTTAGGTACTCGAAAGTGACGACTCCCGTAGTGCCGCAGAGGTCTATATTTTAACCCTGCAACAATACAGAATAGAAATCTAATAAAGTGATTTAGATATCTTCGCCAATTCCTTATTTTTTCTTCGGACGCTTTGCGCCGTACTTTGATCTGGCCTGCATACGGCCGGATACGCCCTGAGTATCAAGGGTGCCTCTGATGATGTGATAACGCACACCGGGGAGGTCCTTAACACGGCCGCCTCTGATCAGAACAACGGAGTGTTCCTGCAGGTTATGGCCTACGCCCGGGATATAGGAGCTGACTTCGATACCGTTGGAAAGACGAACTCTGGCGATTTTTCTTAAAGCAGAGTTAGGCTTTTTGGGGGTAGCAGTCTTGACAGCGGTGCAAACGCCTCTCTTCTGAGGAGAAGTCTGATCGATCGCTCTGTTCTTCTGCGAGTTCCAGCCCTTTAAGAGCGCGGGAGCTTTGTATTTCTTTTCAGAAACCTGTCTGCCCTTGCGTACCAATTGGTTAAAGGTTGGCATATTTTTCCTCCTTTCTTCAAAAATAGGTTGTGTTTTCATCGTCAAAATATACATAAAAACCCGATAA
This sequence comes from uncultured Ruminococcus sp., assembly GCA_964588105.1. Classification (GTDB taxonomy): domain Bacteria; phylum Bacillota; class Clostridia; order Oscillospirales; family Acutalibacteraceae; genus Ruminococcoides. The sequence goes on along the minus strand of CAZPOG010000080.1, from coordinate 5,453 downwards.
ACACTAAGCTTTTAATTCATTTTGACCACGGTGAAAAGTATACTTTCGCACACTCTTCCACAATGATAAATATTACCACAAATGAACCCCTGTTGTCAACTGTTTTTTTCGATGTCATTCAGCGCAGCAAAGGCTCCCTTTGGTAAAGGAAGCCTCGGCACGATGTGGGCATCGTGCCCTACGGTGTTACAGCAACGTTTCATAGAGTCGTAGGGAACGATGCCCACATCGTTCCGCATATATCAATTGTTCGAGCAAAGCGAGTGACCTTTATCGTTCATCATTTATCATTATTCTGTCACCACTTCCCTGCCTTCTGCGTATGATAAGGTGAAAGAAGAAAGGAGGCAAAACTATGTGTTCCAATAACGGTTTATTCGGCGGCAACAGCTGCTGCGGTATTATCATTCTTCTGATCATACTCTGGGCTTGCTGCGGCAATAACAACGGCAACGACTGCGGATGTGGCTGCGGCGGTTGCTAAACAGTACACGCGGTAAACAGCGCACGCGAAAGAGGGGCTCTGCTGAGCCCCTCTCATTCTTTTGTGATATAGTGTTTAACGCTTCGATCAGAAAGATCAAGCTCTCTGAAGAAAGGCGGATACAGCGTCATATCCTCACTGTGATCAAGATCGATCCAAACAAGGTATTCGCCCCGCGGTCCTTGATCGGTGAGCTGTCCGCTTTTGATGTTCAGCAAATCGCTATTTTTCTTTATCAGAAAAAAGATGGAAATTTCGTGAAACGGAACGCCGTCGTCACTCGTAAAGAAATTTTCGTGGATCGCGTACAGTCTGTCGATCTCACAGGCAATCCCTGTTTCTTCATACAGTTCTCGCAGTATCGCTTCCTCTGTCGTCTCGCCGTAGTTGACCCTGCCGCCGACAGAGTAATAAAACTCCCGCTGTTCATTCGGATTCCTGACCGCCAGCACTCTCCCGCCGTCTGCGATCACCGCGCCGACACGGAAATTGAAGTTGCCTTTCTCGGTTAAAAAAGTGCAATCCATCACAGTGTTTCTTCCCATTCCTTTTCTTTGAAGCCTACGAGGATAAAATCGTCCGAGACGATCAGAGGACGCTTGACGAGCATTCCGTCCGAAGCGAGCAGCTCGAGCTTCTCCTCATCAGTCATCAAAGGCAGTTTATCCTTGAGCTGCATGGATTTGTAGAGCTGCCCCGAGGTGTTGAAAAAGCGCCTGAGTTCCAGACCGCTTCTCTCGTACCAGTCTTTGAGCTCTTGATAAGAGGGGTTATCCTCCTTGATATGGCGGTCAACATAGTTGATCTTACGGCTGTCGAGCCACGCCTTCGCCTTTTTGCAGGTCGTACACTTGGGATATTGAATAAAAAACATATGCTATCCTCCTGTTGTTTGCTAAAATAGATATACTCCAAAAGCCGAAAAATGTCAATCAAAATCAGTTGACTATTTTAATTTTTGAGATATAATAGACAATACAACCAAATACGGGGATGTAATGGTTTCGACGGGGGCGGCAAGCCTCGGTAAGCGAGTAGCGGCGGGACACCGCTATAAAAGTTCCAAACTAAAAAATAAACAACACTAATAAAGTTGCTTTAGCTGCTTAATGCAGCTCGTCTGCCGGAGAGTACCGCGGCTCCGGACAAGGCGTCGACAGCGGGAAACTGTGAACAGCCCACGCCTTTAAGCTGTCACACATCAAAGGCTACTAAACCGCGCAGCCTGTTATTGGGCGGCGCGCAGAGGGAATGTTAAAACAATAACTGCACTCGGAGAAAACCCCGGTAAGCCGTTTTCGGACGCGGGTTCGATTCCCGCCATCTCCATCATTGACTCGGCGGAGAGTATCACCATAGATACTCTCCGCCGAGTCATATTATTACCAGCAAAAAGGAGATGGGGAGAGTCGAAGGCGACCGGACCGAGGATGAAGCGCGAAGTCGCTGAAATCCGAAGGTAAAAACAGTCCGGTGGACTGTTTTTAGGGAGAGCGCACATCTGCGGAATCGTTCCTGTACCCGGCAGCAAACGAGATACCTGAATCGTATCAGCAAAGCATACCCCATCTCCATAGCGAAAATCCTGTCACGAATGTGGCAGGTTTTTTGCTATGTATTATTCATTTTTCAGTCTTAAGTTTTAAGTTCTGCGGACAGGATTTTCTAAATGAATACTGAAAACTTAAGACTGAAAAACTGTATAATAATTGTGCACACATAACGCTCTGCCTCTTTGACAAGCAACTCGATTTTCAAAAAGATTAAGCCTGAGTGATTCATCCTCGAACCACTCAGGCTTTTCACTTATTTATTTGATTTGCTGATATATTTCTCTCAGATAACGGGATGATACGGAGCCTTCCAGTTCCAGGGGTACCACCAGTCGTAGCCGTCCTGAGTATGTGCGACGGTGCTGTGCGATGTAGAGCCGGTCTGTGCTGTCGGGCTGACGGTCGCCGCCGAGGCTCCGATAGCCGCAAACGCCATAATCGCCGATAATACCATAACTACTGCTAAAACAGTTCCGATTACTTTTACTGCAAATGTGTTTTTCATGATGATCTCTCCTTTTCAGAAATTTTATTTTTCGGTCGTCGGTTGTTGTCGAGCCTCGGCTTTTCTTTGTTTCCTTGACTGTGACTATACTATAGCACACTTACGCCACAAACCACTTTCGCATCTAATCCAACAGGACAAAATATTTTG
>CAZPOG010000080.1:0-2751 GCA_964588105.1 uncultured Ruminococcus sp. | reverse complement strand
GGCTGAGGAGGTAGTCGTCGTCGAAGAGGAACATCTGCAGCTGCTCCTGATAGACGAGCGCGAAGGGGTAGCGCAGCCTCCAGAAGAGGAACACGGACAGGCCCAGGCAGAGCGTCGCCGCCCACACCGGGATAAAATCATCATTTTTGAAAGTTTTTTAAAAAATTTTTAAAACGTGTTACTCGCTTCGCTCGGACAATGGAATTATCCCCTCCGACCAATCCGCAAGCGGATCGCCCACCTCCCCTAAGCGGCAGGGGAGGCTTTTCTGATATTTCTTTACCACTCAGCTTTTTCGGCTTGATTTCCGTGACGAAACATTTCACAATATTCCTATGCTCACTGCACCACGATACACTGAGAGAACATCTGCTCATAGCGCGTCTGGCACAACTCCTTTTCAAATACCGATATCGTCTCGGAGAAGGAATCCGCAAAGTAATAATTCTCCTCGTCATATCCGATCAGCACCAGACAGTGCTCATGCTCCCACCATGAGAATTTGTCGCCGATCTTGGTCTTGGCATTTTCGTCGACGTAATTGACCGTCCATGTATCTTTCACAAAGGGCTCAAGCATCGCGGTCGTCGCCCAGATCATCACCGGCTTTCCGTGACAGACATATCTCAGGCACAGTTCCTCGAGAGGGATATTCTCGTAGTTGTAGGCTTTGAGCTTACTCTTCTGATCGCTGAGATAATGGTTCATAAAGCGCGCCATCGCGGGCGCATACACACCCCATCCCGAGTAGGGAGAGCCGACAGAAGCGCTGTTCATATCTGCGGCATACATATTCCCTGCACCATCCCAGCTCGGCCACTGAACCTCCACATAATGATCGGCAAAGGTGTGCTCGTTGAGATCAAAACCGAGAATACGCAGAAGCATGGTACAGGCATAGGTCTCACATCCGGCTTTCAGATCCCTTTGCGGGATCACCTCGACGTTCTCGATCATGTAGGAAGGCGGCATCGTTTCTAAAGGTTCTGTGGGAGCTTCGGTCTGCTCTTCGGTAGGATATTTCGTCTGTTCCTGCGCTGTAGCGGAACCGCTTGTTGAACAACCCGTAAAGAGCATAGCAGCAGCCAGACATACGGTCAGGATTGACAGGATATGCTTTTTCATATATTTCACCCCTGCTGTCAGCGTCGTGAATAAACGATTCATAATATGCAGTATTATAGCATTATTCGTCGATCACTGTCAACGCTTCGAGATTCCGAAAAAGTCTGTCAAATAAGAATACCCCCGCCGATCGGCAGGGGGTTAGCATCATTTCAGGTCAAAATCATCAACGCTGGCTGTTTCATCTTTGAGTTCGGGGAACAGATACTCGCTGTCTTCGGGAGTTTCTTCGTTCTCTACCGGCTCTTCTTCGTCCTCTTCCTCTTCATAGTCGTCTTGGTCTTCGTTATTTCCGCCATCGTTTTGGGAAGCGGTTTTATCTTTGATCGTCTTCCCGGAGCCTTTGGATTTGGTGGTTTCTGTCTTAGAAGAGGTTTCGCTTGAAACCGTATCAAAGGACGCGGAAGCGTCTGTCGGATCTGACGACGGAGAATCACCGCAGCCGGAAAACACCAGCGCCAGCAGACACATCATACATAACGCGAGTATTCTCTTCATTTTTTCACCTCCGAAATCCTTTTTTCTCATTTCATCAAAAAGAGACCGTGCGGTCTCTCTATGCTTTCTCTTTGATTGCGCGTTCGATGTCGCGCTTGGCGGTACGCTCTGCCGCGGCGTCGCGCTTGTCATAGAGCTTCTTGCCCTTGCACAGCCCGATCTCGAGCTTGACAAGGCTGCCCTTGAAGTAGATCGACAGCGGGATCAGGGAATATCCCTTCTGCTGTAAGAGTCCGAAGAGCTTTGATATCTCTCTTTTGTGCATCAGAAGTCTTCTGACGCGCATCGGATCCTTGCCCCAGATGTTGCCGTGTTCATAGGGAGAGATGTGCATACCGTTGACAAAGATCTCACCCGACACCACACTGCACCAACTGTCCTTAAGATTGACCTTGCCCGCGCGCAGAGACTTGACCTCCGTGCCGGCAAGCTCGATCCCGGCTTCATATTTTTCCTCGACAAAATAGTCGTGATAGGCTTTTCTGTTGTTTGCGACAATCTTGATGTTATCCATCAGAACTCACTCCTGCCCTCTAAGGCGCGCGCCAGCGTCATATCATCGGCGTACTCCAGATCGCCGCCCACGGGGATACCGTAAGCAAGACGGGTGATTTTCAGCCCCATCGGCTTTAAGAGCCTCGAGATATACATCGCGGTCGCCTCACCTTCTACGGTGGGGTTGGTCGCCATGATGACCTCCTTGACCGTGTCGTCATTCAGACGATTGAGCAGCTGCTTGATCGAAAGCTGATCGGGACCGATGCCGTTTAAGGGAGAGATCACACCGTGGAGCACATGATAGGTGCCCTGATACTCGCCGGTGCCTTCGATCGCGATCGCGTCACGCGGGGTCTCCACCACGCAGATGACAGACTTGTCCCTTGTTTCAGAGGAGCATACGGGGCACTTCTCCTTATCGGAAAAGTTACAGCAGATCTCACAGTGGCGGATCTTCTCATGGGCATCAAGGATCGCTTCGGAGAACTCCTTCGCCTGCGCCTTCGGCATATTCAAAACAAAGTACGCAAGCCGCTGGGCAGTCTTGGAACCAATGCCCGGCAGCCGTTCAAACTGTTCAACCAAACGGTCAAGCGGCGCTACGTTATATCTCTGCATCAGAACAAACCG
>CAZPOG010000079.1:0-9594 GCA_964588105.1 uncultured Ruminococcus sp. | reverse complement strand
CGTCATCTTCATCCCGTCGACGATGTAGTGAGACGCGGGATAGATTGCGGCGTGACGCAATGTCGCGATCAGCTCGCCTGTCAGCGGATTGATCTCCGTGATGCGGTCGATCTCATCACCGAAAAATTCTACGCGGATGATCCGATCGGAGGACGCGGCGGGGAAAATCTCCACCACATCTCCCCTGACGCGGAATTTGTCGCGGACAAAATTGATGTCGTTTCTCTCATATTGCAGCTCGACGAGCTTCTTGATCAACTCATCGCGGGATTTCTCCATACCGGGACGCAGAGAGATTACCATGTTGCGGTAATCGATCGGATCGCCCAATGAATAGATACAGGAGACGGAGGCGACGATGATCACATCGCGGCGCTCCGAAAGCGCCAGTGTCGCGCTGTGACGAAGCTTATCGATCTCGTCGTTGATCGCGGAATCCTTCTCAATATAAGTGTCAGACTGAGGAATATACGCCTCAGGCTGATAATAATCGTAGTAGCTGACAAAATACTCGACGGCGTTTTCGGGGAAAAACTCTTTGAACTCGGAGCACAGCTGTGCTGCGAGCGTTTTGTTGTGAGCGAGCACCAAGGTCGGACGGTTGATCTTCTCGATGATGTTTGCCATCGTGAAGGTCTTGCCGGAGCCGGTAACGCCTAAGAGCGTCTGTTCTTTTGCGCCGGTGTTGATGCTGTCGACGAGTTTTTGTATTGCCTCGGGCTGGTCGCCGGTAGGGCGATAATCTGATACGAGTTTAAAATCCATATCATTCTGATCCTTGATTCATAAGATGATTTGACTGCCGAAGAGAAACGCAGTCTCCGTCCGCAACGATAAAATGATCCAAAAGATATACGCCGATCAATCCCAGCGCGTTGCCGATATTGATGGTTGACTTGATATCATCAGAAGAAGGCTTTGCGAATCCGCTGGGGTGATTATGCGCGATCACAGCGCTGCGCGCGTTATAACGCATAGCCAGATCGACGATCTTTCTGATCGGGATATCGGTGGATGAGATCGATCCGACGGATACCATTCCGCAGTAAACTTCTTTAAACTTAGCATCCATCAAAAGCAGAAGCATATGCTCTTCGTTCCTTCCGATGAACTTGCTGATAATATACTTTTCGATAGAATCAAGATCGATGATCTTGTCGGCGTTGTCCTCTTTGTCGCTGATGTACAGCCGCGCGAGCTGAGGAATCAGCTTGATATAGGTTGCCTGATTATCGGTCAATCCCGCTTCTTTCAAGCGGTCATAGGGAGCGTCAAACACAGCGGATAAGGATCCGAACTCACGAAGCAGTTTATGAGCAAGGGGGTTGGTGTCCTTATACGGTACGGCATAAAAGAGCATCAGCTCCAGCGCCTCATGGGTTTCAAAAATATCCAGACCGTGATTCAAAAACTTTTGCTTCATTCGTTCTCTGTGTCCGGAGTGCAAATTCTTTTCACTCAACCGCTTCACCTCCCTAAAACACCATATCTGGGCATTATACTTAATAATATTAGCATAAATTGTGGTCAAATGCAAGAATTATGACATTCTTGAAACTTATATTTTCATAAAAAAGAACCGGCCGCGACAGGCGGTCGGTTCGGTACAGTATAAGAATCAATATCTGTAATAGGTGTAGTTATAACTATAATGATAGTTGTTATATTTCTTGTAGCCGGAGCGATGATGCAGGGAGCATCCGACCTTCAAGAAGCCGAGGATCCTGGAGTCGGCAAGACGGATATTCTGCAGGGAACGCTCGATATCGCCGTGGGTCGTGATCTTCTCTCTGACGACCAGTACATAACCCGCGACAAATTCCTTTAACAGCAGGGTATCGGCAACAACGCCGAGAGGAGGCGTATCCATGATGATATAATCATACTCTTCCTTCAAGCGTGTGATCAGCTGTTCAAAAGCAGCGGACGCCAACAGCTCGGAAGGGTTGGGCGGGATCGCACCGGAGGTCAGGACATCGAGGTTAGCGATAACGTCTCTGTTCACGGAAGCCTCAAAAGTATTCAGCTGTCCGATGATCTCGGAAACACCGGATTCGTTGCCGATCTTCAGAAGATTGTGGACGTTAGGACGACGCAAGTCGGTATCGATCAGAAGCACCTTCTTGCCCATCTTCGCAAAGGAGATCGCGATATTGACAGTCGCGGTACTCTTACCTTCACCCTTTGACCACGATGTGATAGCAACGGCGTTGTTCTCGGAAGCGGTCAGAGAGAATACCAGATTGGTTCTGGCGATTTTATATCCTTCAACGATAGCGAATTTAGAGTCGGTTGATATGACGTTTTTCGCCTTTTCGGAAGTATCGGCGCCTTCGTTGCGGTTAGCAGCGGTATTTTCGTTTCTTATTTTCATTTCCTTTTTCCACCGCCCTCTACTTCAAAGTCAATGATTTCCGCAAACACGGGAACGTCGTATATCTTATATAAGTCGTCGCCGGGTTTGATGGTGGTATCGATGATCTCAAGCAGGAAGGAAATCACCAGAGAGATAATCAATCCCGCGAGAAAACCGATCAGAACGTATTTGGTCTTATTCGGTGACGAAGGACGAGAAGGAATCGACGCCTCGTCCACGGTGTCGACCTTACCGGCATCGCCGAAATATGTCTGGAATACCGAAGGAGCCGCCTGAGCGACACGGTTCGCGATATTTGCCGCGGTATTCGGATCGGGTGAAGAAGCGGTGATCCTGAGGAAGTAAGAATCTTCAACCGGCTTGATAGATACGGAAGCGCCGGAGATAATACTCTTCATCTCGGGAACCTCGGTAAAGAGCACCGCGCAGGTGTTCGCAAGCTCGATAGAAGATGTGATACTGTTTACTTTTACCTCTTCCGCGTTCAGGTTGGAAGAAGTAGAACCGGTGGTAAAACTCGCTTCACTCTGTACCAGTATCAGCGCCGTAGTGGAGTAGATCGGCGTTACAAAAAACGAAACATATAAAAACGCCAGCAGTGTAGCGACAAGCGTTACAATAATAATCAGCCTGATATGATTCAAAAACATCTTCAGCAGATCGCTGATGGTAATCTGTTTTGTCATATGAACCTCCTCTTCACAGATTAATTCAAATTATATTATATAGCAAAGAAGTGATTAATAATTCCCAAAAAGAATAATTACAACATTTTAATGAAATAAAGCGGGAGAAGAAGCCTTCTCCCGCCGAAAAACGGATTAATTCTATCCTAAAATACTCATCAGCACACCTGCGGCGACCGCAGAGCCGATAACACCCGCGACATTCGGACCCATCGCGTGCATCAAAAGGAAGTTGCCGGGGTTCTCCTCCTGTCCAACCTTGTTGGAAACACGCGCCGCCATCGGTACGGCGGAAACGCCCGCGGAACCGATCAGCGGATTGATCTTTCCGCCGGAGAACTTATACATGATCTTGCCGAACAGTACGCCGAATGCGGTGCCCATACAGAACGCGAAGAGACCGAGAGCGACGATACCGAGAGTCTTGGGCGTCAGGAATACGGTTCCTGTCGCTGTCGCGCCGACAGTAACGCCGAGGAAGATCGTGATAATATTCATCAGCTCGTTCTGCGCAGTCTTACTGATACGCTCAACCACGCCGGATTCCTTGAAGATATTGCCGAGCATCAGCATACCGACCAAGGGAGCGGCTGAAGGAAGCGCTATCGCGACAACGATCACGATCACGATCGGGAACATTATTTTCTCAAGCTTGGATACAGGTCTGAGCTGTTCCATCACGACGGAGCGTTCTTTCTTGGTGGTGAGCAGCTTCATGATCGGAGGCTGGATAATCGGCACCAGCGCCATATAGGAATATGCCGCTACCGCGATCGGACCGAGCAGCTCGGGAGCTAATTTGGAAGTAACATAGATAGCGGTAGGACCGTCTGCGCCGCCGATGATACCGATAGCGCCCGCCTGGGTATCCGTAAAACCTAAGAGGATCGCACCGATAAAGGTGATGAAAATACCGATCTGCGCCGCAGCTCCTAAGATAAAGCTCTTGGGAGAAGCAATCAGCGGTCCAAAGTCGGTCATACAGCCGATGCCTAAGAAAATCAGCGGAGGATAGATACCGAGCTTGACGCCCTGATAAAGATAGTAGAGCAAACCTCCGTTGGTAGGAACGTTATAGTATTCCACGCCGTTGAGAGTCGTGGTAGCGTAATTGATCACCTGACCCTGATGCGCCGCCTCGTAGACGGAGCATTCAACCATTTCGGTCGCAGGAGGCGCCATAATAGCGGGGAACAAATTGACCAGAAGCATACCGAAAGCGATCGGCAAAAGCAAAAGAGGCTCAAACTGCTTTTTGATCGCGAGCCAGATCAAAAAGCAAGCGATCGCCATCATCGCATAATTCTGCCATGTCAGAGCCGTAAAGCCCGAATCGAGGAACAATCCCTTGAGAGCTTCTAAAAATCCGTTAATTATCGTCATTTTTCGCCCTCCTTAAAACGGTCTGATATTATCGGACAAACCGGCATTCTTCCACGCGGCGGACTTGCCCGGTGTTCTTCGAATACTTTTTATTTTGACTTTTTTATCGGAATACATCGCATAAACCGACGCAGAAATCACCGCGATCAGCTCGCTGTCATCCACACTCTCCTCAGCTTCGATCACAGCCGCAGGGGCTGTCTGTGCCGGAGGAGTTTTTATCGTGACCGGTTCTTCCTTCTTGCTCTTTTCCTTTTGTCCGGTCTGGATACGGTACACGATCGTGCCGTACAGCTTGATGATGCCGATCAGCAAAAGCAGCACCGCAAAAACCACGACAAAGCCTGTAAGCAGCACAGTCAACGAGGTAGTCAGCCTTTCCGCCATAGTATTTCCTCCTATCAAAGATATGCCGATTGCATACCCATCTTTCTCCATTTTTTATTATACAAAAAATCAAAAGTAAATTAAATAAAAAACACAGATTTTTTATTTTTTTTTTAAATTTAAATATAATAAAAAAAAAACGGCTCCCTTCCAAGAAGGGAGCCAAGATTCGGGAGGGTCAAGACCCTCCCCTACTATTCCATTAATTTAATGCTGCTTTGAGGGCGTCAACCTTGTCGGTCTTTTCCCAGCGGACGGGGAGGTCTTCCCTACCCATGTGGCCGTAGGAGGACAAGGGAGCGTACTCGGTGTTGAGCAGGTCAAGCTCTCGGATGATCGACGCGGGACGGCAGTCAAATACCTTCTGTACCGCATCGGCGAGCTGTTCGTTGGTGTACTTGGAGGTACCGAAGGCTTCTACCATAACGGAAACGGGCTTTGCGACGCCAATCGCGTAGGCAAGCTGTACCTCAGCCTTCTTTGCGAGGCCTGCCGCAACGATATTCTTCGCAATATAGCGGGCATAGTACGCAGCGGAACGGTCGACCTTTGTCGGATCCTTGCCGGAGAAAGCGCCGCCGCCGTGACGCGCGTAGCCGCCGTAGGTATCGACGATGATCTTTCTGCCGGTGAGACCGGAGTCGCCCTCGGGACCGCCGACAACAAAGCGTCCGGTGGGATTGACATAGATCTTGGTGTTTATGTCGATCAGTTCGGCGGGAACGACCGGACGGATCACATATTCGATAATATCCGCGCGGATCTGTGACAGAGATACGTCGTCGCTGTGCTGTGTGGAAATAACGATGGTGTCCACTCTTTTGGCAGTATCTCCGTCGTATTCGATCGTGACCTGCGACTTGCCGTCGGGACGCAGATAGGTAAGCTCGCCGTTCTTTCTGACGTCTGTCAGACGCTTGCACAGCTTATGTGAGAGTGAGATCGCCAGAGGCATCAGCTCGGGAGTTTCGTCACAGGCGAAGCCGAACATCATGCCCTGATCGCCGGCGCCGAGCCGGTTATTCTCATCCTCTTCTCCGTCTTTGAGCTCGAAGGATGCGTTGACGCCCATCGCGATATCGGGAGACTGGGTATCTAAGAATACATTGACGTCACAGGCGCTGCCGTCAAAGGAAGCTTTCTCAGAATCGTAGCCGATAAAGCAGACCGCGTCTCTCGCGACCTTCTCAAAATCTACATCGGCGGTAGTGGAGATTTCTCCCATTACATTGATCCTGCCGGTGGTGGCGGTCGTCTCACAAGCAACATGAGCGTTCTTATCCTGTTTTAATACAGCGTCTAAAATAGAATCCGAAATACGATCGCATACCTTATCGGGATGCCCCTCGGTGACGGACTCAGATGTAAAGAAATATGACATAAGACTTTCCTTTCTGACCTTACCTATCAAAAAATCCCGAGGCGGCATACCTCGGGAGTGTTAACTCATCTTTCGGTAATACCGCAGGATTTGGCACCTTACAGCTATGCAGGTTGCCGGACTTCACAGGGCCTGTCCCTCCATCTCTCTTGATAAGTGGTAATGATTTTTTTACTGTAACATATTATAGTATATATATCGAACTTTGTCAACATATGACGAGAGATCATAAATACATACCGCAAAATAGAAGTTTCACAGCAAAAAAGGCGGGAGAATCTCCCGCCGAAAATGCGTGATTACTTTCAAGCGATCTCTTCTAAGGAGCAGTCACAAGCGAGGGTATGCTTGACTCTGTCCTCTACCTCGGCGCGCTTGCCGTTGTTGAAACGGTCAAGAGTACCGACCAGATAGCCGGTGATACGGCGGATACGCTCAAAGGGTACGCTGTCATAATCATACTTCATATCAACGTACTCACCGTCAACGGTAAAGTCTACGGATTTGATGATCTTGTCGGGGTTCTGTTCTTTCAGGCTCTGAACATAGAAGTCGATTTCTTTCTGCGGTAAGCTGCCGCCGGTTACTGTTACTGTCATTGTGGTTTCCTCATTTCATATTAATTTCTGTTATTTAAAGACGATTTATGTTTCTTTTGGAGAATTAAAACATACATTATCTTGATGACAATTAGAATAATAGCACAATATATTGTGGTTTTCAAGTAACAATGTAAAAATTTTTATTACAATTTATTAACCTTTAATTGCTCTTTGGAAAAATTTTCGATCATCTTCTTGTGAAAGAGCATGATTCTATGCGGATTTCAATGGTTACAAAGCGGAAATCACCTGAAACGAAAAATTTCATCGCCGAAGGTCTCTCTCCACAAATCGGCGTTGATCTCGCGATAAATATCGATGATCGGCTTCTCGAGCGGGTAATGATAGTCACCCTCACGCTGCTGCTTTAACGCGTGATCTTCCTTTTGGTTCTTTCTGTGATAGGTTCTTTTGAAACGTTTGGACATATTCTCACCTCATTGATATTATTCGATGAGGGGCTCATAATATTCCTCTTTTGAGAAATACTATATTATATCAAAACATATATGATAGACGAGGTGAGATGATGGTATTATTTTTGATCGGACTGGTCGCGGGCGGATTTTTCGGCATCGCCGTGATGTGTATTCTCTCTGTCGCATCCAACGATGACGACAGCCGCGGCGTATAACTCCGTCGATTGACATTCAGCGATCCCGATGATAAAATGATAAAAAACGCGGGAGGACACGTATGAAAAGAAACGGTCGGTATATTCTGATCACGGGCGTCGTGTTCCTCTTTCTGATGATAGGCGCCTGTCTGTTTTTCACGATCAGAGAAAATACGAAAGTATCTGTGTATTACGATTCGTCACAGATTCAGAACAACAGCGTTGAGCTCATCAATATCAATACCGCCGATAAAGAGACGCTGAAGCTCCTTCCGGATATCAACGAATCCCAAGCGAACGCCATCATAAGTTATCGGGAAGAAAACGGCGGTTTTCAAAACATCGAGGAGATCATTCAGGTCAAAGGGATTGGTGAGAAAACCTATCAGATCATCAGAACATACATTACAGTGTAAAGAACCGGGCTGTCTTGCGGCAGTCCGGTTTTGTTATCATACATCAGAAGATCTATCACTCCAACAGACATACGGCGGTAGCGGAGATACCCTCTCCCCTTCCGGTGAAGCCTAAATGCTCTTCGGTGGTCGCCTTGACGCTAACGCAGGACTTCTTGAGCCCGCAGGCAATCGCGATATTCTCGCGCATCTCATCGACGTACGGCGCGAGCTTCGGCGCCTGCGCGACAACGGTCACGTCGATGTTGACGACTTTGAAGCCTTCCTGCTCGATCCTGCCGACGACCTCCCAAAGGAGTTTCAGAGAATCCGCGTCTTTGTACTTCTCGTCGTTATCGGGAAAGAGCTTGCCGATATCGCCCAGCGCCGCCGCGCCGAGGAGAGCGTCCATCACCGCGTGCAGCAGGACGTCCGCGTCGGAGTGACCCAAGAGCCCGAGCTCATAGGGGATCTCAACGCCTCCTAATATCAGGTCTCTGCCCTTCTGGAGCTTGTGAACGTCATATCCGTGTCCGATTCTCATATCGTATCCTTCTCTCTGTCTTTGAGTATCGCCTGAGCAAACAGCAGGTCTGTCTTGGTTGTCAGCTTGATGTTGGTATACTCGCCCAAAGCAATCGTCACTTTCTCGCCGAGCGCCTCTGCCATAGAACAGTCGTCTGTGACCTTCAGGCGTTTATCCTCTGCATTTTTCAGCGCGCGAAGGTATAATTCCTTCTCAAACACCTGTGGCGTCTGGACAGCGTACAAGGCAGATCTGTCGGGCGTGGACAAGATCGTCATCCCGTCAACCATCTTCACCGTATCGGTCACGGGAGTGCCGAGGGTGGCGGCTTTTTCGGTATATGCTGTTTGCAAGACGCTTAAGATCTCTTCTTCGGTGATCAGCATCCGCGCACCGTCGTGAATGGCATAGAATTCTGCTTTCGAATCCGCGGCGGAGATACCGTTCTTCACGCTGTCGGATCGTTCTTTTCCGCCGGGAACAATTGCTTTGAGTTTTTCAAACGACTGACAAACGTGTTTGATCTCCTCTATATCCTGCTCACGCGTGACGACAATGATCTCATCGATCAGAGCGCAGCTTTCAAAAGCGGACAAGGTATGTTCGATCACGGTTTTGCCATTGATCATCAACAGCTGTTTCGGCGTATCCAGCCCCATGCGGGTAGCGTTGCCCGCCGCGACAATGACGGCAGAGGTAAATGGATGTTTTTTCATATTAATGTTACTCGCTTCGTTCGGACAATTTATATATCCCTCCACCGCTGATCGCGGTCCCCCTCCCTTTCACAAGGGAGGCTTTTTCATACTTTCTCTAAAGCCTGCGCGACGTCGGCGATAAGATCCTCGGGATCTTCGATACCGACGGAAAAACGCACCATGTTCGGAGCGATACCGGCGTCGATAAGCTGCTGGTCGGAAAGCTGTCTGTGGGTGGTGGAAGCAGGATGCAGCACGCAGGTTCTCGCGTCTGCTACGTGGATCACGATCTTCGCGATCTTCAGACCTTCCATAAAGCGCACCGCGCCTTCCTTGCCGCCTTTGACGAAAATGGAGATAACACCGCAGGTGCCGTTCGGCATATACTTCTTAGCTATTTCATAATACTTATCGGATTCAAGACCCGGATAGCTGACCTTCTCGACCTTGTCGTGTTTTTCCAAAAACTTTGCGAGAGCAAGCGCGTTATCGCAGTGTCTTCTCATTCTCAGATGGAGGGTATCCAGACCGAGCGTCAAGAGG
>CAZPOG010000078.1:0-9646 GCA_964588105.1 uncultured Ruminococcus sp. | reverse complement strand
GCAACAGCAGAAAGCCCGCCTTCGCCGGCTTTAATCAGTTCTTCGGTGATTTTATCTTCCACTTCTTTACGGATCAAGTTGCGCAAATCGCGCGCGCCGGACTGACCGGAACAGGATTTTTCGGCAAGATAACGGCATGCGTTCTCATCATAACGAAAATCGATACCTTTTTCATGCAGACTCTCCACATATTCAGATAACATCAAATCAGCGATCCTGATATAATCATCAGAGCTGAGCTTTCTGAAAACGATAACTTCATCAACACGCGCAATAAACTCAGGTCTTAAGAATTCTCTTAAACCCTTCATTACTTTTTCTTTTTCAGCGTCATCGGATGATTTTCCGAAACCGAGCGCGTTCTCTCGCTTATCGGATCCCGCGTTGGAGGTCATCACAATAACGGTATTGGTAAAGTCTACGGTTCTGCCTTGAGCATCGGTGAGTTTGCCTTCATCAAGGATCTGCAAAAGGATGTTCATGACATCCGGATGAGCCTTTTCGATCTCATCAAACAGAAGGACAGAATAAGGACGTCTTCTGACTTTTTCTGTTACTTGACCAGCTTCGTCATAGCCGACATATCCGGGAGGAGATCCGATAATCTTGGAGACAGAATGCTTCTCCATAAACTCAGACATATCTAATCTGATCAGAGTTTCGGGAGTATCGAAAAGCTCTTGAGAAAGCACCTTGACCAGTTCTGTCTTACCTACGCCGGTAGGACCAACAAAGATGAATGACGCAGGTCTTCTGCGAGGAGAAATCTGGACTCTCGAACGCTTGATAGCGCGGGAAAGCGCTTCTACTGCTTCATCCTGACCGATAATCTTCTTTTTCAGATGATCTTCGATATCCATCAGCTTCAATAGTTCGTTCTCCCTGACTCTTGACTGAGGAATACCGGTCCAAAGCTCGATCACCTTGGCAAGGTCTTCTTCGGTAACCGCAGCTATCAAAAGGCTCTCGTCAATACCCTTGAGCTGTTCATCCACGCGGGCAAGCTCGGAAGTAACGGAAGCCAAAGCTTCATAATCAATATTCTCTTCGTTGGAAATTGCTTCTTTAGAAAGCTGCAGCGCCTTCTTTTCATCGGAAAGCTTCTCATAATTCTCTCTGTCTTTATTGCGTAAAGACGCGCAGGAACAAGCCTCATCCAAAAGGTCGATCGCTTTATCGGGCAGGAATCGATCGGTAATATACCTTTCGGAGAACACCGCCGCCTTTCGGATAATATCATCATCCACTCTGACGTTGTGATGAGACTCATAATACATCTTGATACCGCGCAAGATATCGATCGTATCGCCGATCGAAGGCTCTCCGACCTTAATAGGTTGGAATCTTCTTTCTAATGCAGAGTCCTTTTCAATATACTTTCTGTATTCGTTAAAGGTGGTAGCGCCGATAACCTGGATCTCACCTCTGGACAAAGCGGGCTTGAGCATATTAGCGGCGTTCATGGTGCCTTCGCTGTCTCCTCCGCCGACAAGGTTATGTACCTCATCGATAAAGAGGATGATGTTTCCGGCTTCTTTCACTTCCTTGATAAGGCCCTTGATTCGGCTTTCGTACTGACCTCTGAACTGTGTTCCCGCAATCAAAGCGGTAAGGTCTAAAAGCTCAATCTCTTTGCTCTTTAATCTGTGAGGAACATTCCCCTGCGCAATACGCAGCGCAAGTCCCTCGGCGATAGCGGTTTTGCCGACGCCGGGTTCACCGATCAGACAGGGATTGTTCTTGGTACGGCGGGAAAGAATCTGGATCACTCGTTCGATTTCTTTATTTCTTCCTACGACCTGATCAATCTTGCCGTCTTTAGCTTTTTGGGTCAAATCCTCACAGTAAAGATTGATAAACTTTCTGTTCTTCTGCTGTTTCTTATCCTTTTTTGTATTCTTTTCGTTCTTACCCGTCGACTGAGAGCCTTGGTTCGAGTTGAACATGTTAAAGAAATTCGGAAAAGAAGGAGCGCCGCCGGGCGTAAAACCGTCTTCATTTTCTTCATTATTATCATCTTCGGTAGAAAGAACGGCGCCCATACTTTCAGCTAATTCGGACATATCTCCGGACTCGCCCATATTCTCCATGATAGAGTCCATCTGCTCCTGAACAGATTCCAAATCGTCGGACGATATACCCATTCTCTTCAAAATATCATCGACCGGCTTAATACCGAGTTCTTTCGCGCATAAAAGACAATAGCCTTTCGGCTGGTCATCAGATTTATTGGTAGATACAAATACTACCGCGGGTCTTTTGCCGCATTTGGAACAAATCATATATCTTCTCCTTCCTCGGAAGTATCATCATTAGTTACCTGAGCGGTAACTTCTTTTCTTATATTGGAATTCTTAAGATCTTTTTGAATCTGCACATACATACCGATATAATTAACCAGTGAAAACAGCATCATAAACGCTGTTACCGACAACATCGCAATCAGCAGAATACGGGATGCGGAATAATCCACAAGGTTAAATATCTTCATCACGACAATCAGCGAAACGGTAACATAAAACAGTACCGTGGCAAGTTTTCCGTACCACTTGGACTTGGGAGGAATCACGCCCTGCTTGATAACAATCGAACCTCCGACCAACATCAGAAGATCTTTTGTGACCATAATGATCATCAGCGGAAGCACAAACGGTTCAATAAAAATCAAGCATACGCCAACCGCTATCAGGGTAAGCTTATCAGCAAGAGGATCCAATATCTTTCCCAACTCAGATTCCTGATGGAACTTCCTCGCAATAACTCCGTCCAAAAAGTCAGATAAACCCGATACGATCAGAATGATCGCTGCTGTGATATAATCATCCCGTAAAAAGAAAACAACAAAGGGTGTGATCAGAATAATACGAAACAGCGAGATAATATTGGGAATCGTAAATGTATTTTTGCTTAATTCTTCATTATGAGGCTTTTGCTTGTTCATTTTAGTTTCTTTCCTTATAGAATTGATGTAATTGCTGAGAATATATTACCACTATAGAAATGATAAAATATGTATGAATTGTAAATTGTTGATTCAGATAACAAATATGAATCCGGATGGATGATCGGAATCAGGAGTTTGAGCAGATATGCAAGAGCGCAAACGGTCAGAATACCTTCCAATATTCCTAACACACCACCGAAAAAGCGATTAATACCTTTCAGCGGAGAACTCTCAAACAGCTTTACCAACGGTTTCACGATAAGCAGTCTTAAAAGAACAGATAGTATCACAACCAGAACAACCGTCAGAATAAAAGCAACAATCGCTACGATCATCGGTCTGACTACTTGTTCAATCGTATTTGCAGCTTGTGTGGAAGAAGCAGCGACAGCGGAATCAATCGATTCTCCGGAAAGAGACAACAATGATTTGACAAAACTCGGAAGAGCATCTGTCGCTTTGTCGGTGATATTGCCGCCTATATCGGAAAAAGACTGCGTAACCGAATTAACAATCCTGTCCTTAATCAACGCGTTGTAAATCAGATTTGATAACAGCTGTCCGAGAAAAACCGCACCGAGGTATGACACTACTGTCGCAAGCAATCCCAAAAGTGTTTTCGCAGCGCCTCTGACAACGCCGACAATCAAGAATATCAGGATGATCAACAGTGTAATAACATCATAAATCATATTGTCCTCATAGCTTTAATGTGGAAATTTTGCTGGAACTGAGTATGTATGCGTCGGAACTTGTATACATCGCAATAGCGTGTGTATCCAGACCGGCTTCTTTCTCTGAGATCAGTCCTCCGTCTTTTGAATACAGATAAACGGTATCGGATGACAAAGCTGCCACACGATTTTTATATGTTGAAAGTGAAATCACTCGTAAATCGGTCGAGAACTGATAACTGAGTCTTCCTGAGGAATTAAAATTATATATATCACAGTTTCTACCGTCGCCGCTTCTGGATAAAGATATCGAAAACGTATCGGTATCCGTGTTGATATCATATGCTGTCAACGTTTTTCCTTCATACGAAGTTGTTTCGACATCTCCCGAACGAGCTTTAATTCCGTACGCCGATGTACTGCCTATTGCGCAAATATATGTATCGGACAAATAGGAAATATCATAGATGAAATCACCCTGAAATTCTTTGAACACAATAGGATCCGCAGAGGTGAAATCATGGATATATACAGCAGATATCTCAACACCGTCCAGCGCAGAAATGCCGGATACAGCAGCCATTGTACCGTTTGAATTAAGGGATACACCGGTAACATAATAATCAGCGTAGGAATAGGCAAATATCTGTTCATTATCTTTGTTATACACATATAGCTTTGACAGATATCCGTCTGACTGGGTAACCAAAGCGTATGCTCCGCAATCAGAAATATCAGCAACGACAATCTTATTTTCGGCTGTAGATGATAAAATATTCTTATCAAGACTGTCGATCTCAAATCCGGTCCCTCCGAGATTATATACCATAATATAATCATTAGAAGTGGTCAGAACAGGCGTTGACAGCGCCATAGAAGCGGTATATACAATCCTGCCGTAATTGTTGACGGTTGCGATCTTTGAATCCGATACATAGACCAGATATTGACCGAACGAATCAAAGTTTCCGGAACTGATGTTCTCACCTTGTACTTCGATCGGGAAGGTCTCATCTGAATCCTGGTTGAATATTCCGTACTTAAAGAAATTACCGATCGAATCAAACGATAAGACATCAGCGTTCACAAACATGAAAACAGCAAGAGAAATCAGCAGAACGATCGCAACGGCAATAAGAACCCTTTTACGATTCAGCTTGCTCTTTTTCTTCTTTTTGTGTACCTCTTCCGGAACCTCATCCAGAGGCATATCCTCATATGAGAGAACTTTACGTTCGTGACGGCTGTCTTTCTTCTGACGTTTACGAATGATCTTTTCCATCTTTTCATCATTCTTTTTCTTCAGCCGTTCGTCACGTTCTCTGGATTTCTGAGCTTCTTTTTTGCGAAACTCATTGACGTCTTCGTCGGGCTCGTCGTCGGAAGTAGGAATCATTGCGTCTTTCGACTCAGCGTCATAGACGATTTCGTTATTCTCTTTTTTATCAGAAAATCTTTTTCCTTTGTTTTTCATAGTCACCTAACTAATCATAAAAAACTTTATTTAGATACAGACCGCACGCTTGAGCGGTTGGACCTGCCGTTTTTCTGGATTCTGCTTTTATTATATCGGGGATCGCATCGGGAGATATCTTTCCCTGTTGAATATGTAATAATGTACCCACCATAATGCGGACCATATTATATAAAAATCCATCTGCCGCAACTCTGAAGGTAATCATATCGCCGACACGTTCAACAGAAAAATATCTGACCGTTCTGACAAAATCACCTTTTTCTCTTTTGTCAAGCGTACAAAACGAAGTAAAATCATGAGATCCGACAAAAGCCTGTGCAGCAGTATTCAGTACATTTTCATCGATCGGATATCGATAATGAAGCGCTAATCCCTGTAGAAAAGGATTTCGTATCTCACTGTTCCACAACTTATAGATGTACTCTTTACCGGTACAGGAGTATCTCGCGTGAAAATCAAGCGGAACCTCTTTCACATCCGATACGGACATATCCAAGGGTAAATAGCGGTTAAGCGCCATTTTCAGTCGGACACATTCTATCGGGTGTGTTGTTTTCAGGGAGATGCAATACATATTGGCGTGAACACCCGAATCGGTTCTGGAACATCCTTTGATATCGGGACACTCTGCTATGATATTAAACAATGCGTCCTGAAAAACCTTTTGAACAGACAAAGCATTTTCCTGAATCTGCCAGCCGTGATAGTTTGTTCCTCGATATGCAATTGTAACCAGGAGATTCCTTAACGGACGCTCACAAAGAAAATGTTGCATAATATGATACCTGAAATAATCAATCCCGAAACAATCAGGCTGATAATATCTCTTTTATGAATATGAAGCTGTTTCATTCTGGTTCTGCCTTCTCCGCCCTGATAACAGCGACATTCCATCGCAGTCGCAAGCTCATATGCTCTTCGAAAAGCGGACACAAACAGCGGAACCAGCACGGGAACCAGCGCTTTGATACGTTTGAGAAAATTACCGCTTTCCATATCAGCACCTCTCGCCTTCTGCGCCGCCATGATCTTGTCCGTCTCCTCCAGAAGAGTCGGCACAAAGCGCAGTGCGATCGTCATCATCATAGCGATCTCGTGAACTTTAACATGAAATATCTTCAGCGGCTTCATCAAGCGTTCCAAAGCGTCAGTCAAGTCGGTCGGTGAAGTAGTAAAGGTCAACGCAGAGGAAAGCAAAAGCAAACAAACGATTCGCACACATACAAATATTGCGTTATGGATGCCGCCCCAAGTCACCTTGATAAAATACCACTGGAATATCGGATCACCGGTTCCATAGAACAAATTCAGTATAGAAGTAATCACGACAATAATGATTACCACTTTCAGGCTTTTCAAATACATTTTCAGCGGAACTTTTGACAAAAGAACAATTGTCAAAACTGCCGCCGCAGCCAAAAGGAGCGCGAAATAGTTGAATGTGACAAATATGATCACCAGATAGAAAAACATCAGAATCAGCTTAATTCTGGGATCAAGACGGTGGATCACGGAATCGGTCGGGAAATACTGTCCGAGGGTAATATCTCTCATAGACGTCCCTCCCTCTTCAGATATTCTGTGATCTCCGTCACTGCTTCTTCTACAGTCAAGACGCCTTTTTTCAATGGGAATCCGGCGCTGATCAACTCATCAACAATTGAGGTAACCTGCGGGATTCTCAGACCGATCTGAGAAAGTTCTTCTCCCTTGGAGAAAATCTTATCGGTCGTATCAAAATCCCATAAAGAAGAGTGATTCATCACAAGGACTTTATCACATACTGACGCTACGTCCTCCATCGAATGAGATACCAGTAATACCGTATTCTTGCGGTCTCTGTGATACGCGTCAATCTGACTTAAGAGTAAATCTCTTCCGACAGGATCCAAGCCGGCTGTCGGTTCATCAAGGATCAGCACATCCGGATCCATCGCGATCACACCCGCGATGGCGGCCCTGCGCTTCTCTCCGCCGGAAAGATCAAAAGGAGATTTCTCTAACAATTCATCTTTCAGTCCGACAAACTTAGCGGCGCTTTTGACTCTCTCTTTTATTTCGTTCTCATTAAGACCCATATTGGTAGGACCGAACGCGATGTCTTTATAGACGGTCTCTTCAAACAATTGATATTCGGGATACTGAAAAACAAGACCGACGTTAAAACGAACCTTACGAATCTCCTTCGGTATCTCCCAGATATCTTTACCATCCAAATAAATCTTGCCTTTTGTCGGCTTTAATAAGCCGTTTAAGGTTTGTACCAAAGTAGATTTACCGGAACCGGTGTGACCGATGATACCGATAAAATCACCTTTCTCTATCTCAAAACTAACGTCATTCACCGCGACATATTCAAAAGGAGTAGACGGTGAATAGGTATAGGTCAGGTTTTCTACACGGAGGATACTCATCGCAGCACCTCCTTGAGCATCTTAACACACTCATCAGGAAACAGAGGTAGTGTATCAAGCTCTACGCCCCATGAGCGAAGCATATAGCACAGCTCAGTCACCTGCGGAACATCAAGACGATGTCTCTTTAATAATTCCACCTGTGTAAACACTTGTGAGGGTGTTCCTGAAATCAGCACTCCCCCATTATCAATCACAAATACGTTGTCAGCCAGAACTGCTTCTTCCATGTTATGAGTGATCATTACGATCGTGATGCCAGCCTCACGGTTGAGTTTGAGGATGGTATCCATAACCTCTTTTCTGCCTTTAGGGTCAAGCATCGCCGTCGGTTCGTCAAGTACGATACAATCAGGCTTCATCGCGATAATACCGGCAATCGCAATACGCTGTTTCTGACCGCCGGAAAGCTTATGCGGTGCGTGAAGACGATAATCATACATATCGACTGCTTTAAGCGCCTCATCCACTCTCTTACGGATCTCTTCGGGAGGAATACCGATATTCTCGGGACCAAACGCGACATCTTCTTCCACAATAGACGCAACCAGCTGATTATCCGGATTCTGGAGAACCAAACCGACTTTTCTGCGAATATCATAGGTCAGATTCTCATCGGAAGTATCCATACCGTCAATATAGACTTTTCCTTTTGTCGGGGTGAGCATGGCATTGAGATGTTTTGCAACAGTGCTTTTTCCCGATCCGTTATGTCCGATAAGCGCGACAAACTCGCCCTTCCTCACGGAGAAAGAGATATCTTTTAAAACGAAATGACCCTGCTTACGATGAGCCTCTTCCGTTTCGTCATAGATAAATGAAATGTTGTCGACCTTAATAAAATCCATATAAATACATATACCTTCAAAGTTTATTTCTGCCAGACAGCGGTGGATCCGCAAGGAAGAATTAATCCGGAGTCCTTTGTCAGAAGTCCGATCTCATCAGATGTCACCTTTCCGCCGCGCGGTTTTTCGATCAGCATGCTGAGCATATATGCCATCACAGCAGGTGACAGACCGGTTGTGTAAGAATTCAATATCACGAATTCAGCATCATCAGAAAGTAACTGTGCACATAATTCTAAAAAGGAATAAATATTATCCTCTAACTTCCATACCTCTCCGGAAGGACCTCTTCCGTAGGATGGCGGATCCAAAATAATGCCGTCATATTTTCTGCCGCGTCGAATCTCTCTTTGAACAAACTTGATACAGTCATCCACGATCCAGCGAACAGGCTTATCGGCAACGCCGGATGACAGCGCGTTTTCCTTTGCCCAATTCACCATGCCCTTCGAAGCGTCTACATGACACACTTTAGCGCCGGCTTTCAGACAGGCGATCGTGGCGCAACCTGTATATCCAAAAACGTTTAATACGTTGATTTCTCTATTCAGATTTTTGATATAGTCTCCGGCAAAATCCCAGTTAACCGACTGTTCCGGAAAGACGCCGGTATGCTTAAATCCCATGGGTTTGACATTGAATATCATATCCCGATACCGGATCTTCCAGCTATTGGGAATCTTTTTATAGATCTGCCATCTGCCGCCTCCGGAGGAGGAACGCAAATACTTCGCGTGAGCACTTTTCCATAACGGATTCTTCTTTTCGGTATTCCAGATCACCTGCGGATCAGGACGAATGAGAATAATATCTCCCCATCGTTCCAGCCTTTCACCCGAAGAAGAATCGATCAGCTCGTAATCCTGCCAATATTCCGATACTCGCATCTATCTTAGCCTTTCTCTGATAAAATCAGCCATCTCTTCCGCATAGCGGTTGATCTCTTCCACATCAACGCCTTGAACCATCACGCGCGCAAGCGGCTCGGTGCCGGAGACACGCACGACAAGTTTTCCGCGTTTGCCGAGTGAGGTACGAATAGCTTGCGCTTTTTGAGGAATCTCTTCATCCTGTAAAAAGCGTTTTCTTTCTTCTGTCGTGATCCTGATATTGATATGCGTCTGAGGATAACGCTTGATCAAATCGGCATAATAGGATAAACGAATACCGCGACGTTTGATCATATGTAACAAATGAGCGCCGGTCAACTGACCGTCGTCGGAAGTGGTATGGTCCAAAAGCATCACATGACCGCACTGCTCACCGCCGATGTTGTATCCGCCTCTGCG
>CAZPOG010000077.1:0-9723 GCA_964588105.1 uncultured Ruminococcus sp. | reverse complement strand
ATCGCTATCGTGAAAAGCTGGATGGAATCTTCATAAAACAAACAAGGGCAGTTCAAAACGAACTGCCTTTGCTTTTATCAGAATCATTCTTAATCTCTTCTGAACAGATCTCTTGTATATACCTTCTCTTCAACGTCGTCGAGCGCGCTGTCATAGCGGTTGGCGATGATGGCGTCCGACTGACGCTTGAACTCATCGAGGTCGTTGACGACCTTCGAGCCGAAGAATGTCGAGCCGTCCTTCAAAGTCGGCTCATACACGATAACCGTCGCGCCTTTTGCTTTGATCCGCTTCATAACCCCTTGGATGGAGCTCTGGCGGAAGTTGTCGGAGTTGGCTTTCATCGTCAGACGGAACACTCCGATCGTCACATTATGCTCGGCGTCGCTGTCAAAAATGCTGTTCTCGTGATAATATCCCGCCTTCTCCAGTACGCGGTCGGCAATAAAGTCTTTGCGGGTGCGGTTGGAGTCTACGATCGCCGACATCATATTCTGCGGCACCTCGTCGTAGTTGGCAAGCAGCTGCTTGGTATCCTTGGGCAGGCAGTAGCCGCCGTAGCCGAAAGAGGGGTTGTTATAATGCGATCCGATACGCGGGTCAAGACATACGCCTTCGATGATCTTCTGCGTGTTGAGCCCTTTCATCTCCGCGTAGGTGTCAAGCTCGTTGAAATAACTGACACGCAGCGCCAGATAGGTGTTGGCAAACAGCTTGACCGCTTCCGCTTCGGTAAAGCCCATAAACAAGGTGTCAATGTCTTCTTTTACTGCGCCTTGTTGAAGCAGCTTGGCAAATGACTGCGCGGCGTTGACTAATCTTTCGTCCTCCGTGTCCGTGCCGACAATGATTCTGGACGGATAGAGATTATCGAATAGCGCCTTGCTTTCACGAAGGAACTCGGGGCTGAACAGGATATTGTTGCTGCCTGTTTTTTCACGAATACGCTCGGTATATCCGACGGGAACGGTGGATTTGATCACCATGATCGCGTCGGGATTATACTTCATCACCAGCCCGACGACCGCCTCGACCGCCGAGGTGTCAAAGTAATTCTTCTTGCTGTCGTAATTGGTGGGAACGGCGATCACGACGAAGTCGGCTTCTTTGTAGGCGTATTCCGCGTCGAGAGTAGCCTCCAGATCGAGTTCTTTCTCCTTAAAATATTTCTCGATATAATCATCCTGAATCGGAGATATTCTGCTGTTGATCATATCCACTTTTTCGGGAATGACATCCACCGCCTTGACGGTATTATGCTGCGCCAAAAGCACGGCGATAGACAGACCGACATAGCCGGTACCCGCTACTGCAATTTTCATGTTACCACCTCATATCTGATAGAATTGTTTCATACGCTTATTCGTCAATATTATACCACAGCTCAGCCCGGTTGTCACCATTTTTTGAGAAATAGCCTGCTTTATCTGAACAGCCCATCCTATCACCGAACCGAAAGACAACACGATTTGTAAAAAACAAAGAACGGTAAAACAAAACTCCTCTCCCGGATCCTGTCCGAAAGAGGAGATTTCTGTTATTTGGATTTACGGTAATGCGGATGCGGATTATTCGCCGCCTTCGCCGCCTTCGCCGGAGCCGCCGCCTTCGCCGGAGCCGCCGCCTTCACCGGAGTTGCCGCCTTCGCCGGAGTTGCCGCCTTCACCGGAACCACCACCGTCGCCGGAGCCGCCGCCGTCACCGGAGTTGCCGCCATCACCGGAGCCGGAAGAAGCGGAACCGCCGTCATCGCCATCGCCGGAATCATCGTCGTCATCGTCGTCACCGCCGCCGTTATCGTTAGAGCTCGAGCTCGAACCTGCGGGAGCGGAAGTATAGTAAGTCGAATCCGGCAGGTCGTCGGTCTTGACTTCTTTATCGTTCTTGTAGTAATGACGCTCCGCCGCTACTCTGTAGCCGTTGGAGAAGGAAGATGTGGTCTCTGTGGTGATCTCGATTTCGTCAAAATCTTCCTGAGGTACACCGTACATCTCACAGTGGAGTACAACGCCGTCCATATAGCACTTCATAAAGAGCTGGGTATCAAAGGGATTGCGCATCTTTAAGTCAAGATTTCCGTAATCGACCGTAGCGTCTCTGCCGGCGTCAACATATACCGACTTGTAATAATGACAGCTTCTCTCTTCCACTTCCATACCGCACAGCACGGTCGCGTTATAGATCGTGGTGCTGGACTGGCAGATACCGCCGCCGACGCCTGTCTCGTGTCTTCCCTCAACGATAACGCCCGCGGGGAGATATCCGTTGGAAGTCTGGTTGGAGTCGCCTGTACATTCGTTAAACGACCATACCTCGTCGGGATCGATAATAGATCCGTCGCAAGCGTCCAGCGAGGTTGCCATGTTATGGTTACCGTTGGAGCTGTTGGTAGAGGTCGTGGTAAACTCACTGAGCATGGTGATATTTTTCTGTAAAAAGTCTTTGGTATACTTTGCCTTGACTTCTTCATAAGGCGCTGTAAGCTTTGCCTCAGTCTTGTCCTTAACGGCTCCGGAAAGCGCGTTGGTCAGCTCGTCGACCTTGACGCTGACGCCGGTCACGTCATCTTCAAAAGTATATTTGCCGTCGCCTTCGGAGTCATAAGAGGTCACTCTCGCGTCCTTAGCGTCTGTGTTGAATTCTTTTGCGACCTTCTCGGCAGCTTCCTTACAGCTGGACGTATCCAGCGTCATGGAAATCGTGTAGGTCTGTTCGCCGCTCTTGAATCCCTTCTCCTCGGAATACTGCTGCGCCTGTTTGAGGATCTGGTCGGTATTAAAGGAATACTTGAAATCCGCCTTGGTCAGCGTAACGGTCTTGTCCGCAGGACCGGAAACTTCCACCTTGATACTGTCGGCAAGAGACGCTTCTACGGGAGCTAACGCCTGCTTTGCCTGTTCATATGTCATTCCCGCCAGTGATACGCCGTTGACGGAAACGTTGTCCGCCATGGTGGAACTGCCGGAAAGCATGTACCATGTAAAGCCGCCTGCGGCTGCCAGAATGATCACGCCGAGGATCGACAGCGCAACGATAAGCCCTGCCTTGCCTTTCTTCTTCTTCGGTTTCGGCTGGGGAGCTTTTGCTTTTTTTGTCGCTTTATCGTCTAAGATAACAAAGTCTTCGTCAACAGCCGCGATCTCCGGTTCTGGTTCCGGCTGCCGGGCGGTCTGCGTTTTTTGGGCAGTGTCGACAACAGGCTGTTTCGGCTCTCTGTACTTACGAGTTTCTTCGAGAATAGCGTTTATTTCTTGGGTGTTGGATAAGTTCTTCTGATCTGCCACTCTTTTCGCCTCCGTTTTAGATTTCCTGACTAAACATTATTTCCTACTAAATGGGTGTGCTTTTTGATTCAGTATAATAATAACGTAGTCATTTTGAGTTAATATTCTTGTTTGGAATATTCAAAGAAAAATTTGTTGGTATTTCAGGAGGTTTTTCCCTCAGAAATTATTAATTTTTTCTAAACTGGTCTCTGATTCTATTGAACTGACCAAAAAAATATACTATAATCTGATATGGCAAAAGAAAACCGATCAAAAGAGGCAAAAAATGAACATTATCATTCTATCCAGCTCAACGGGAGGCGGCCACAACCGCGCCTCCAGCGCAATGAAAACCGCTATTCTGAAGAAGGAGCCCGACGCAAAGGTAGATATCATCGATATCTTTGAGGAATGCTCCAAGTCACTCAACGTCGCTGTTACACAGGGCTACAAGTTTCTGGCAAAAAACGCTCCGAATCTTTACGGCAAGATGTATCTTACATCCGACAAAGAGGCGACTCCCTTAAACGAACTGATGAATAACGTCAATATCCAGTGTGCCAAGAAACTGCTCCCCGTCATCCAGAGTTATGATCCCGACGTGGTGATATCCTGTCACCCGTTCGGCGTAACGATGATGGCCACCATCAAGGAGAAGTACGGTTATGATGTTCCGACGATTGCGGTCATCACCGATTTTATGCCCCATATGGCATATATCAGCGACAAAATAGACGCTTATGTCACCGCGTCTGAGGAAACCGCGCAGACGCTGGTAGGAAAATACCATGTGAAAAAGAATATCGTGCATCCTTTGGGTCTGCCGATCTTTGAGAGGTTCTACAGGGATGAGAACTTTGACAGAGAAAAAGCCCTCTCTGAGATGGGCCTTGATCCCGCGCTGCCTACCGTGCTGGTAATGGCGGGCTCGTTCGGCGTGACAGATATCCTCAAAATCTATGAGACGCTTGTCGATACCGAATGCGACTTCCAGATGATCGTGATCACCGGCAATAACCAAAAGCTCTATGACGCGTTTGAAAAGCTTCTTTCCGACGAAGAAAACTTCAAAACGCTCGACGTTCCGGACTTTATCCAGGAACTCCCCGATGATAATATCTTCCGCTGGGTCTATGACAGAACGGAAGAGATCAGGGATTCTATCGAAAGCACCTTTGTCAGAACCACTACCAACAAAAAGCCGACCAAGCTGCTGTTCTTCGTCGACAACGTAGAGGACTATATGCACTGCTGTGACCTGATCATCACCAAGCCGGGCGGTCTGACCACCTCGGAAAGCATCGCGTCCCATCTGCCGATGGCGATCTTCAAGGCGTTCCCCGGACAGGAAGCGCAGAACGCCGACTATCTTGTCAGAAACGGTATTGCGGTCATGCTGCAGGAGGGCGACGGACTCAAAAAACAGATGGAGGAGCTGCTCGGCGACAAGGAACGCCTTGGCGAAATGAGAGAGGCGTGCAAGCGATGCGGCCATACGGACTCTGCGGAAAACATCTATGAACTGGCAAAAAAGCTGACAGAAAAGAAAGCAGAATAAACGATCAATGAAAAGCAGGAAGCTCATACGAACTTCCTGTTTTCTTTATGCTTTTTTTGATGGATGGATTCAGGCTGAGTCCTCCCTTCGCTTTCATGTTTCAAAAATCACACATTGATCACCACTTTCATCACCAGCGCAGTGATGTCGTCATCATGGTCGTTTCTTCTTCTTTTTGCCGCTTCGTCGACGATCAGGTTCGACAGCTGTTCACAGGAGATCTCTTTTGACGAGAGGATCAGTCTCTCCAGCCATCCCTCGTCGCCGATCAGCGCGCCGTCGGAGATCATCACGATCATATCATCCTGAGTCAGCGTCACCGCTTCCTTGGAGAACTTCGCTTCGTTGAGGATTCCCAGCGGCAGAGAGGGTGTTTCTTTTTTGCTCAGTTTGGAGTTCTTTTTTACATAGGTCGCGCAGGCGCCTGCCTTCAAGAACTCCGCCTTGCCGGTAAAGCGGTTGAAGTCGGTGATATCCAGCGTGGCAAGCGATTCCTCCTCGCTTTTTATCATCAAAGAGGAATTAACCACCGCAAGAGAACAGTCATAGGACAAACCCGCCTTAAGAAGCTTGGTCATAATACTGACCGTCATGTTGGAATCTACGGCGGCTCTTCCTCCGGTACCCATTCCGTCCGAGATCAGCGCGACGGACGATCCTATTCCGTTGTTAAAATAATTCAGGCAGTCGCCGCAGAGATCAGCGTCGTCGGCGCAATGCTGGGCGGAGCCGATCTCAACGTCATACAGCGGTCTCTCACACAGGGAGATCCGTGCCCTGTCGCTTTCAAAGGAGATCTCGGGACTTTCAAAAGGTCTGCCGCAGGCGCGCGACACCTCACGGCTCAGCTGAGATTTGGAGAGCGCCGTCTTCTTACTTACCGAGAGCTCTATCTCTACCAGAAGACCTCTGCCGAGAGTCTTCTTTACGGCGCAGTCGACCACCGTCAGCCCCAAAGAAGATAACGAGGAGATGATCCGCTGTGAGGCGTCGCTGTCAAAGCTTTCACAGCTCTCAAACTCCTCGGACAGATCTTCCAAGATCTCCGACAGACCGGAGAACTGACCCGCCACCACAGACCGTACACCGACAACGCGTCGGCGTGCGGCTTCCATAGACTGATACTCTTTATAGGCGCGGTTGATACTGTTGGCGAGTTCTCCCGCTTTACAGCAGCGTTTCTGAAACTGCTTTTCGATATCCTTCTCCTTGACAAAGCCCTGCGATTTGAGCGTCTCTGTCAGGCGATTGAAGTCGTCCGCACACAGATCCTTTTCTTTCTCCCAGCAGTAGACCTTCAATCCGCATTTCTGACAGGTGGTCTCGCGCGCCTTATCATAGATCCACCAGGTGTTCGGCGTATAGAGCTTTGAGAGTCTGTTGGAGACCGCGTTCACACAGGAGGATACGTTGGACAGCGCCTTTGCGCTGTGGGAAAGCCTCATGGTGATATTCCTGCGCAGCGCCTCCTCGCTGAGCTGTTTGCGGCTGTCGGAGAATACCGCGCTCAAAAAGTTCCCCGCATCCTTGGGAATCAGCAGAAAGACCCCGCCGGCAAGGAAGGACTCGATCAGCACGGCGAGCACCATCGCGCTGTCATCGGCGCACAGAGACAGGATCACGTTCGACAGGATCGCCGTTACTGCGACCGCGATCTTCCCCATCGGGGAGAATAGTCCTCCTAAAAGTCCCGAGAGTGAATAAGCGACGGAGAGAAAAAGCATCTGAGGCTCTGCGAGTGAGAACACCGCGCCCGTAGCGATCCCCGCGATCGCTCCCACCGATACGGATCCGTACTTCGCGCACAGAAGGATCACCAATACGGCAAGGATCCTGCCGATAGATACGATCCCTATCTCCAGTGAGGAGAACGCGAGCAGCAGGATACAGCCGGTCATCGCAATACAGGCGATCTCCTGCGGCGAGAATCCCTGCAGCCCTCGCTTTGACTGCGCGAGCGCGGCGGTTCTGCTCATAAAGTACGCTCCCGCCGCGGCGATCAGCGCCTCCACCAGCGCAGAGGAAAGCTCCGTGATCTCGCTTGCCCGCGTGAACGTCAGCGCCAGCGCGGTCGCGAACACCGGCGCAAAGGCTACCAAAGAAGGGTAGATCCTGCTGTCGGAGATCTTCTTGATCTCATTGAGCACCCAGCGGATCGCGCCGATGGATATCACGATCGCGATATAGCGGAACGAACTCAGCGGCGAGGAGATCAGATACCCGATCGCTGTCCCGAGCAATCCCGCGGGCATATAAGAAAACGGCACCGCCGCCGAAAACGACGCGCCGAAGGGCGAGATGCTCCCGAGCACCGCGCCTCTGGACACCAGTACTCCCGAGACAAAATAGGCGATATGCACCGCGACGCCCCGCGCGAGATTGGTATGCGGGCGAACGCTTGTCCGCCGTGCGACTTTTTCCAGTACCGACATATGAAACATCCTTTATCAAATGATAGCTTCATTATATCCCCTGAGAGGGATTCCTTTTGTCGGCGGGTGTATGAATCTTTTTATAACCTTTTGTAAAAAGAAAAAAATCCCTGTCCGCAGACAGGGATTTAATCCGTAATATCAGTTTTCTTTCAAAATCACAGAGGTTTTTGCGGGAATGGTGAGGGTAGTACCGGAGAGCTTGGCTTCGCCTGTGGTGCCGTCTTCGTTGACAGAGCAGACGCAGTAGCCGCGCAGCTCGGGATTGTTGATCATATCCACCGCTACCTGCTTCTCCTCCGTGTTGCCGTTGTGGATAATCAGAAGCTTGGCGCCATCATACTCAATATAGAATCCTGCGCAGCGGGGATCGTCGAAGGATACGGTATCCGTGATGTTGCCGCGCGCGATCTCGGGATTCTGGAGTCTCAGAGAAACGAGCTTGCGATAGGTGTTGAGCAGGCTTGTCTCACGCTCGAGCTGCTGCTTGACCCCGCCGAGCGCGTTTTCCGTGACGCTGACAACGCCGGGCACATCGATCACGGGAAGCTCGTCGTTGTCCCAGATCATCGCAGTGCGGTAGGACGCGTCGTTGGAGGTATTCGGCGCTTCGATGCCGATCTCTTCTCCGTAGTAGGTAAAGGAATTGCCGGGAGCGAGCATATACAGCGCCGCCGCAAACTTGTTGTCATCCTCCTCGAGCATATTGGCGAGTCGAACCATGTCGTGGTTGGTGAGGAAGTTGGCGTTGATCGCTTTTTCGTTGTGGTCTTTGATATTGTTATCGTATTTCTTCAGACTCTTGATCAGGTCTTCCACCATTCCGTGCGACGCGATAATGAACTCACCGCCGGAGTTGGCAAACTTGAAGTTGAAGAACGAGTCGACGCCGGTATCATAATAGGTATAGATGGTACCTGCTTCTTCCCAGTCTTCTCCGACAACATAGACCTCGGGGTTGTAGCCCTGCGCCATTTCATAAAACCACTTGAGGAACTCCGAACCGTCGGTGTTTGAGTCGGTAAAATACTTCACCGCGTCAAGACGGAAGCCGTCTACGCCCTTGTCGGTCCAGAACTTGGTGACCTCTTCAAAATAATCTCTGGTACCCTGATAGGAAAGGTTCCAGTCGGGCATATCGGGAGAGAACTCTCCCTCATAATAGTAGTCGGAGTTCGGGATCGAACGGTTATAAACCGTGCTGCTCTTGGTAGAAACGTTGAAGTATCTGGCATAGCCGTCTTCCTTGCCGTCTCTAAGTTCGTCGCACGCCTTGAGGAAGAACTCATGATCGGAACCGGCATGGTTCAGAACCAGGTCGATGATCACGCGGATGCCTCTCTCGTGAGCCGCGGCGATGAACTCTTCAAAGTCTTCCATGGTGCCGAATTCCTCATCGATCGCCATATAATCCCTGACATTGTACTTATGATAAGACTTGGAGGGCATCATCGGCGACAGCCAGATTCCGTCCATACCGAGGTCGTCTCCGCCGTTGGGATCGCCGTCGTTGATATAGTCGAGCTTGGAGATGATCCCTTGGAAGTCGCCGACCTCGTCGCCGTTGGAATCACAGAAGGAACCGATCCATATCTGATAGAAGCTCCTGTACTTATCCTCGCTCTGCTTCGCTTCGATCGCGGCAGGGGCAGAAGATCCTCCACCGGAACACGCGGCAAGGGCGACACAGGAAAGTATCATTGCAAGCGCCAGAATCAATGAGATTGTTTTTTTCATAAAAGCACCTCTTTGCTAATGAAAAATGAAATATGAACAATGAAAAGCGGATGGCGGACTCTGCCCGCACCCGATTCAAAAACCGATTATGAGAAGTAAAAAATCTTATTTCATACCTCTTATTTCGGTTATATATCTTTATTACTCAAAGAGGGCGGAAATGACTTCCGCCCTCTGGATGAGTTTTGTAAGGTTTGTCTATTTATGATTAGCCCTTGACGCCGCCGGCGGTTACGCCTTCGACATAGTATCTCTGCATGATCATAAACAGTGTGGTAATCGGTACAGCAACTACAACCGAACCGGCAAGGAACATCTTGAACTGTGTCAAAGCTTTACCTGCGGCAAGCATGTTCTGCAGACCGATCGCAACCGTGTAGTTGTCGATCTTCGAACCCATGATGATCTTCGCCAGAATGAAGTCTGTCCAAGGTCCGATGAAGGATGTCAAAACCGTATAAACGATGATTGGCTTTGACATCGGAAGAATAATCTTCCAGAAGATCTGATTCTTTGTCGCACCGTCGATGGTCGCGGCTTCATCCAAAGCTCGCGGTATCGTATCGAAGAAGCCCTTCGATATCTGATAACCAAGTCCGGCGCCTGCGGAATAGCAGATGACGAGCGCTACCAGAGTCTGGGTAAGGCCCATCGCCTTGAGCAGATAGTAAATCGCGATCATGGTCATGAAGCCGGGGAACATGCCCAGGATCATACCGATGTTGATCAT
>CAZPOG010000076.1:0-9858 GCA_964588105.1 uncultured Ruminococcus sp. | reverse complement strand
TTTCAGAATACGTCAAATATTCTTTATATTGGATCGGTCCGCATCCTACATCTAATAGGAATTTCCCCCCCTCCTGGAAGTAGGGAGTATTGAAGTCGCAGCGGCAGAGAACCTTTTTGCCTTTGAAGTTGATGTCGTCAACGGTGTACTTATTGAGTTTCATGATAAACCAGATCCTTTCTTTGCATCGGGCGAATCCCTTCGCCGAATACTATATTTTCACAATTACAATTATAATATAATTTTATGCAAGATTCAATAGCTTTTTGTGAAATAATTACAAAAAAATGACAATAATATAATGAGGAATTAGGAATGAGAAATTAGGAATTACGGTCACTCGCTTTGCTCGAACAATTAATAGAGATCCCACAATGCTTTTCAATAATTCTATCAATCGGGTGAGGGCAGAGCCCTCCCAAAATTCCTAATTCCTAACTCCTCATTCCTCATTCAAAAGAGTCTTCCCACTTATGCCGATGCAGCTCGCCTTTTCTCAGCAGTTCGGGATAACCCCACTGTCTTAACACCTCATAGCATCCTACCGCAACGGAGTTCGCGAGATTTAAGGATCGCGCTTCGTCGATCATCGGGATCCTCACACAGCTCTCCTTATGCTCCAAGAGTATATGCTCGGGAATACCGCGGGTCTCCTTGCCGAAGATGATATAGGCGCCGTCGGGGTATTCCACTTCGCTGTGGCTCTTTCTCGCCTTGGTGGAAAAGAGAAAGTAGTCAGACCCTTTTGTCTTTTCGAAGAAGTCGTCGATCGAGTCATAGTAGGTGATATCCACCAGATACCAGTAGTCGAGTCCCGCGCGTTTTAGGTTCCTGTCAGTGATCTCAAAGCCGAACGGCCGCACCAGATGCAGCCTTGCGCCCGTAGCGGCACAGGTGCGCGCTACGTTGCCGGTGTTCTGCGGGATCTCCGGTTCGAACAGCACGATGTTGAGTTCTTTTTTGTTTTGATTTTCCAAATCTTTTCACCTCTATTCTATTGTAAATCGCAGATAGTAATATTGCAAGCGTTTTTGAAAGAAGGTGAAAAAATGAAGAATGGGATGAATACGGTCAAAGGCGTCGCCGCAGGCATGGCGGCAGGACTTCTCGTCGGCTTCACCGCAAAGGCGTTGATGGACGATTCCAAAAAAGGACTCAAGAAAAAAGCCAACCGCGTGATGAATACCGTCGAGGACATGGCGGATACGATGAAGTATATCTTTAAATAGAGAAGAGAGAAGAGAGAAGAGAGAAGAGAAGCGGGAGGGCTTTGCCCTCACCCAATTTGATAGTGAAGAGGTAAGAGTGAATAGTTGTGGGCGGGACACCCGCACCCGATTGATAATTGTCATTCTGAGCGGTGCCCATAGGGCAAAACGCGAAGCGTTTAGTCGAAGAATCCTCCTGTTATTACTACCGTTATAAAGGAAATCCCTATGCAGACAGTCGTAAACGGTATGGGATTCTCACGTCGGGCGTTGCCCTCCTCAGAATGACATAAATTAGAGTTCTTCGCCCTCAATTTAATTCCTATTGATGTTTTCATCTTTTTGTGATACACTTATTTTATCGGGGATATCCCCATTCATTTATCACAAAGGAGCGTTCAATATGGAGTTAATTCAGAGCTTTTCCGTGGATCATACCCATATTATTCCCGGCATTTTTCTCAGCCGTGAGGACAAGGTTTCGGGCGGTACGGTCACGACCTATGATATCAGATTAAAAAAGCCGAACAGAGAACCCGTGATCGACGTCGCGGCGATGCACTCGCTTGAACACATTATTGCGACATTCCTCAGAAACGATCCCGACTGGAAGGACGAGATCATCTACTGGGGCCCGATGGGATGCCTGACCGGTTTCTATCTGATCCTCAAGGGTGACCGCGCGCCGCGGGAGATCTATGATCTGATCCTATCTGCCTTCCGCTCGGTAGAAGACGCGCAGGTCGTTCCCGGCGCTACGGCAAAGAACTGCGGACATTACCTCATGCACAACCTGAACATGGCAAAGTGGTACGCGGCGGAATTCGCGTCTTATCTGGAAGAGAACTCCGACGATCCCGCGATCTTTGAGTATCCGCGATCCGAGCGTCTGATTACGGACGACGGACAGGCGTTCTTCGACTCTTAAGAAAGCATATAAAAAAATAAGCTCTGCTTTACGGATCAGCGCAAAGCGGAGCTTTTCTTTATGGTTTTTGATAGAGAAATTAATAGTTCTTGAAACATATATTGATATCCACATCGCCTTCGACGCCGGGTACAAACGAGTACGCGGTGTACTGCCACATAGTGAAGTAGTAGTAGGCGGAGGGATAGTCTTCGTAGTCGGCGATCCACAGATCATAGTTCTTCATGCGTTCGAGATCATAGCGATAGTAGAGCAGAGAGGTGTTGGTGTACCACATAGGCTCATATCCCGCGTCTTTGACGGTGTTTAAGAAGGAGAGCGCCATATCGGTCAGCAATTCACCGGACACGTCGTCCGTCCTCGCGTTATCCGTATCGATGGGTTCCCAGTCGAATACGACGGGATAGTCGATCTCGAGATCCTTGATGGCATCGATGGTGAAGTTCGCTTCTTCGACCGCCTCTTCGACCGTGATCGCCTGCGAGAAGAAGTAAACGCCTACATCAAGCCCCGCCGCTTTGGCGTCGTGATAGTAGGTGGAGAATTTATCGTCGGCATAGATCGTGCCTTCTTCGCCGTAGCCTCTGCCGCCCACGCGGAGGATCACATAGTCGATACCGGACTCCTTGACCTGTTCAAAGTCGACGTCACCCTGATGCTCCGAGAGGTCGATGCCCTCACACGAGGCAATCTGATCGTCGATATAATAGACCTTATATCCGTTCTCGTCGTAGTGAAAGGCGTTGAGGTCATAGTTGTTCTTCGGGATACCGGGAACAGCCTCTATCTCGATGAGACCGAGCTCGGGATCGCTGATCTGGATCATCTCGCCGGGCTGGATGATCTCTGTCTCCTGTTCGAGAAAGACGGTTTCGCGCGTTTCGATAGGCTTTTGGGGCATGAAAACAGCGACAGCCGAAACGATGATTCCGATCAGAACGACAATCGAAATCAGTAATACGATCCATGCTCTTTTTTTTGACTTTAAGATCTTTTTATCCGAGGATCCTGTTTTGTTTTCTTTATCAGCCATACCTGTCTCACCCCGCTTTCCGCCCTAAGGATACCATAATTCCGAAAAAAAGTAAATAATCTTCACAATAAGTTTACTTTTACTTGAAAAAAGCGGAATTTTAGAGTATAATAATATATCGACTAAACATTTGTTGTGAAAGGAGGAGAGGCTGTGCAGCAACCATATACCGGTTATCAGAAAAAGTCTACCGGCGAACTGCTCCGGATCATCGAAGAATGCAAGTCGATCAACCAGCTTTTCGCGCTCGTTCAGCATGAAGGCATCGTGATCCAGATGAAAGCGTCCGAGAACGCCGCCTCCAATATTCCTTTCACTCCGCTGAAGAAAGGCCCCGATATCCTGCCTCTGGAAAAGCTCAAGATGCAGGTCAAGGACGCTGTGCTTCAGCGCGCGAAGGTACATTCTAAGGAAGAGCTGATTCGTGCAGTCGAGACCTGTCCGACGATCGACAAGCTCTTTGAGCTGGTCAAGAATGAAAAGATCATGATCCAGATGAAGAGCCAGCAGAGCGCTTCCTGCCTGCCCGCAAAAGTGTGGAGTGAGGCAGACTTTAACCCGGAGTATTCTCCGCTCGACAAGCTCAAGGATCAGGTCAAAGCGGCAATCATATACGGCGGATAAGGCTGTCGGAGCGTTTCGGCGGCTTCCGCCGTTTTCTGTTTTTTACACGGAGTTTTGAGAAGTTGGTGACAGGATGAAAAGGATTCTATCGTTGATATTGATCGTACTACTGCTGACAGGGGGAGGAAGCACGATGGCTTTTGCCGCGGAAAAAAGCGAGATTATTTATGCCTATGATCTTCGGACAAAGGGCTACGCGCAGGGAGAAATCACCCTGAAAGCGGCGTCGGACGGCGACTATCATCTGTATTTTGCCGACGACAACGGCGCTCTCGACGGATACTACGAGATCGCTACCCTGTCTTTGAAGAAGGGCGAATCCGGCAGCGTGACCTTCGGCGAGCATACGGTGTTGCCTGCCGGCGCGAAATACGTTATCGCAAGCTTCTCCTCACAGAGCGAGAACGCGTCTCTCTCCACGGCGCAGGCGATCTATGAGATATCGGAAGGAAAGCGCCTCGGCGTTACGGAAGATGACAGAAAATACCGCTTTGCCGCTTTGTCGGATATCCATATCGACGAGCAGGACGGCGGCAAGAATATCTATTTTACCAACGCCTCGGATCATTTCGCTTTAGCGCTGAAACGGTGCGACGAGCGCGATGTCGACTTTGTCGTTTCCGCGGGCGATCAGGTGACCAACGCTTCGGGTACGACACTCGAGTGGCTGGAGTACCAGAGGATCCTTGCAGAATCGGATTTTAAGAACCCCGTATATGAGGCGATCGGCAACCACGAGACCAGATACGCGAAGTATTCCGAATGCGCCGTCAGCTGCGGGATAGAGGAGTTTATCCTCGCGACGGGGCTGAATGACCGCGTTGATACGATCAAGAAGGGCAAGCCGTATTTTGAGATCACACAGAAGGATACGGGAGACCACTTTATCTTCATGGCGCTGGAGAACGGCGTTTCCACCAACGAGATCGACAACTTCTCCGATGAGCAGATGAACTGGGTCGAGTCACTTCTTGAGGAATACACCGGCGACGGTCGCAACATCTTTCTGATCCAGCATTCGCCCATCAGTCATTACGGCGCGGGCGACGATCGGGAGGATCCCGGGTATGAGGGTACCATCCGCCTTGCCGACGATGAGGGAGAACCGTTTGTCAACAATGTCCGCTTCAAAAACATGATCGAGCAGTATCCGGATGTGATCTGGCTCTCCGGACATTCTCATATCGATTTTCAGGATGATGTGAACTATTCCGACGAGGACGGCACCTCCTGCCATATGCTGCACATCCCGTCCGTCGCGAACACCACCCGTCTGACCTATGACGACGAAGGCAACCGAACGCTGGACAGAACCTTCTATGATGATACCACACAGGGCTATCTTGTAGACGTTTATGACGGCTGTACCGTGTTTAACGGCGAGAACTTCTACGATGACAAGATCTATCCGCTGTATTCCTATATTATCGGCGTTCCGCACAACCCCGAGCTCCCAAGCGAGCCCGAGACTCAGCCCGAGACAGAGACCCTGCCTGAGCCGACCCAGTCCGATCCGGAGCCTGCGTTTCTTTACGGTGACGCCGATATGGACGGTATCGTGTCGGTGCTGGACGCGACGCATATCCAGAAGTATCTTGCCACCTTAGAGGACATGAGCGAAGAACAGCTTGTCCGCGCGATCGTGTCGGGAGAGAAAATACTCAGCGTCATCGACGCGACCCTGATCCAAAAGAAACTTGCGCACCTGATCGATTTCTTCCCTGCAGAGCAGGGAATCGCGCCCTCCTCCGCGTTAGATCTAAGGACAAAGGCGAAAGGCTGTCTCGACGCCTATCGGCAGTACGCGTCCTATAACGAATATCAGAATCTCAAAAAAGCCTATCGTGAAAACAGCGATCTGAGCGCGGCGCTGAGCAGCTTTGATACTCTCAGAAGCAACGTCAAGATCACGACGGTCTACTTTACCGACGCCAACAAGATGGGGAACGTCCACGCTTATCTGTGGAACAGCGCGACAGAAAAGTACATCGAGGCTTGGCCCGGTCAGAAACCCACTTGGATCAAGACCAATTCCTATTCACAGGAGGTCTACGCGCTGACGGTTGACGTCGCAAAATACAACCGAGTGGTCTTCAGCGACGGCGGCGACCTCAAGACGGCGGACATCCCTCTCGATGACAGGTCGGGCAGGATCTACTATCCCATCTCGGATGACAGCCCCTATGCGGTCTCCTCGGACGTCTACGAGAAGATGTGGTACGCTGACGCGGACAGCACGATCGAGGTGTATTTTACCAACACGCAGGACTTCAAAAACGTCTACTGTTACTACTGGAACAAAAACGGCAACAACGGCTGGCCGGGTAAGACGATGACCTTTGTCAGGAAGTCTTCTACAGGGAAATCTATTTACAAGATGACGATACCGGCTGACGCCTCGGTGATATTTAGCGACGGTAACAGCCAGACGACGGATATCACAGCTCCCGCATCGGGCTTCGGCTATTATCCTTACTCGAAGAACGACGACGGAAAGTGGCTGACCGTGCGTTATCAATATTGATCCGTTTAGAAAAGGAGAAGTTCTATGGCAAAGAAGATCGATCTCAGAAAAGAATTGGAAGAACAGCGATATGAATGGGGATTGCTCCAAAAAATCCCCTGTTCCAAGGAAGACAATAAGCGTTATTGTCAGATGTTGAAGGACGGAGAATCCATTCCGCAGGGAGTTTATCGTTATGTTGACGGTGCGGGAGTGGAGATGAACAGCTTTTATTCGATCTATCAAAGCGACTTGACGCAGGAGGAGCAGGATGAACTGTTGAAGCTCGAAAAGCTGAGTATGATCCGCACCATCAAGAACTGCGCGATCTTCTTTGTTGCATTGACAGCGATTTCATTATTGGTTTATTTTCTTATCGCGGCGCAATCATGCGGCAGTCTGCGTATTTGATTACATTTATATATAAAAAAGCGGGGCAGAAGCTCCGCTTTTTTGCTGTTATGACTCTATTAAGTGCATCATGCCCTGCGTGTCGGTGAAGTATTCCCCCTCGGGGATCAGCTCGCTGACGGGCACGATTTGATAGCCTTTGCTCTGGATGGCTTCGATGATCTTCGGCAGGGCTTCGGGAGTATTCGTCGCGCCGTTGTGCATCAGGATGATAGAGCCCTCACACAGGTTTTGTTCGATCCGCGACACCATATCGTCGGGCGCGGGATCCTTCCAGTCGAGCGAGTCAATGTTCCACTGCACACAGTACATATCAAGCGCCTTGACGTTCTGCACCAGACTGTTGTTGTATTCACCGTACGGCGCTCGAAAAAGCGTCGGCGCCTTGCCGGTGAGATCCTCTATCGCTTTGTTGCAGGAGGTGATCTCCTCTTTTTGCTGTTCCCCAGAGAGCGAGTTCATATGCGGATGGGTCGCGCTGTGATTCTCCACGTCATGACCGCGCTCGCTGATCTGTTTCACCGAGTCGGGATACTTGTCGACCCATTGCTTGACCAAGAAGAAGGTGGACTTGACCTCGTATTCGTCGAGGATATCAAGGAGCGTTTCGGTCTGCTCGTTGCCCCACGCCGCGTCAAAGGAGAGCGCGCAGACCTTCTCGTCGCTTTCGACGCAGTAGACGGGAACTTCCTTCTGCTCGTTCATGGTCGCGACCACCTTCGAGGCGGTCGATCCCGCGACAACCAACGCAACCGCGCCGATCAGCACGCAGGAGAACAGAGAAATCAGCCTTTTTCGTGTCAGGATATAGAACCTCATCGTATCACCGGTACAGTATATGCGGTTCGAGTAAAGGTTAGAACCGTAGAAAATGAGGAATGAGGAATTGTCATTCTGAGCTATGCCCATAGGGCAAAACGCGAAGCGTTTAGTCGAAGAATCCCCTTCTTCTAACGACTGTATGCATAGAAAGTCTCTTATCACACGGTATTAATGACAAGGGGATTCTTCGGGGCTGAAGCCCCGAAGAATGACAACTTCAATTCGGGCGTGGAAGCCCTCCCCTACAGTTAGACCGTTTAACGCGGCAAGAAATCACCCTCTCCGTTATGAAGAGGGTGAAACTTTTATTCGTTGATTTCCCACTCGGTGGTGCCGTCTTTGTTATCCTTGGTGATGCGGATGCCTTTTTCAAGAAGGAGGTCGCGGATGCGGTCGGCTTCGGCAAAGTCCTTCTGCGCCTTTGCTGAGAGACGCTGTGCGAGATGCTCACAGAGCTCTTTGCGGCTGAGTCCGATCCTCTCTAAGAAAGCATTCTTCAGCGCTTCTTTCGCAGCTGCCGCTTCCTGCTCTTTGCGAATGATTTCATCCGCCGCGTCAATCAGCCCTAAGGAGAGCACGCGGTCGAAGTCATCCACCAAATACCGCTTGGTAGCGTCATTGATGTCGCTTGCCTTGAGCACATCGTACAAAGCGGTGAGCGCTAACGAGGTGTTGAGGTCGTTGTCGAGCGCCTTTTTGAACTTGTCCTGATAGGCTTTCGCAGCTTCCTTGTCAACTTCGCCGTCTTTTGAGAGCTTCGCGATGCGAGCGGCAAGCTTATCATAAGCAATTACGGTGTTGTCGAGATTCTCAAAGCTGAAGATCAGCGGTTTTCTGTAGTGAGACTGCAGGCAGAACATACGGTAGGCGAGGGGGTTGTAGCCCTGTTCCTCCAACAGAGAAACGGTGAGAAATCCGCCCTTAGACTTGCTCATCTTGCCTCTTTTGTCTAAGAGATGGAGCACGTGGAACCAGTAGCCGCACCATTTGTGACCGAGGAAGGCTTCACTCTGCGCGATCTCGTTGGTGTGATGGGGGAAGGCGTTGTCCACGCCGCCGCAGTGGATGTCGAGGTGTTCACCGAGGTGCTTGATGGAGATAGAGGAACATTCGATATGCCATCCGGGATAGCCCAGCCCCCACGGGGACTCCCACTTGAGCTCCTGATCGTCGAACTTCGACTTGGTGAACCACAGCACGAAGTCGGTTTTGTTCTTCTTATTCTCGTCCTCGGTAACGTCCTCGCGCACGCCGACCTGCAGGTCTTCTTCGTTCTGGTTGCCGAAGACATAGTAGTTCTCGAGCTTGGAGGTGTCAAAGTAGACGTTGCCGCCCGCGATGTAGGCGTAGTCCTTCTCGAGGAGTACCTCGATCATGTGGATGAACTCGGGGATACAGGAGGTGGCGGGCTCTACCACATCCGGAGTCTTGATGTGAAGCTTCTCGCAGTCGGAGAAGAACGCGTCGGTGTAGAACTTCGCGATCTCCATCACGGACTTGTGTTCGCGCTTCGCGCCGGAGAGCATCTTGTCCTCGCCGGTGTCCGCGTCGGAGGCGAGATGGCCAACGTCGGTGATGTTCATCACGCGCGTGACGTCATAGCCCGCATAGCGCAGATATTTTTCCAGCACATCTTCCATGATATAGGTGCGCAGGTTGCCGATGTGCGCATAGTGGTAGACGGTGGGACCGCAGGTGTACATGCGGACTTTATTTTCTTCAAAGGGGATGAATTCCTGTCTGGAGTTTCCTAAGGTGTTGTATAAAATCATTTGAGTTCTTGCACTTCCTTCTGTAGTTTTTCGATTTCAAATTGCAGCCTGCATAGTTCGAGGGCGACGGGATCCGAATAGTGGATCTGGTCGAGAAAATCGGGGCGTTCGCCGTTGACTCTTACCACTCGTGCGGGAACGCCGACGGCGGTGGAGTTCGGCGGGATCTCGGAGAGTACCACCGCGCCCGCGGCGATACGCGCGTTGTTGCCGACTTTAAACGGGCCTAACACCTTTGCGCCCGCGCCGACGAGGACGTTATTGCCCAGGGTCGGATGACGCTTGCCGGTTTCTTTACCGGTGCC
This sequence comes from uncultured Ruminococcus sp., assembly GCA_964588105.1. GTDB lineage: Bacteria > Bacillota > Clostridia > Oscillospirales > Acutalibacteraceae > Ruminococcoides. Next base: position 252 of record CAZPOG010000076.1, on the reverse strand, counting down.
GCCGAGGGTGACGTTCTGGTAGAGAACGCAGTTGTCGCCGATGATGGTCGTCTCGCCGATCACCACGCCCATGCCGTGGTCGATGACCAGACCCTTGCCGATCTGAGCGGCGGGATGGATTTCTACGCCGGTCTTGGTGCGCGCGCGTTGGGAGAGATAGCGGGCGAGCATCTTCATACCGTGCGTATGAAACCAGTGGGCTCTTCTGTATTTTCTGACCGCCTTATAGCCCGAATAGAGAAAGAATACCTC
>CAZPOG010000075.1:0-9891 GCA_964588105.1 uncultured Ruminococcus sp. | reverse complement strand
ACCCTGCTCCTTTGCGGCGATCAGCTCCGGATTATCCTTCTTGACTGCGGCGGTATATACCACCAGCTCAGCGCCTTCGATGTTCTCCGCTCTGTGACCCATATGCACAGGTATTCCATAGCCTTTGATACGGTCTAAGGTGTCGCCCTCGTTCATGTCGGAGCCGGAGAGCTCAAAGCCCTCGGAGTGCAGGATCTCGGCGAGCGGACACATACCCGAGCCGCCGATACCGATAAAATGGATTCTCTTGATATTGTCAAGCAGATGATCGTAATTCATAATAAGCCCCTTTTCGCGGCGCCGATTGACTGCGCCAAATGTTTTTTCAACGGGATATTTACCCATTTTAATCATGAAGATACGGTTATTATACCAAATTTTCTCACAACTTGCAACACCTTAACAAAATTGTAATGATTATTCTGAATTAGAAAAATAATGCAGTGGGGTATTGCTATTATTGTAGGGGAGGCCTTCCACGCCCTACCTGACACGGCGGTTATATCAGTGTTTATTACTGTGATGAAATGTTGGTAATAAAGTGTAGGGAAGGGTCTTGACCCTTCCGCTATGGAACGTTTCAATGATGCCGTAGGGTTCGATGCCCACATCGAACCGTTATTATATTGATTGACCAAAGGGAGAAACCGTTTTTTATGTTACAGCAGTATCGACGTTTCGGAACGATGTGGGCATCGTTCCCTACAATTCTGAGGAGCGCGCCATGACCAAAAATGACATCATACAATTACATATCACCGCAATGACCTCCGATGGTGACGGTATCGGCAGAACAGACGACGGGATGGTCGTCTTCGTGCCGAACACTGCTGTCGGGGATGTGATCGGCGCGCGCATTTTAAAGGTGAAGAAGACCGTCGCTTATGCCAAGATCGATGAGATCATCACCCCGTCCGAGGACAGGATCACGCCCGATTGCGACGTGTGCGAAAGGTGCGGCGGCTGTGTCTACCGCCATATCTCCTATGACGCGGAGCTGAAACTGAAACGTCAAAAAGTCATCGACGCTGTCACGCGCATCGGCGGGCTAAACGAGGAATTGGTGAAAGATATAATTCCTTCAAAGAATATTAATTGCTATCGCAACAAGGCGCAGATTCCCGTATCTTTGGATAAGGACGGCAAGCCTGTCATGGGCTTCTATGCCCGCCACAGCCATCGGATCGTGCCGAAGCTTGCTTGTCGGCTTTCACCGGATATTTTTAACGAGATCACATCGGATTTTTATTCTTTTTTAGAAAAATACCCGCAGGTTATTTACAGCGAGAATAACCGAAAGGGCATACGTCATCTCTATCTAAGATATGCCGAAAGCTCGGGCAATGTGATGGTATGCGTTGTCGCGGGCAAGGATGATTTTTCTCACAGCGAGGAGATTTTTAATTCTCTTACAGAAAAATATCTGTCAATCAAATCTATTGTGATCAATATCAATCCCGAGGATACCAACGTGATCTTGGGCAAGAAGAACCGCTTTGTCTGTGGCGCCGAGACGATCACCGACACTCTCTGCGGCTTGTCCTTTGATATTTCGCCGCTGTCTTTTTATCAGGTCAACCGCGCGCAGGCGGAGAATCTGTACGGCAAAGCGCGCGAGTACGCCGCCTTGACAGGGGAAGATGTGATCCTCGATCTCTACTGCGGCACCGGTACCATCGGGCTGACGATGGCTCGAGAATGCAAGACGCTCATCGGCGACGAGATCATCCCCGACGCGGTAGAAAACGCGAAGAAGAACGCCGCCCGCAACGGGATCACCAACGCCCGCTTTATCTGCGCGGACGCCGCCCAAGCGGCAGAGCAGCTGCGCCAAGAGGGGATCCGCCCCGATGTGATCGTCGTCGACCCTCCGCGCAAAGGGCTGACGCCCGAGCTGATCGAAACGATCGCGCAGATGTCTCCCGACAGGGTGGTCTACGTCTCCTGTGACCCCGCCACCCTCGCCCGCGATCTGAAGATTTTCACCGAGAAGAATTATTCTGTAAAAGAAATAACGCCCTGCGACATGTTCCCGCGGACAGCTCATTGTGAGAGCGTATGCCTGATTTCAAAAGCATAAAAATTAATGTTTTTCTTGACTGTTACCTAACGTAACAATGTATAATCACGCTAATAAGGCGGTGAAACTATGAAAATCAAAGAGGTATGCGATCAAACCGGTCTGACTGCACGAACGATCCGATATTACATTGAAGAACAGCTTATTACACCCGACTATTTGGAAAACTATCTCGGCAGACGTTTTTATCACTTTTCCGAAAGCGATATAGAGACACTCAACGCGATCATCGTTTTCAGAAAATTCGGTTTTTCGATTGCAGATATCAAAACAATTAAAGAAAACCCCTCAGAAAGATTTAAGATTATCGACAAACTCAAATCCGAAAAAGATGAAATGATTGAAAACGAAAAAATCCTGTTAGAAGTGCTGGATGATTTTGAAGAGCAGGATTACACGTTTGAAGGATTTGCGAAAGCTTTATCCGAATCTGTTCAATCTCAATATCCTCCTGTCGAGGATCAACAAAATCAAAACGGAAATAAGAAAAGAAAAATCGCAGTTAGAATCATTGTCAGTATTGTTTTATTCCTTGCTTTTAGAACGGAATACATCATTTTCAACGGTATTCAAAAAGTAATCACCGACCCTGATGAAAGAAGGATATTTCTTTTGATAGCGTTTGCGGTCATGGGAGCAACGCTTTACGGACTATCTTTGTTCTGGGGGCTGATCCTAAAACCAAAATCAAGATTTGCCTATCGGGTGCTGTGCTTCTTCGTTCTCTTCTTTTTGATTCTGGGATTGATTATGAACATCATTAACGTTTTTGCTAAGCTTGTTTGACAGACAAGCAATTGAAGGTTTAGTTTGTTTCAATATGGTGTTTTCGTGGATATATTACCCATACGGGTAAGGGATAGACAACACCATTCTCATTGCCGCAAACCATGTCGAGTCGGTAGTGATGATGTCGCAACAATGAATTGCACCGTTAGTGCATGAATTGTGCTTCGCACATGAATTGACCGTCACGCATGATTTGCCTATGGCATGAAAAATGCGCCCGGCGCAATTTATGAAAACTTGTTTTCAAATCATTAAAGAGAAAGCTATCAGTAGGGGAGGTCATCCTATGAAAAGCATCAAGAGTATCTATAAAATCGGTCACGGACCGTCCAGCTCCCACACGGTCGGTCCTTATCGCGCGGCAAAGCTTTTCGGCGCGCGGTATCCGGACGCGGACGCGTACCGCGTGACGCTGTACGGCTCGCTTGCTTTTACCGGAGAAGGACACGGAACCAAGAAGGCGATCCAAAGCGGACTCCCAGGCGCAGAGGTCGTTTTTGACCGTGAGACGGTCGGGCTGCCGCATCCGAACACCATGCTGTTCTGCGCGCTTCGAGACGGTACCGTTTACGCGCAGCACCGTATCTTCAGTATCGGCGGCGGATCTATCCGCGTCGAGGGAGAGGATCACGAAGAAGAGCGCGAGGTGTATCCGCAGAAGAATTTCACCGAGATCATTGAGACCTGCCAAAAACAGGGCGTCAGTCTTGTAGAGTTTATCAATGACGCCGAGGGTCCGTCCCTGAAAGAATACTTGCAAAAAATCTGGGCGGCTATGCAGGAGGCTCTGCAGCGCGGATTGCAAGCAAAAGGCGTTCTGCCGGGAAGTCTGGAGCTGGAGCGGAAGGCAAAGCTCCTTTATGAGAAACGCTGCTACAACGAGAGCGCCGACGTTACGATGAATCGGCTCATCGCGGCGTACGCTTACGCTGTCAGCGAAGAAAACGCCGATGAGAATCTCGTTGTCACGGCGCCGACCTGCGGCAGCTGCGGCGTGTTGCCCTCGGTGATGTATTATATGCAGCAGGATCGTGGATTCCCGGAGAATGAGATCCTCGACGCTCTGGCGGTAGCGGGAATGATCGGCAACGTGATCCGCACGAACGCCAGTGTCTCCGGCGCTCAGTGCGGCTGTCAGGCGGAGATCGGCAGCGCCTGTTCTATGGCGGCAGGAGGACTTGCCGCGCTTTACGGCTTGAATATCGCCCAGATCGAGTATGCCGCCGAGATCGCGATGGAGCACAGCCTCGGACTGACCTGTGATCCCGTATGCGGACTGGTGCAGATCCCCTGTATTGAGCGCAACGCGGTTGCGGCGATGCGCGCCATCAGCGCCGTGAACCTGTCACGGTTCCTCTATACCACCCGCAAGATCTCCTTTGACGATGTGGTTGCCACCATGTACCAGACCGGAATGGACATGGACGAGAAGTATCGCGAAACCTCCCACGGCGGTCTCGCCGCGATCTATCAATCGCGTTAAGACGGACAAAGGATCGACGGCTTTAATTAAAAAATATATGAATTTTCGGCGGTTGCGGCTTTGGCTGTGATCGCTTTTTCTGTTTGTGAAATAGGTATCGGAGCTAACTGTTGTAGAAGAATCAAAAAGCATTTATTTCATTAAAACTATTCCGGATCACAAGCGTATTTTCGGTTGTAATTTGTTTTTTTATATGATAAAATGAATATGCATTCATGATATGATTGAAAACCATCCGAAAGGGGAATAACCATGAAGAAAAGCTTATGTATCCTTCTTACCCTCCTTCTTGTGACGCTGACCTTAGTTCCTATGCTCTCGGTATCCGCCGCAGAGACCGGAGGACAGACCGAATGGATCGAGGGAACGTATGCTCCGAATCAGGTCATCGTGATGTTCAAGGACAGCGCGATCGATACCGATACCGCACCGCAGGAGGACGACCTTGCCCCGGTGGGCGCGGATTTCGGCGACATGATGAGCGCTTCTTTCTCACAGGATGAGGCGGACGCTGCCGCTGACGATGAGTTGAGTATCATCGCCGACAGCCTCGGCGACGACTTTGTGTTGGAGGATACGCTGGTGTTCTCCGATGACGATCATTCGTCGGACGATGACTTGGCGCCATCCGGCTCTTGTGACAGCGCCGATCAGAAAGGCGATCTTACCATCGCGCTGGTATCTTCGGATAAATACGATACAGAGACGATGATCAACAAGCTCCAAAAGAATGATAAGGTTGCTTATGTCGAGCCGAATCAGTATATCCATCTGACGGATTATGAGGATTATTCGCTCGACGATACCTACGCGAGCTACCTGTATCAGCTCAACACTCCCGCGGCGACGAATACAGGCGGCGACAGTGTTGATGATCGCGGTACCGATCCCGAGACAGCGCTTTCGAACAACGCCGCGAGTGGCTGGTCGAAGCTTACCGGTGAGGAAGATGAGATCGTGATCGCCGTTGTCGATACCGGCGTTCTTTCCACGCACGAAGATCTGAAAGACAGGATGTGGACCAATCCCGACGACATCGGTCTGAAAGGCGAACACGGCTATAACTTCTTGGAGAATAACGAAAACAGCGATTATGATGATATCGGTCACGGTACCCACTGCGCCGGTATGATCGCCGCTCAGGCGAACAACGCGACCGGTATCGCGGGCGTTTCGGGATCTGCGGACGTCAAGATCATGGCGCTGAGGATCCTGGGAAATACAAATCCCTCAACCTTGTTCACGGTATGCGGAGCGTATGAGTATATTTTGAAAGCAAAGCAGAACGGCGTCAATATTGTCGCTTCCAACAACTCATGGGGGGGAGCTTATTACAGCAACATGTACAACGAAATCATTGACCGGATGGGCGAAGCGGGTATTCTCACCGTGATTGCCGCCGGAAATGAATCAAACGACCTCGAACATTCCTGGTGTTATCCCACAAATTCCCAGAGCGACTATACGGTTGTTGTCGGCGCGGCGGATATTACCGGAAAACCCACCGGGTTTACCAATTACGGAAAGACCACAGTCGATCTCTTCGCTCCCGGTATGAATATCCTGTCCTCGGTTGCATATGAGTGCTATTTCCCCGCGCTCTATTCCGCAGAACAGCTTGCTCAGACGACAGAGTATTACGGCGAATTCAGCGCCGACACTGTGATCAGCGACGGTACCGTGACTCCCACGACAGGCGCGAAAGCAGGCGAGAGTATCAAGTCGTTCGGAAGTCTGCAATATAAAAAGCAGAGCTGTATCAGCGATCCCGATGTACAGATCGCCGACGACGCTCAGATGGAGCTCGAGATCGTAAACGGCAGACATTTTGTTTCGGATAATCCTTACCGTCTCAAGATCACGATCCATAACGCGCAGTACGGAGAGGAATACTTCTTCTACTTCCCCTATGAGAAGAATCCCTTGACGACCGGCGATGATAATACGCGTTTTTCCGCAACCTATGAAACGGGTGAGACCGACGACGGCACTCATAAATCCCGCATCTCCGTCGGTGATGTATATCAGGATGACGACGGTGATTTGGTTGTGACGAGCGGCGGCGTTCTTGGCAGCTATATCAGCTATGACCGTATCGCAATGCAGCGCCATCCTACCAACCGCAGCGAACTGGGGTTGGAGATACCTCCTTCCACACTTCTCAGCGCAGAAGATGCGCAGGGCAAACAGATCGGCTTCGGCTTCAGCATTTCTTGTAAGGAAGACGGAAAAATGCTGTGGGAAGAGGGAGAAGTCCATGACCTGACCTTGTATCTGGACTCGATCGCGATCTCTGTGCCCGGAGCTGAATTTGACAAGAACGAAGCCTATGATGTGATGTCCGGAACCTCTATGGCGTGTCCCGCCGCGACCGGAGCGACAGCGCTGCTTTCAGCACTCTATCCGAGAGAGGAAGGGCAGTCCGGAGCAGAGTACGCTCAGGCGCTGCGTGAAAAGCTCTTCTCCTGTGTCAAAACATCAGATGCGCTTGCCGATTTGTGCTCGACCGGCGGATATATCGATTTTAGCTTGATCGACGCTAAGATCCCCGCGATCTCCAACGCGGTATGTGATGTGGATAACGAAACCATAACGCTGTACGGTGAGAATCTGTCGGCGGAGAATACGCTGACATACAGACGTATCACTGACGGTGGAGAGGCAGCCGCCCTGCCTGAAAATATGACCTTAACCTATTCCGACGACGGAAAAACACTGGTCATCCATAACGCGAAACCGCTGTTTTCGACCTATACCGAATTCATCATGACCACACCCTCCGGCAGCACCGGCAAAGGAAAATTCTTCCTTGTCAAGGGTCAGCGGCAGCTCGATGAGGTCGGATCAAGACTCGATCTGACAAGTTATGAAACGATTCCTTATCTGATCACCGACGCCAAGGGCAGCACGCTCTTTGGATACAATTTGGCAACAGGACAGGTAGCAAAGATTGACTCAAATCAGTATGATTATCTTGCCGATACCGATTTGACAGCCGCAACGAAAGATTATCTGGTAGAAACCGGCATATCGCGGTACGATCTGCTCAATAACAGCAATTATCGTTTTGCGGTCTTGAGTTCCGGTATGCCTTTGACAGAAGGGGATATGCTGTACGGATTATCTGTTTTCATTGATATTTCGGACTATTCGATAAAGCTGTTTGAAGGAATGCTCGACCTGTCTGAGAGCCATCCGCACTGGACACTCAAGGAAATCAATATGATGCCCGATGATAACAACAATACCTCCGTAAGACCGATCACCATGGCGATGTATAACGGGTCGATCTATGTTTTCACTGTTCCTGATGAAGAAGGCAAATGCCTGGTCTACAGCCTGTCCGATGACGGCGAATGGATCTCAAAGCCCGATATGCCCTTCGGCAGTTTCAGTCCCATCGTCAAAGAGCAGGGCGGCAAGCTCTACTATATGCTCGGGACCTCGGCTGATGGTTCTTATGTGAACGATGTATACTGTTTCGACGGCGAACAGTGGGAGAAGGTCGGCACGATTCCTTATATCGGAAGATATAATAAAGATGGTAACGGCAATATCATGCGCTATCTGCCCATCACGACAGCGAAGAACGGTTTTGTATTTATCGAAGCCTCCGTTGACGGCGGCGGTAATTCATTCCTCTACAACACCGAGACCAATCAGATCGAGCCGCTGTATTATTCAACCATTGACACGGTTGCCGATTGCTACAGTCAGGACTATTCCTGTGTTGCGACGAAGGACGGCATCTATTTTATCAGGATCAACACGGCTGAATATGTTTTATTCGGATATGATTTGTATTTGCTGCCCGCAAGCAGCGGCGCCTATCAGAGCATCTTTGAGGATGAGATCATCCTCGGAGACGCGGACGGCGACGGCAGTGTGACGATCCTTGACGCGACCGTAATTCAAAAGAAGATCGCAAGCATCGAGGTTGCCGCTTTCAACGAGAAAGCCGCCGATGTCGACGGCGACGGAAAGGTTACAGTTTTGGATGCGACCTATATCCAGAAATTCCTGGCAAGTATGCCTTGTCCCGAGGGTATCGGAAAACCAATTTAATACACATTAGTTCAGCCGCCGGGGATCGCTCCTCGGCGGCTGATTTCATTTCTATTGCGTTTTATTGTTTACAGAAAGATCACTTTCCCGATTCCATCGGGGCAGGGTAAAGACGCTAAGTGCTTTTGAATATACGTCGCGTCGAGAACAGAGATCGCGTTATCTTTGTCAACGTCGGCGACTTTTTTGATGATGGAGAACGGAAGCGAAATACTGGCAAGTTGCTTCTGGATATAGGTCGCGTCGATGACCGTGACCTTGCTGTCGCTGTCGACGTCACCTAAGAACGCTGTAAGCTCAAGTGTTTCGGTAACCGCCGGCGGATCGGTCGGCTGAACGGGAGGAGTGGTCGGTGTGACGGGAGTAGTGGAGCCTGCCGCGCCGATGCGCGCAAACGGAACGGTGATATGATCTTCATCCTCTTTTTCGGCAGAGGTTGAGGAATCCTTGGAGTACGGCTTTGTGGCGTTGTCCGACATGGAAAGGTCATAGGGGAGACAGTCCATACCGGAGGTGCCGAAGGTGGATACCTGCATGATACCGATGCCGTTCGACTCTATATCGGAGGCGGTGATATCCAGATTCTTAAGCGGGATCGACATCTCATAGAACATATCCAGCTTAGCGCTGTGACCCAGGGTGTAGAAGTCGGAGAGCGTTGCGTCAACACAGTCTCCCGCGACACGCTTGTTGTCCGTGCCTGCCTTGGGAATACCCATCAGCTTGCCCGAGAGGGTCTTGCCGTTGCCCCATTCGATTTTAATGCCGGTCGCGGCGCCTTTCATAACGAGAACATCGGGCTCGAGCAGTCCCTGATCGTTTGCGGTGTAGATGAAGGGACCGTTGGTCGCATTGGTGGAATAGGCGATGACATGGTCGGAGTTCGCGTCGATCGTTGTACCGGTAGCCCAGAGCGTACCGCCGGCAACCTCGTTATGGGTAAAGTTGCCGCTGCCGGTATTGATATAGATGAAGGTGGGGATATTATCGATCCAGAGATTGCCCTGTGACATGGGGAAGTCCTCGCCGGGAGCGACGACGTCCTGCACGTTTGCCATCTCATACATGATGTAGAGATTGGTATCATCCCACGCGGCGTACATCGCATAGTCGTCGATCGCTTTCTCATGCATCGACCAGTGAGCGTATACGCGCGGATCGTCGTTGGCGACGCCCTGCGCGATCAGCATGGAGTTCTCCCAGTCGGACTTGTCGCCGTCGACGGTGATGGTTTTGCGTTTGCCGTAGCCGCCGTTCGGATTGGTCGCGTAGTTGCCGCCGATCGCGGGGCTGGTGCTGCCGTCAGAGCCGGAGGATCCGGAGGTTTTCTTCTTGTAGGTACAGCTCTTGGTGACGGTACCGTAGCTGTTGGTCGCGCTGATGTCGAGCTTGACGGAAGCGCCCTCTGCGATATCCGCGCCGAGGGTCAGGCTGACAGAGCCTGAGAAGGAATGGCGGCTTCCGCCGTTGATCG
>CAZPOG010000074.1:0-10036 GCA_964588105.1 uncultured Ruminococcus sp. | reverse complement strand
CGACAGTATTGTGATCCATTTTATCGGCGACAGGACCGCTTTTCCCAAAGAGCTGATCGAGCTGATGGATGACAACGAAGAAATCAGTAAAGACCGTGAGGGTATGGTGCTCAATATAGCGATGAACTATGGCGGCAGAGATGAGATCATCCGCGCCGTCAAAGAGATCTCGGAGCGAGCGACAGCCGGAGATATTTCCACAGAAGAAATAAACGGGCAGATGATATCCGATCATCTCTACACCCGCGGCCAGCCGGATCCCGACCTGATTATCCGTCCGTCGGGCGAACACCGCACCTCGAATTTCCTGTTGTGGCAGTCCGCCTACGCGGAGTATGTCATCATGGATATCCTGTGGCCCGACTTCAAAGAGTCCGACCTTGATCAGGCTCTTGCGGAGTATTCCAAACGCTCCCGCCGTTTTGGGGGAGTCTGAACGTAGAGAAGAGAGAATAGAGAAGAGAGAATAGATGTGGGAGGGCTCCGCCCTCACCCGATTGGTATGACGTTTCATAGAGTCGCAGGGCACGATGCCTCCTTTCGGCGAGGACAGCCCACCCCTCTGGGCTTTGCCCATCTCCGCTGTCAGGGGAGTCTCTGTAGGGCGGGGGCTTGCTCCCGCCGAGAGTCATCTGTCAAATCAATAGTATTTGCGAAGCATATGTGAAGTTTGTTTTGCTTCGCATGAAAACGTTGTAATAATATCATCGTTTCGGCGGGAGCAAGCCCCCGCCCTACGGTGTTACATCAAGGTTCCGCGACAACTAACAACCGAGAACCGGGAACCAACCAATTCCTCATTCCTAATTCCTAATTCCTAATTTTATTAACCCAGAGGTAACAATGAAAGCAAGATTGATAACAGCAGGCATCGGAATCGTATTCTGCGTCGGAGTATTCTTTTTGTGCGAGCAGTTCGCGCTGACGGCGGCTATCGCGCTGGCGATCGTGGATATTCTTTTGGTAGGAGAGTTTCTGACTGCGAGAAAACTGCATAAGAATTTTTATATTTTGATCCCGTCCGTGTTATTTGCTGGAGTCATGCCGTTCGCGGTACTGGTTCCGTCGAAGCTCCTTAACGGATTGATCCCTGATGAGAAGTACTTCCCGTTCTTTTTGATACCGCTGTTTTTGTACGCGACAGTCATCTTTTTCTTCACGGTGATCTTCCATCAGGAGAGGATCCATACCGATGACGTCATGCTCGCGTTTGCCGGTGCAACGCTGATTTCATTGTCTGTCTCATCCATCGCTTATACCGCCTGCACAAACGGCTTTGTGACCTTCTGGCTGGTGGCAATATTGGGTATCCCGTGGCTTGCGGACTCTGTCGCGTATTTCGTGGGTTCTGCGATCGGCAAGCATCAATTAGCGCCGATCATCAGCCCCAAGAAGAGTATCGAAGGCGCCGTCGGCGGTCTTATCGGAGGCACCTTGGGCGGTATGCTCATCGGTTTTATTTTCACGCTGATCTATCCCGGCGCTGCGGTGAACTACCTTGTCTTAGGTGTCTTGGGCTTTGTCAACTCGGTCGTGTCGATCTTAGGTGATCTGACATTCTCTGTCATCAAACGCCACTGTGATATCAAGGACTACGGCTCGATCCTGCCCGGTCACGGCGGACTCTTGGACCGCTTCGACTCCGTTATCTTCTGTGCCCCGATCGTATTCTTCGTGTCACGGTATGTGGAGATCATTTGGAAATAGAGAAGAGAGAATAAAGAATAGAGAATAGATGTGGGAGGGCTCCGCCCTCACCCGAATGGTATTAACTGTAGGGAAGGGTTCCCTTCCGAGAGAATAGAGAAGAGAGAATAAAGAATAGAGAATAGATGTGGGAGGGCTACGCCCTCATCAGATTAGTAATTGTCATTCAGAGGGAGCAAAGCGACCGAAGAATCCCCTTGTCATTACTGCCGGTTGCAAGAGGAAGGGGATTGCCACGTCGTGACCGCATCGGTCACTCCTCGCAATGACAAATTCTCATTTCTCATTCCTCATTCCTAATTTTGAAATGTAGTTTTATTATGAAAAACAAGTCATTATCCATCCTCGGGTCTACGGGATCGATCGGTACGCAGACCCTTGAGGTAGCAAGAAAACTGAATCTGAAAGTAACCTCCCTGTGCGTTCACAGCGATATCAAGCTGCTTGAAACACAGGTCAGGGAGTTCTGTCCCGAAAGGGCGGTCGTCTTTGATGAGAGCAAGGCAAAAGAGCTGAAGACAGCGATCGCCGACACATCTTCAAAGGTGCTCTGCGGTATGGACGGTGTGCTCGAAGCAGCTGTGGATAACGCGGATCTCTTCGTCAACGCCGTGGTCGGCATGGTCGGTCTGGAGCCTACTCTCGCCGCGATCAGCCAAAATAAGGTCATAGCCTTTGCCAACAAAGAAACGCTTGTCGCCGGCGGCGCGCTGGTGATGGATGCGGCAAAGAAAAACGGCGTCACCCTCTATCCCGTCGACAGCGAACACAGCGCGATCTTCCAGTGTCTCCAGGCGGCGCCTCCCGATAAGAAGTTCAAGAAGATTCTCCTCACCGCTTCGGGCGGTCCGTTCTTCGGCAAATCAAGAGAAGAGCTCAAAGACGTTACCGTCGAGCAGGCGCTCAAGCATCCGAACTGGGCGATGGGCGCAAAAATAACCATCGACAGTGCTACAATGATGAATAAAGGACTCGAGATCATTGAGGCGGCATGGCTTTTCGACACCTCACCCGACAATATCGAGGTGGTAGTCCATAGAGAAAGCATCATCCATTCGATGGTAGAATTTGAAGACAACTCCGTGCTCGCGCAGCTGGGTGTGCCGGATATGCGTATCCCGATTCAGTACGCAATCACCTATCCTGACAGACATGAGAGCCTGGTTCCCGAGATCGACTGGAAGACGCTCTCACAGATGACCTTCTACCCACCCGACGAAGAGACCTTTTTGTGTCTGTCCGCGTGTAAGAAGGCGATGAAGAGGGGAGGACTGATCCCCGCGGTCGCCAACGGCGCCAACGAAGCCGCGAACCTGATGTTCCGTCAGGGCAAGATCCGCTTCCTTGACATCGGCGAGGTCGTCACCGCCGCGACAGAGTCTTTCCCCGATAAAAAAGCAAGTAACCTCTGTGACGTTTTGGAAGCCGACAAAGCGGCAAGAGAGTTTGTATATGAATTTTTTTCAGAGAATAGAGAATAGAGAAGAGAGAATAGAGAATAGTGAAGGGCGGGATCTTCTGCGAAGACGGCAACCCTTCCGGCGCGTTGCGCCACCTCCCCTAACAGGGGAGACTCCCGCACCTGATTGGTAGTATTGTCATTCAGAGGGAGCATTGCGACCGAAGAATCCCCCTGTCACTACTACCGATTGCAAGAGGAAGGGGATTGCCGCGTCGGGCGGCGCCCTCCTCGCAATGACAAATATATATAAATCTGGAGATGATTTTATCACAGTCATAACAACAATCCTTCTCATCCTGATCGCTGTACTGCTGTTTGAGATGATTATCTTTTTTCATGAGCTCGGACATTTTATCACAGCGAAGAAAAGCGGCGTCAAGGTCAACGAGTTTGCGCTCGGTATGGGACCGAAGATCTTCAGCTTTGTCAAGGGTGAGACAACGTATTCTTTAAGAGCCTTTCCGATCGGCGGTTTCTGCGCGATGGAAGGCGAGGACGAAGAGAGCAATAACCCGCGCTCCTTTAATAACGCGAAGATCTGGAAGCGCATGATCATCATTATCGCCGGCGCGTTCATGAATATCGTGTTCGGTCTGATCCTGATGTTCGTCACCGTGATCCCGCAGGACGCGTACGCTTCTACGCAGGTGTCGCAGTTTGTGCCGTATTCTTTCTCGGCGGTGTCGGGATTGCAGCAGGGCGACAAGATCGTCAATATCAACGGCTACGCGATTAATACCTCCACCGACTTCTCCTTCGCCCTGTATACTCTTCCCGTCACAGAAGTGGACGGGACAGAGCTGACGATCTATAAAGAAGACTGCGCCTATGAGCTGTATACCTATCTTGCCGATTACGCGCAGGAACAGCCCGATGATGAGACCTTTGCCAAGGTATATGAAGTGATGCTGAATGGTCAGCAGGCGATCGCCGCGACTCAGTCTAAAGACGAAGCGTATCAGGCGATGTGCACAAATCTCGACGAGATGGCGCAGACCGCGTCCAAAGAGAAGCTCTCAGAGTATCCCCAAATCGAAGAGAGAGAGACCAGACAGCGTTTTCGCACCGATATGTCCGTCATCCGCGACGGTGAGCGCGTCGATCTCAAAGGTGTCGATTTCTTCACCGGCAAGAAAGAGGGCGAGGATAAGCCTACGCTTTCGATCGACTTTTATGTCGAGCCTATCGAGAAGACTTTCGGCAGCGTTATCTCCCAGACCTTCGGTCAGACGGTATCGGTCGTCAGAATGGTATGGGGCAGCCTGATCGGACTTCTCAAAGGTCAGTTCGGACTCAACGAGCTGTCCGGTCCTATCGGTATCGCCTCCGCGCTGACAGAAGTCGCCGGAGAAGCGATGAAGACCTCCGGCTTCGGCACGGCTGTGAGCACGATCGTCTATGTTATGATGGTGATCTCCGTGAACCTCGGTATCATCAATATGCTGCCGTTCCCGGCGCTTGACGGCGGACGTTTCCTCATGCTGCTGATCGAATGGATCTTCCGCAAGCCCGTCCCGAGAAAGGTAGAAAAAGTCATCAACGCCGTCGGTTTGGTGTTGCTTTTAGGTTTGTCTGCAGTCATCGCGGTCAAGGATGTTTTCAAGCTGTTTACGGGGTAACTGAATTTAGTGAATAGAGAATAAAGAAGAGAGAATAGATGTTGGCGGGCTCTGCCCGCACCCGAATTATAATTGTCATTCTGAGCGGTGCCCATAGGGCAAAACGCGAAGCGTTTAGTCGAAGAATCCCCCTGTCATTACGACCGGTTTCAAGAGGAAGGGGATTCTCACGTCGGGCGTTGCCCTCCTCAGAATGACTTAACAACAAGGTGTATAGGTACTATCATGAGCAAAATACAGGTACAGGCAGGAAATGTGAAGATAGGCGGGGGAGCGGATATATCGATCCAGTCGATGCTCAACATACCCGCAGAGGATATAGAAGGCTCCGTCAGACAGGCTGTCGCGCTGGAAAAGGCTGGATGTCAGATCATCCGCGCGGCTGTGCCCGATTTAGAGGCGGTACGGTTGATCCCCGCGCTCAAAGAGGCGGTGTCGGTCCCGATCGTCGCGGATATCCACTTCAACTACAAGATCGCGCTCGAGGCTGTCGCGGCGGGCGTGGATAAGATCCGTATCAACCCCGGCAACATCGGCTCCGACGACAGGGTCAAGGCGGTCGCTCAGGCGTGCAGCCGCAGGAATATCCCCATCCGTATCGGCGTCAACTCCGGTTCTCTCGAGAAGCATATCTTAGAAAAACACGGTCATCCGACTGCTTCTGCGCTGGTGGAGTCCGCGCTCTATCACGCGTCACTATTAGAGAAATTCGACTTTCACGATATCGTGCTGTCCATCAAGTCCTCGAATGTTAAGACCATGATCGAGGCGTATCGCTTGGCGTCTGAGAGCTGTGACTATCCGCTGCACCTGGGCGTTACCGAGGCGGGTACCGCGAGAATGGGTCTGATCAAGTCCTCCGTCGGGATCGGCTCGCTGCTGCTCGACGGCATCGGCGATACCATCCGTGTGTCCCTGACGGCGGATCCTGTCGAAGAAGTCTACGCCGCGAAGGATATCCTCAAAGCGATCGGCAAGTACGACAAAGGCGTGCGCTTTGTGTCCTGTCCGACCTGCGGCAGAACCAAAATCGATTTGATCGGTCTCGCAAATGAAGTCGAGAAGCGTCTGCGTGACTGTGAGAAGAATATCACCGTCGCTGTGATGGGCTGTGTCGTCAACGGTCCCGGTGAAGCGCGTGAAGCCGACATCGGTATCGCCGGCGGCGACAAAGAAGGCCTCGTTTTCAAAAAAGGCGAAATCCTCCGCAAAGTCCCCGAGGAATGCCTCTTGGATGAGCTGATGAGTGAAATTGAGAAGATGTAATTAATTAGGAATTAGGAACGAGGAATTAGGAATTGTCATTGCCGCTGTGTTCTCTCGCAATGACAAAAAAGGATCGGAATGAAAATATTTACAGACATATTCAGTGAATACATAGGCGATATCCCAGAGCAGTTTGAAGGCGCTCAGATATCGCAGATCAAAGTCAATAAAAACGAAAAATCGCTTACTATCAACGTCACCTTCCCGGTGTTGGTCAGAAGAAAGATCATCTTCGCCGTAGAAGACAAGCTCCGTGCGTCCGTTTTGGGCTTTGACAAGGTCGAGATCAAGCCTTACTACGGCAAGGATCTGTTTGCGTTGTCCTATTTTAAACAGCTTGTCCGTGCCCTCAGACGCGATTATCCGAGCCTCAACGGTACGCTCGACGGCGCCTCTCTGATCAAAGAGGGTGAGGCTACCTTGGCGATCGAGCTGGTCCACGGCGGCGAGGCGATGCTCAGAGCGATGAATTTTGAGACCCTGCTGTCCGACATCATCCGTGAAGAATTTTCTTTAAACTACGAGATAGAGTATTCCGGCGTCAGGGAGATCTCCTCCGACAGCGAAGAGTATAAAGAGTCCATGCATAACGCCGAGGAATCCATCAAGCGTAAGAAGTTAGAGGAGCTCAACTCCCTCTTTGAGGACGAAGCTCCTACAAAGAAAAAAGTCGATACCGAGAGTGAGGTGGAGGTCAGAAAAGGCAAGTACCTCATGCCTTCTATCATCCCTTCCACCGTCAAGCCGCTTTACGGCAGGGTCACTAAGGGGAAGATGACGCCCATCCGCGATATCACCTACGATACCGGCAGGGCGACCGTCTGGGGCGACGTTTTCTCGATCGAAAAGAAGACGACACGTTCCGGCGACAAGAATATTTTCAACATCGACATCACCGACTATACGGGTTCCATTACCGTAAAAGTCTTCAATGATATCAAGAGCTGCGTGGTACTCGACGAGCTCAAGAAGGGCTCTACCATCGTCGTCACCGGTCAGGTGGAGAACGACAGCTTCGTCAAGGATATCGTCATCAATGCGCGTTCGATCTCGACCGTCAAGAAGGTCAAGCTGGTCGATAACGCAGAGAAAAAGCGTGTCGAGCTGCATCTGCATACCAATATGTCCCAGATGGACGCGATCACCGACGCGGGATCTCTTGTCAAGCGCGCCGCTTCGCTTGGCCACAAGGCGATCGCTATTACTGATCACGGCGTCGCGCAGGCTTTTCCCGACGCGATGAACGCCGCGGAGGGCATCAACCGCAGTCGTGACGAAGAGGACAAGATCAAGGTCATCTACGGCGTAGAAGCCTACTTTATGGATGATCTGGTAGAGTCCGTCACAGGCGAGCAGAGCGAGCCGCTCGACGGCACCTTTGTCTGCTTCGACTTAGAGACGACGGGACTTTCTGCTAATACCGAGAAGATCACCGAAATCGGCGCTGTCAAGATCAAAAACGGCGAGGTCGTCGATACCTTCTCTACTTTCGTCAATCCCGAGAAGCCGATCCCTGCGAAGATCACCGATCTGACCGGTATCACTGACGCCATGGTCAAGGACGCGCCAAAAACGGCGCAGGCGGTATCTGACTTCCTTGATTTCTGTGACGGCGCGGTCGTAGTCGCGCACAACGCGCCCTTTGACACCTCCTTTATTCGCAAAGCGTGTGAGGATATGGGCGTGGAATATACGCTGACCTCCATCGACACCGTTGCGATCTGCCGCGCTATTTTAGACGGCATCAAGAATGTCAAATTAGACACCGTAGCATCCTACCTCAGACTGGGTACCTTCAACCATCACAGGGCGGTAGACGACGCCGAAATGCTGACCAAGATATTCGTTAAGCTATGCGATCGTCTCAGGAAGGACTATTCCATCCATGAGGTCAAGGACATCAACACCAAGATAGCGGGAGGCGACTTCAAGAAGCTCCCGACGTATCATCAAATAATTCTTGTAAAGAATAAAACAGGACTGAAAAACCTCTACAAGCTGATTTCGTTTTCTCATCTGAACACGTTCTTCCGTCGTCCGAGGATCCCGAAGTCCGAGCTTGTCAAGCACAGGGAAGGGCTGATCATAGGCTCTGCTTGTGAGGCGGGCGAGCTGTACCGCGCGATCCTCTTAGGAAAGCCGAGATCCGAGCTCTTGTCGATCGCGTCCTTCTATGACTATTTGGAGATCCAGCCCAACGGCAACAATCAATTTTTGATCCGTGACGGTAATGTCAACAGTATAGGGGAGTTAGAGAAGATCAACCGCACGATCCTCTCGCTCGGCGATGAACTGAAAAAACCGGTCGTAGCTACCTGTGACGTCCACTTCATGGATCCGTCAGATGCGGAATACCGCAAGATCCTGCTTGCCGCGCAGGGCTTTACCGATGCGAAGGAGCAAGCGCCCTTATACTATCGTACCACCGCGGAAATGCTCGACGAGTTCTCCTATCTGGGCGACAGAGCATATGAGGTGGTCGTAGAAAACACCAACAAAATCGCGGATATGTGTGAGATGATCCGTCCGATCCCCGAGGGCAACTTCCCGCCGTTTATCGACGGCGCAGAGGAACAGCTCATCTCCATCACCTATGAGAGAGCAAAAGAGAGATACGGCGATCCGCTGCCGGATATCGTATCGGCGAGACTGAAAAAAGAGCTCGATTCTATCACGACTTACGGCTTCTCGGTGTTGTATATGACGGCGCAGAAGTTAGTGGCGGACAGCGAGAAAGACGGCTATCTGGTCGGCTCGCGTGGATCCGTCGGCTCCTCCTTTGTCGCGACCATGTCCGGTATCTCCGAGGTAAACCCCTTATGTCCGCATTATATCTGTAAAAAGTGTAAGCACAGTGAGTTCATCGAAGATGGCTCCTACGGCTCGGGCTTTGACCTTCCTGAGAAGAACTGTCCTGTCTGCGGAGAACCGATGGACCGTGACGGTCACGAGATCCCCTTTGAGACCTTCTTGGGCTTCAAGGGCGACAAGGTACCCGATATCGACCTCAACTTCTCCGGAGAGCATCAGGCGGCGTCTCACCGCTATACAGAGGAGCTCTTCGGCAGAGAGAACGTCTTTAAGGCTGGCACCATCTCCACCGTCGCCGACAAGACCGCGTTCGGTTATGTCAAGAAATACTGTGAAGAAAATAACGTTACCTTCCGCAAAGCGGAGATGAACCGTCTCGCCTTCGGCTGTACCGGCGTCAAGCGTACTACCGGTCAGCATCCGGGCGGCATGGTCGTCGTTCCGCGCGGTATGGAGGTTTATGACTTCTGTCCCGTTCAGCATCCCGCGAACGATATGACCTCCGAGAACATCACGACTCACTTCGATTTCCATTCGATTCACGATACCATCACCAAGTTAGACGAGCTCGGCCATGATGTTCCGACGATCTACCACTATTTGGAAGAATTCACCGGTATCCCTGTCATGGACGTCTCCATGTCCGATCCCGAAGTTATGAGCCTGTTCCACTCGACAGAGGCGCTCGGCGTCACACCCGAGGATATCGACTCCAAGACCGGTACTTTCTCTTTGCCTGAGCTCGGCACGCCGTTTGTTCGGCAGATGCTGATGGATTCTCAGCCCAAGACCTTCTCCGACCTCTTACAGATCTCCGGTCTGTCCCACGGCACCGACGTATGGATCGGCAACGCCGATGAACTGATCAAAAACGGCACCTGTACCATCAGCGAAGTTATCGGAACGCGTGACTCTATCATGACCTACCTGATGCATAAGGGCCTCGATCCTTCGATGGCGTTCAAGATAATGGAGATTGTGCGTAAGGGTAAGGCGACCAAGCTGCTGACACAGGAGCATATCCAGGCGATGAAGGATCATAACGTGCCTCAGTGGTATATCGACTCCTGCATGAAGATCAAGTATATGTTCCCCAAAGCGCACGCTGCCGCGTATATGATCTCGGCGCTCAGACTGGGCTGGTACAAGGTTCACAGACCCGTCGAATACT
>CAZPOG010000073.1:0-10058 GCA_964588105.1 uncultured Ruminococcus sp. | reverse complement strand
GTGAGGTAGACGCCTGTCCCGCCTCGATGACGACCTTGATGGCTTCTTCCATCATTTGGTCTACCTCGGGAGAGTCGGAGTTATCAGAGGAGGACGCGCCGCCCTTCGACTTGCCGTTCATCTCTTCGTCGGCAATACGGCGGATCTTCTCTTCGATCTCGGCATTATACTCCGCCTGATGCGACTTCTTGATGAAGGCGGTAGTACGTTCGATCTCGTCGTCTTTCGCAAAACATCCCTGTACACGCACCGGTTTCGCACAGCCGACAGGCGAATAGAGCATATCGCCGTGACCGATCAGCTTCTCCGCGCCGCCCGCGTCAAGGATGGTACGCGAGTCGATCTGGGAGGATACTTTCAGCGCGATTCTGGACGGGATATTCGCCTTGATGACGCCGGTGATAACGTTGACGGAAGGACGCTGGGTCGCAATGATCAGGTGCATACCCGCCGCGCGCGCCATCTGCGCCAGACGGCAGATCGCTTCTTCGACCTCGGCGGGCGCCGCCATCATCAGGTCGGCTAACTCGTCGATCGCAATCACGATACGGCTCATATACTCGGTCGGGACTTTGAGTCCGTCTACCTCGAGACACGGCGTCTCGGACTCTTCCCCGTCGGCGTCTTCGGGAACGTCGTTCTTGTGCTCTTCTATGTATTCGAGATTCTTATCGATCAGCTTATTGAAAGAGTTGATATCCTTGCAGTCGTACTCTGAGAACATCCGATAACGGGTGAGCATCTCACTCACTGCCCAGTTGAGCGCGCCTGCCGCCTTCTTCGCGTCGGAGACAACCGGCACCAGCAGATGCGGGATACCTTTATACTTGGAGAACTCAACCATCTTCGGGTCAATCAGAAGCAGCTTGACCTCGTCGGGCGACGCTTTGAAGAGGATACTCATCAGAAGCGAGTTGACGCAGACCGACTTACCGGAACCGGTGGTACCCGCGATCAGCAGGTGAGGCATTGCGGAGAGGTCGGTCGTGACGATAACGCCCGAAATATCTCTGCCCAGCACACAGTTGAGCTTGCTCGGTGAATTTCTGAATTCTTCAGAGTCGATCAGTTCTCTGAGCGATACCACCGATTTGACCTTGTTCGGTACCTCGATACCTACCGCCGCCTTGCCGGGAATCGGCGCCTCGATCCTGACGCCGTCTGCGGCGAGGTTGAGGGCGATATCGTCGGAAAGGTTAGTGATCTTCGAGATCTTCACGCCCGCCGCGGGCTGGAGCTCATAGCGGGTAACGGAAGGTCCGCGGCAGATGTTGGTGATGCTCGCTTTGACGCCAAAGCTGTTGAGGGTCTCGACCAGCTTGGTCGCATTGTTCTGCATTTCGTTATAAGCGCTGTCGGACTCGGAGTCGATCGCGGGATCCAACAGACGTACGGGAGGATAGGTGTAGGAAGGCTTTGCCTTCTGCTTCTTCTCTTCCTTTTTGATCTCTTTCTCGACCGTCCGAGTCTCTGTTTCCAAATCAACGGGAACCGTCTCGGGATCGGGCTGCTTTGCGCCCTGCGAGAGATTATTTGTGGACTTCTTTTTTGTGATCCTCTGCGCTACTTCGGAAGCGCCGAGCTCCTCGTCGGGAACGATACCGGAGTTCGCGTTGTGGATGATATCGATGATCTCCTGATCACGGATATCCTCTTCGGATACGGGCTTGCTGCGCTTTTTGGACGGCTTGTCCAGCGGGATATCGATCCGGTCTCCTCGCGAAGGAACAGAATAGTCGATACGAGGCCTTCTGCCCTCGTCAACGACTTCAGGCTCGTCGTCGTACTCTTCACGCTGCGCTCTGCGTTCCTCTCGAATCTCTTTTCTGTGTTCAACGAACTCTTTCTGTTTGGAATAACCCTTCTTCGCGACATTCGCGATATCGACAAGGGAGATACCGGTGAGCAGCATAACGGCAACGATCAACGCCACAAAGCAGATCACGATGGACGGAGCGTTGGTCAGCCACAGACGCATCGGATAGCCTAAGATACAGCCGATCATACCGCAGATAGCGTGATCCTGTGTAAAAGCCATGTAGGTTTTGCCTAAAGCCTGAAAATAGGAATTGCCTTCGTTATAGTCGATCGGACTGAACAGATAAATAATCGTAGCAGTGATCAGTACCACCATGACCGCCAAGAAGACCTTCGCTCCACGATGAGCCATTTGTTTCTCTTTGGCAATCATAATTCCCATATAGAAAAATATAAAGGGAATTAACAAAGCAGTCAAACCGAAAACGCCTAAAAAGAACGAGTGGATCGCCGCCCATGCCGCGCCGCCGGGAATCAGCAAAAGCGCTAAGAACAGCACGCCCGCGGCAAACAGCAGGATCGCCTTGACCTGCGGGTTGAGTCCTTTCTTGACAGGCTCCTCCTGCTTTGCGCGTGAGGACGACTTTGCTCCTTTTGTATTCTTTTTTGTTGATGTCTTTTTGGTAGCAGACTTTGATTTGGATGTAGATTTCTTCGCCGCCAAATTCATCACTCCTGTATGTAAAAAATAGTCAATAAACGGTCATAAACGGAAGTGGATTCTTCGGTCGCTTGAAAGCTCCCTCTGAATGACATTTCTAAATCACCGCGCCGGTAAAGAGGTTTGTGCCGCTCTGCATCTCCATGATGCTGATAACGACCACAGCGGCACCGACGATAGCGGTATAGATAATAAATATGATCATCTTGTCGGTTTTTAAGAGCCATTTGAACAGCGCGATGGCAAGATATCCGACAACCGCCGCGGTAACCATTCCCACGATAATAGGGATGAGATTAGCGGTAAGGCTCTCGTTTCCCGTTTCCAGAGCGTCTTTTCCCTCCAGCAGCGCCGCGGCGATGATCGCAGGCGTTCCGAGGATAAAGGTATAGTCCAACGCAGTCTGCTTGTTCAGTCCGCGCATCTGACCCGCCGAAAGCGTTGAACCGGAACGAGAAAGTCCCGGAAGAGTCGCGAAGCACTGGGTGATACCGATCACGATCGCGTCGAGTATATTCATGGCTGTTCTGCCGCCGTCGCCGCTTTTGGCGTGCTTCATAGAAGCATTTCTGCGGGAACACAGATTTCCGACGAACAAAAGAAGCGACGTTATCAAAAGACAGATACCGACCACGATAAAATACTTGTCGGTATTAAAGCTCTCAACAAAGTCCTTGAGCTTCATTCCTGTTCCGGGAACCGGCAGGAAAAGCAGTGCGAGAGGAATCAGACCGATGATCACCATGATGACCATGCGTTTGTCGTCACTAAGCTCTTTCCACTTGAACTTGCCGGTAAATATATCGCCGATCATCGAGAAGAACGCTTTGATCAGCCGCCAGATCAGCTTATGATAAAACGCAACGACCGCAATCAGCGTGCCGATATGCAGCACGACATTGAAGAAGAGGTTGCCTCCCTCCATATCAATACCCAGAACATGCTGGGTGATGGTCAAATGTCCGCTCGAGGACACCGGCAAAAACTCGGTCAATCCCTGTACCGCACCTTGGATTACCGCTTCAATAATGGTCATATGTATTGCTCCTTAATGTAAATGTTGAAACTGTCATTGCGAGGGAGCCTCGTCGACCGTGGCAATCCCCCGAACAAAACTACCGTTTGTAAAGTTACTCTCAGAAAACAATATTAAATATTGTGGGATTGCCACGCCCTAAAGGGCTCGCAATGACTATGTCTGTTTCTCGTTTTTTCTCTCTTCAATCATAGCATACAGCGCGTCTGTCGCCTGCGCTAAAGTTCCGACTTCGTCGATCAAACCGCATTCAACAGCCTTCTCGCCGTCAAGTATCGTTCCGATATCGGTGACCAGCTCGCCGGTGTTGAGCATCAGGTTGGAAAATTCTTCTGAAGAAATATTTGAGTTATCCACAATGAACTTCGTGATACGCTCCTGCATCTTGCGAAAATACTCGAATGTCTGCGGCGCGCCTACGGTGAGCCCCGTGGTACGCACAGGATGCACTGTCATCGACGCGGACTTCACGATAAAGCTCTTGTCCGTACAAACCGCCAGCGGGATCCCAATGGAGTGACCGCCGCCGAGCACGATCGAAACAGACGGCTTCTTCATCCCCGAGACAAGCTCCGCAATCGCTAAACCCGCTTCTACGTCGCCGCCTGCGGTGTTGAGCAACAGCAGCAGTCCGTCAATATGCTCATCCTCGTCGATCGCGACGAGCGTCGGAATCACATGCTCATACTTAGTGCTCTTGTTGTTGGAGGGCAGGATATAATGCCCCTCGATCTGTCCGATGATGGTCAGACAGTAGATGACCCTCTCTCCCCTGTGGGTGATGACAGAACCTAAGTGATAGGCAGAGTCCTGCGGCGCGGTGTTCTCTTCGCTGTTATCTTCGTTTTGCTCTTCGGGCAGGATTTCTTCATTCTTCATACGATCGCCTCCGGATATAGTTTGCACACCAAACACAAAATCATGTATCGAAGGGTCATATGAAATCATTATTTAGTATACCACCAAATGATTATTTCTTCAAGAGAAAAAAACAAATTTGTGCCATATATTTCTATATTGTAATATTATTTCGGTATTTTTAATGTATTCTAAACAGGAAAGCAACCGCTTCTGATACAGCTTATGCGTGCTGATTAATCAAAATTATCGATTTCAGAATTTTGCCCCTCCGCCCTATCGGGCACCTCCCCAAGGCGATTGGGGAGGCATCGCTTTGATTTCAGAGGAAATATGAATCCCAATATTACCTATTCGATCATTATTGTTATCCTGATCGCGCTCTCGGCGTTTTTCTCCTGCGTCGAGACAGCTTTCTCGTGCGCGAATACCATCCGTCTCAAAGCGCTTGCGGACTCGGGCAACAGAAGGGCGAAGAACGCGCTGTGGGTCTGCGATCACTTCGACAGAGCGCTGACGGCGATCCTGATCGGCAACAACATCGTCAACCTCGGATGCTCGTCGCTGGCGACGGTGCTGTGCATCAATCTCTTTCAGAATTACGGCGCGGCGATCGCGACCGGCGCGGTGACGCTCTTGATCCTCACCTTCGGCGAGGTGGTTCCCAAGTGCTACGGCAAAGAAGCGACCGACCGCATTACCCTCTCTACCGGATTGATTCTCAAGGTACTGACCTATGTACTGACCCCGCTTGTATATTTCTTTTCCGGAATTAAAACGCTGTTTATGAAGATGGCGAAAATCAAAGAAAACGCTCCTTCCGTCACCGAAAAGGAGCTCAAATATATCATCGAATCCATTGAAGAAGAAGGCGTCTTAGAAGAGCAGGAATCCGAGTTGGTGCAGTCCGCGCTGGAATTTGATGAGAAGACCGCCTTCGAGATCCTTACTCCCCGTGTAGACGTCACCGCGATTGAAGTATCAGATCCGATTAACGAGATCCGCGACGTTATCCTCAAGGAACGTTATTCGCGTATTCCCGTCTATGAGGACAGCATCGACAACGTGATCGGAATCCTGCATACCCGTGATTTTTTGGAAGCTTTAATTCTCGATAAGAAAATTGATATTAAGAAGATGATCGCGCCGGCACACTTCATCTATAAGTCACAGCGACTCTCGGACATTCTCGACGACTTCCGCAAGGACAAGCTGCACATCGCTGTCGTCACCGACGAATACGGCGGTATGCTGGGTATCGTTACGATGGAGGACCTGCTTGAAGAGATCGTCGGCGATATCTGGGATGAAGACGAGGAGATCGAACGAGATTTCACCAAGCTCAAAGACGGCAGATATCTGGTCTCGGGCGATATGGACCTCGAAGAGCTCTTCGAGATGCTCGACGTCACCATGGACGAGGAGATCGAGAGCATCTCCGTCGGCGGATTCATCTCGGAACAGCTCGGCTCCATCCCCAAGAAAGGCGATCAGGTGGAGTACGAGGACGTTCGATTCACTGTCAAAAGAGTGAAAAACCGCCGTATCATCTCGGCGGTAGTGAGTAAAGTACCGCAGACAAAATCTTAAACCGTAGGGCACGATGTGGACATCGTGCCCTGCAGAACAACACCATCACACAATAAAAAACGGAGCCGCAAAGCTCCGCTTTTTTTATTATAGAATTATTACAGTTTTTCGACGATCTCTTTGGTATCTCTTGCGATCGCGAGCTCTTCGTTGGTAGCGATGACATATACCGGGATGGAAGAATCATCGGCGGAGATCTTCGCTGTCTTGCCGCGGAGGGTGTCGTTGACGTCTTTGTTGACCTTTACGCCGAGGAACGCAAGATAATTGCAGACAGCTTCTCTGAGGACAGGCTGGTTCTCGCCTAAGCCCGCGGTAAAGCAGATACCGTCACAGCCGCCCATCGCGACCCAGTACTGACCGATGTACTTCGCGATCTGATAGTAGAGCATCTCATGCGCCAAAGCCGCGCGGGGATTGCCCTCTTCTTCCGCCTTTGTGACGTCTCTGTCATCGGAGGAGACACCCGAAACGCCTAAGAGACCGCTCTTCTTGTTGAGCAGATCGTTCATCTCTACGGGAGAGAGGTTATCCTTCTCCGCAATAAAGGTAACGACGGAGGGATCGAGACAACCGGAGCGGGTACCCATCATGATACCGTCAAGAGGAGTCAGACCCATGGAGGTGTCGATAACCTTGCCGTTCTTGACTGCAGTAATGGAAGAACCGTTGCCGATATGGCAGGTGATGAGCTTGAGATCCTTGATATCCTTACCCATGATATCCGCCATCTCGTGAGAAACGAAGCGGTGGGAGGTGCCGTGAGCGCCGTAGCGGCGAACAGCGTACTTCTCATAGTACTCATAGGGAACCGCGTACATATACGCCTTCTGCGGCATAGTGGAATGGAAAGCGGTATCGAACACCACTACCATCGGGGTAGAATCGCCGAATACCTGCTTGCATCCGCGGATCGCCTGTACATGACCCTTGTTATGCAGAGGAGCCAGCGGGATCAGACTCTCGATACCCGCGATGACCTCTTCGGTGACCAGCTCGGGATCGGAGAAAAGCGCGCCGCCCTGTACGATACGGTGACCGATTGCGGCAACCTCGTCGAGGTTCTTGATCACGCCGTATTCTTCAGAAAGAAGCGCGTCACGAACCGCTAAGAACGCCTTTGCGTGATCGGGCATATCGATCTCTTTGGTGTAGGCTCTGCCGTCGGCGGTCTTGTGACCGATGAAAGAACCCGCCTGTCCGATACGCTCGCAGTTGCCCTTGGCGATCATCTCTTCGGTTTCCATATCGATCAGCTGATACTTCAGGCTGGAGCTGCCCGCGTTGATAACTAATATTTTCATAAATTTTTCCTCCTGTGGTTGAAATGTTTACCTATATTACTTATAATAATAGTACAAAATCCGCCTCATTTCAAGAGGTTTTTCAAAGTTGGTGTGAGATATGAGAAGAGCCGCGGTGATTTGTGAGTTCAATCCCTTTCATAACGGACACAAATTTCTTTTAGAGAAAATTAAAAAAGAATACGCCGAGGAGATCGTGTGTATTATGAGCGGCAGTTTCGTCCAGCGCGGCGAGCTTGCTGTCGTGAATAAATACGAGAGAGCAGCGGCAGCGCTATTAGGCGGCGCGGATATTATAGCGGAGCTTCCTACTCCCTATGCTCTCTCGAGCGCCGCGGTATTCGCGCAAAACGGCGTCAGACTTGCCAAAGCACTTCACTGCGATATTCTCTGCTTCGGCGCGGAGGACAAAATCGATACGCTCAACGATATCACGGATGTATTGGGGAATTATTCTGTAAAAGAATTAATTCGTCAAAAAATGAAAGACGGCAGTTACTATCCGAGAGCGCTCACAGAAGCGGTCGCGGAACGCGGCGAAGAAGCGCTCACCGACGCGATGAAACAGCCTAACAATATCCTCGCGCTCGAGTACATCAAAGCCTGCCGCGAGGAAGGAATCTTTCCCGTCGCGATCCAGAGAAAGGACGTTCCCCACGACAGCCCCAATCCTGTCGGCAATATCGCCAGCGGATCCTGTATTCGCGATCTGATCGCCAATAACGGAGACATCACGGCATTTACGCCGATGAAGATTGAAAAGCCCGCAGCCCTCTCCACGCTTGAGAACGCGATCCTCTATATCCTCAAGACCTCCACTCCCGAAGAGATCGCGAAGCTTGCCGATGTCAGCGAAGGGCTGGAGAACCGGATCTATGAAGCGGCACAGGAATATAATTCTATAGAAGAAATATTAACAGCGGTCAAGACCAAGCGTTACACCCACGCGCGCCTGAGGAGAATTCTGCTCTACGCGCTTTTGGGGATCACCTCCGATATCCAGAATACCCCTGTCCCCTACGTCCGTATTCTCGGCGTCAAGGAACGCATGGAGAGCTTGATTCAGTATGCGGCTCTCCCCCTTGTTGTCAGAGTCAAAGCAGATTATGACAAACTTGATAATTCTTCAAAAGAAATATTTGATATTGATCGCAAGGCAACCCAAGCGATGAATCTTGCGAGAAACGAACACATCAACGAGTTCTCGCAGGGAGTCATCAAGAGTTAAGAGAGAAGAGTATAGTATGTCATTCCGAGGAGTGCCCCCTCGCGGTCACGACGTGGGAATCCCCTTCCTATTGCAGCCGGCAGTAATGACAAGGGGATTCTTCGGTCGCTTTGCTCCCTCTGAATGACAACAAATATCAATCGAATAATCCCAAAGGATTTTCCCACAACCTTTACCTTTCATCTATCACTAAAAAAAGCCCCTTTCGGGGCTTTTTTTATACCGGATGAACTTTGTTTTCTTTGTCAACAAGAGCGGAATTGATACCCACTCTCTTGTCTCTGCGCTTTTCGAAGAAGTCAACCGCTACCTTCGGGAACTGCGCATAAGAGAGGACGTCCTCTTCCTGCTCGATATACTGCGGGATCTCAGAACGGAGCTTCTCGAGCTCGGGCTCGATCAGATCCGCGGGACGGCAGTCGACGGGAGTCATATCGCCGATGATCGACTTTCTGAAATCGGGATCGATCGGCATCGGGGTGGTGCCGTACTTGCCGGCTACCAGATCCTTGAACTCGTTGGTGCACATCTTGTAACGCTCGCCGGTGATCACGTTGAACACCGCCTGCGTACCGACGATCTGGGAGGTCGGGGTGACCAGAGGCGGATAGCCGGAGTCCTTACGAACACGGGGAACTTCCTCGAGCACTTCGATGAGCTTGTCCTCCTTGCCCGCCTGTTTGAGCTGAGAGAGGAGGTTCGAGAGCATACCGCCCGGCACCTGATAGATCAACGCCTTGGCGTCGGTCGCGAGCATCTTGGGATCGAGCAGTCCCGACTTGATATACTTTGCTCTGAGGGTCATAAAGTAGTCGCGGATCTCGTTGAGCGCTTCGAGGTCGATACCGGTCTCATATTCGGTGCCGATCAGCGCCGCTACCATCGACTCGGTCGGCGCGTGAGAGGTGCCAAGCGCCAAGGGAGAGATCGCGGTGTCGATCATATCAACGCCCGCTTCTACGCCCTTTAACAGACACATCGAAGCAAGACCCGAAGTGTAATGAGTATGCAGCTGTAAGGGGAGGTCGACCTCCGCCTTGATCGCGCTGACCAGCTTCTCGGTACGATACGGAGTCAGCAGTGCCGCCATATCTTTGATACAGATAGAATCCGCGCCGGCGTCAGCGATACGCTTGGCGTACTCAACATAATACTCGTCGGTAAAAACGGGACCTGTGGTGTAGCTGATGGCTACCTGCGCGTGAGCGCCTTCCTTCTTCGCCGCTTTGATCGCGGTCTGAAGATTCTTGATATCGTTGAGCGCGTCAAAAATACGGATGATATCGATACCGTTCGCAACGGTCCTCTGTACGAAGTACTCCAGCACATCGTCGGCATAATGACGATAGCCGAGCATATTCTGACCGCGGAACAGCATTTGTAATTTGGTATTCTTGCAGTGATCGCGGATGGTGCGCAGACGCTCCCACGGATCCTCGTTCAAGAATCGCAGACAGCTGTCAAATGTCGCGCCGCCCCAGCACTCTAAGGAGTAGTAACCGATCTGATCCATCTTGTCCAGGATCGGGAGCATCTCCTCAGTAGTCATACGGGTAGCGATCA
>CAZPOG010000072.1:0-10098 GCA_964588105.1 uncultured Ruminococcus sp. | reverse complement strand
TTGGAATTGTCCAGCCAAAAGCCGATCCGTGGTGTTGTCTGCATAAATGTATCGTATAAGGTTTCAACCGTAAAGCCGGAATAGCCTGTTTTCTCCCTGTATCGTTCCCTTCCTTTTATTGTTTCCACATCTGGACAAAGAACGACAACCTCAACAGGGTATTTATGCGGCACAAAAAATATGTACATGTAACTAATTCAACACATTTATAATTTGAATAGGGACATTATAGCATTTACTAAATACAAATTCAATGTATACGGAAAGAAAGATATAAGGAGTGGGAGGGATTCCGCCGTAGTCGGCATTGTAGGAAAATCCAAAAGTTTAGATTTTCCCACAATGCTTATCTTTTGGTCTTTGGTTCGGAATAGTGTAGTGCTGGCGGTCTATCTCTTGTTTTCGGTTGCTTGCTTCCTTACCGTACATGAGCATTTGCCGATGAATTGAAGCATACGCAGGCGTATCTCGCGGTGGAGAAAGCGCAGCATGAGGACAACCTGTTCACGGAATTTGATACGCCGCACACGCTCTTTCGTGTGCCGCCGCTGACGCTGCAGCCCCTTGTGGAAAACGCGGTCAAGCACGGCATGAAGCTGGAGGGAGATCCGCTCCATATCTATGTCAAAACCCGAAAGACGAACAGCGGCAGCGAGATCGTCGTCGAGAACGACGGACCGGACTTCAACCCCGCCGACGACAACGAGCCACATATCGCGCTGAACAATATCCGTCAAAGACTCGAAATGATGTGTAATGGCACATTAACGATCTCTCCGCGTGACGGCGGCGGTACGGTAGTCACGGTATTTATTCCAATAAGCAAAATCAGCTAAAAAAGACCAGGGGAATAACAAAGAATATAAATAGCAATCGCTGTTTTCCGCAACTTTTATGAAGCGGAAAACAGCGATTTTCTCGTTATCCTATTCGATTTTCATTTTTCCGTTAAGAACCTCACGCTAATGTCAGCGGTGTTGTTTTTTGCTTATATAAGCCATATTTCATGACGCTATTGCGAAGAACAAAGTAACGTTGCTAACTCAACCGATAACCCCTCCCTGATTATCCGCAATTGAATAATCAGGGAGATTCAGCCTTTTTCTCCAAGGCGCGATAATCAATTTTACCTATAGGAGTCAAATAAATATATGTCTATTGATGCCCCAGTCTATCCTTGAGCATCTTTCTGCCGGTATTCAGTCTGCTTTTGATGGTACCCTCGGGTATGTGCAATATATTTTTTATTTCCTTTATTGAATAATCCTCGACATAGAACAGAACTACCGTCAAGCGTATTTTCTCCGGCAGGCTGTCTATTGCGTCGCATATTTCTACGCTTAGATACGGATCGTCGCGCGCGGAGGCGTCGGGGAGCTTGTCCCCGACATCCGCGTAGTGCTTACGCTGTCTTAATTGCTTTTTACATTCATTGATGAGTATGCGGGTCAGCCATGTCGCAAAGTATTCCTCATGTTTCAGCCTGTGCCGATTGACATAGGCGTTAAGTATCGCGTCGTGCACCGCGTCCTGAGCGTCCTGCTCGTTCCGTAGCATCGACATTGATACACGGTAGAGGGTGTCAGTACATTCGATGACCAGTTCCTCAAAGCGATTGTTATCCATCACAGTACCTTGATAATGTAGTTAGGGATATTGTCACGGCTGTCATAGCCTTCGGGAGCCGGATCAACTATACTTGCGCTGGTCGCATCGTATATCGTCAGATAGGCTTTGTCGAGAGCATCCGTTACACAGCGGTATCCTATGGTGACAGTTTTGGTTTCACTGGCTTTGAGCGTTGTGCAATACAGACTTTTGACGGTATCCACAGGGTCGCTGACGTAGAACATTTCACTGTCGCATAATTCGCTTGATGTTATCTTGTCTTCCGGGTTGATATTCCAAGCGTAGTCATATGAGCTGTTGTCCTTTTTATCAAAGGTCTCAAGGTTATAAGGAACGTACACGACGGTATCTTCGTCACTGAGGTTAGTATATGTTATGTCTATCAGTATGAGCTTCTGCTCCTTATCCTCACGGCTGATCACTTCGTCGATGGTATTAATGCCGTCTCCCGCCTTAGTGACTGTAACGGTGCGAGGGAGAAGTTTTCCTGTGCTGTCTGTAACACCATCATCGAAATACATACTATTGAACAGATTGACGTCAAGGCTGTCGAGACTATCTGTAATTTGTACATCGGATATCTGCGCAGTGTAGCGCAGGCTCTCATCGTTGTTCTGCTCTGAGTATGCAGAGAAGGTCATGACAGTTTCGCGAGGGAATTCAATGTTGGTATATCCGAATTCATAAGCGACCTTGTCCTCAGTACGCTCATCAAAGAGCTCCCACAGCTCGGTGTGGTCGTTTGCCGTGCCCTCGCTGAAGCTGATTCCTTTGACAAAGGATGCAAGCTGTTCCTCGCTGACTCCGGTATAGTATATCAACAGTAGGACATTCATATCATCATAGCTGACATAAATACGGTCGTAGCTGCCGCTTCTGATCTGCTTTATCCGATATGCCGCGTGACCGCAGAGCGTAATTTTCTCATAGCTGTCAACGTTTTTGACTACCTCTGTGTCCGCACCGTCCTTGGGGCGCATGGGACAGAGGGAGAAAGATCCGCCGCTGTTCACTTCTGAGTATTTCAACCCGTCGGTGTTTGGCTCGACAATGATGCCATCGGGGACATCCACATTCATTTTGACATGGACCGGATAATCCTTGTCGGTCGTTTCCATACTCAGCTCAACGCCATACTTATCGACCGGCTTTGCTAACAATCCAATCAGCTTTGTCGCGCCGAATACGGCTGTCGGGATGATGGCAAGTATAAAAACGGCAGCGAGAACGATTCGCGCGGGATGGCTCAGATGCTTCTTGACAGTGGCGCTCTGCTCAGATTGTTCTGCCTCGTGTATCGCTGACGTTACCGCGTAACGAAAGCGTTCTGGTGTGGGCTTATATGCGTTTTTCAGTTTATCCTTCATTGTAATGATCCTTTCATTGTTATTCGAGTCGCGATTCTGTATATTAGAGTCGCGAGACGCAGAAAAGGTTCACTCGGTCGAAGTTTTTTAGTAATAATGATAACCGTGATAACTTCTGGCATCTGCGAAAATGTCGATTCTCATGCTTTTCTCTTCGGCATTACGGTATTTGTTTTAACTTTATCATACCATATTCGCATATAACTGGCAACAATCCTTTGTGATTCATAGACCGGACTACCCAAAAAGTGAAAGTGCATAGACCGGATATCGAAATTGTATTATTTCTTTGGTCTTAACCCAGATTGAAAATCCTGTCGAAAAGCGACAGGATTTTTTATTATAAATCATTTGACAAATTTCTACATATGTTTTAAAATAAACATCGGTAGAATAATACACAAATGAGGAGATATTAAAATGACAAAATACACCGTTCTTTATAATCCAAAAGGGAACAACAACACTGCTGAGAAAGAAACCTTCACCATTTCGGAAATTCTGAAGGGTAACGAGTTCCACTACAAGGATGTGACTAAGATCGATGATCTGGAAAGCTTTATTACGAATGATAAAAATGACGCGATCATTCTCTCCGGCGGCGACGGAACTTTGAACCATTTTATCAACGATGTTGACTGTGATAAACTGACAAAAGACCTTTATTTTTTCGGTACCGGCACCGGTAATGATTTTCTTTCCTCCATTGACGCTGAGAAGGGTAAGATTCACAAGATCAATGACGTAGTGAAGAACCTTCCCACCGTTACCGTAAACGGCAAGACCAGCAAGTTCATCAACGGTATCGGCTACGGAATCGACGGCTACTGCTGTGAAGTCGGCGATCAGCTCAGAGAGAAGTCTGACAAGCCGATCAACTACACCGGTATTGCGATCAAAGGACTTTTGTTCCACTATAAGCCCACCAACGCCAAAGTCACTGTCGACGGCGTGACCAAAGAGTACAAGAAGGTATGGCTCTCTCCGACGATGTACGGCAGATTTTACGGCGGCGGCATGATCCCCACACCCGATCAAAAGAGGGGAGAAGGCTATGTTTCTAACATGACTTACTTTGGCGTCGGTAAGATCAAGGCGCTTATCGTGTTCCCGAAGATCTTCGAGGGTAAGCATGTTCAGTATACCAAGATGATCGAGGTTCGCAAGGGTAAAGAGGTCAAGGTCGAGTTCGATCGTCCCGTAGCGCTCCAGATCGACGGTGAGACTGTCCTTAATGTTACTGAATACACCGTAAAAGCATAACTTAGGGTATTTTCAGCGGAAAGGCGATTTGCTTTTCCGCTATATTTTTGTTGAAAAATTCCCCTTTTCATGCTATGATAGTCTAAAGTGCGGGTGATATGATGAATACGGAATTTAAGAATATTCTTGACAGCGTCAACAAAAGCGAAGAAACGGTGTTTTCCAGAACGGTTGACGGTGTAACCTATCATCGCCGCTTTATCCCCAAAGACAGACTGATCCTGCTTGGCGGCGGTCATGTCAGTGAAGCACTGATCAGGATCGCCGCGACATTGGATTTCTCCGTTACGGTCGTTGACGATCGGTATGAATTTGCGAATACAACGCGTTTTCCGGATGCAGATGAAGTGATCTGCGACAGCTTTGAAACAGCGATCGAGCGGCTTGCTATCACCGATCGCGATTATATTTGTATCGTCACCCGCGGTCATAAATTCGATAAAGAGTGTGTCGCTAAAATCATCAGCGGCACGATGCCTGCTTATCTTGGCATGATTGGCTCTAAAAAGAAGGTAAATGCTGTATTTGAATCATTAATAGAAGAAGGATATTCTGAAGAGAAGCTCGGCAGGATCTATGCGCCGATCGGATTGTCGATCGGTTCGGTGACGGTACCGGAGATCGCGGTTTCTATTTGCGCCGAGCTGATCGCCTGCCGCAGCGCTCTGAAAAAGTGTTATGATAATAACTCACTGACCCAGACAGAAGCAAATCTCAGCGTTTTATCCTTTTTTGCTGCCGGTGACTGTCCCCGCGCAATGGCGATGATACTTTCCTCCACAGGTTCTACGCCGGCTAAGTCCGGCGCGATCATGGCGGTTGACGCTGACGGCAGAATTTATGGAACCATCGGCGGAGGATGTGGTGAGGCGCAGGCGAAGCGTGCCGCAATGCGATTGATCGGCTCCGGTGAATCCGAGATATTGACGATCGATATGGATAATGAATCTGCCGCTGGCGGCGGCATGGTCTGCGGCGGCAGAATAACGGTTCTGATAGAAGATTTAGAGGAGGATTAGTATGAAACTCATCGACATCATCAACAACGGAAAATACAATCTTTCTTTTGAAGTGTTCCCGCCGAAAATGGAATCTTCATTCGAGACGGTCAAGACTGCGGTAGAACAGATCGCCGCTTTACAGCCGTCTTTTATGAGCGTGACCTACGGTGCGGGCGGCGGTACCAGTCAGTATACGCTGGATATCGCCAAGGATATCAAGGAGAAGTATAACGTTCCCACTTTGGCGCATTTGACCTGCGTTTCTTCCACCAAAGAGACTGTTGAAGAAAAGATTTCGCAGATTAAACAAGCGGGTATCAAAAACATAATGGCGCTGCGCGGCGACCTTACACCCGAGCTTGAAAACAGCGACAGATCGAAGTGGGATTACAGCCATGCGATCGATTTGGTGAGAGAGCTCAAAGAGTATGACGAGGATTTTTGTATCGGCTGCGCGTGCTATCCCGAGATCCATCCCGAGAGTAAAAACCAGATCGAAGATATCAAGTATCTGAAAGAAAAGGTAGACGCAGGATGTTCTTTCATCACTACCCAGATGTTCTTTGATAATAACCTGCTGTATAATTTCTTATACAAGATCCGCGAGGCGGGTATTACCGTTCCCGTGATTCCTGGCATTATGCCGATCACAAAAGCAAATCAGGTTGAGCGCGCAATCAAGCTCTCCGGCTCATTTATGCCGATCCGATTCAAGGCGATCGTTGACCGCTTTGGCCATGACGACGACGCGATGCGCGACGCGGGTATTGCCTATGCCACCGACCAGATCATCGACCTGTATGCGAACGGGATCAAAAACGTTCACGTCTACTCGATGAACAAGCCCGAGGTCGCATCCGCGATTCTCAAAAATCTTTCCAGTATTGTCGGCAAATGATGAAGAAGCTGATATTTGAAGGACCGAAAATCAACAGAAAAGAGATCTTGCGTTACGCGCGTGTTATGGAAGAAACGCCCGAGATCAGCGCATTGTTGGATGAATGTATTGAGGAATCCAAGAATGTGTTGGTCTATCGTGTATGTTATGCTGTTCTTCCGATCAAAAGAACGGATGACGGATTGATCCTTGATACGATCTGCACCTCATCCGATCATCTCTCAAAGGCGTTATCCGGATGCGATGAGGCGATTGTGTTCGCCGCGACAGTCGGCACGGAATATGATCGTCTGATCCTCAGATACAGCCGTCTGTCACCATCTAAAGCGATGATGCTCCAAGCGCTCGGTGCAGAGCGTGTTGAGAGCCTCTGTGAAGCGTTTTGTGAGCAAATGAACACACAGCTGAATGTCGACGGAAAGTCTCTGAGAACGCGTGTCAGCCCCGGCTACGGCGATATCTCACTGACGATGCAGAAGGATATATTTGCGATACTCGATTGTGAGCGAAAGATCGGAATCACACTCAACGAAGATTTGTTGATGTCCCCGTCAAAGTCGGTGACTGCCATCGCGGGAATCAAGAAAAACTAAGAGGATATTATGGATATCAGAAGCTATTTAAAAGAGAATATCGTTTTACTTGACGGCGGTATGGGTACGCTTTTACAGGAGCAGGGACTCAAAGCTGGGGAGAGACCCGAGCGTTGGAATATCTCTCATCCCGATGTGGTGACTGCGATTCACAAGGCGTATTTTGACGCAGGTTCGAACGTTGTCAACACCAATACATTCGGTGCGAATCCTCTGCATTTTGATAATGATGAACTCAGAGAGATCGTTTATGCCGCTGTTGCTAACGCTAAGACTGCTCGCGAACAGAGCAACACTGTTCATGAGAAATATGTTGCGCTCGATATCGGCCCTACCGGCAGGCTCTTAAAGCCGATGGGTGATCTTGATTTTGAAGATGCGGTAGCGTGTTTTGCTCAGACAGTTCGAATCGGTGTACAGTGCGGCGTTGATCTCATCATGATCGAGACGATGAATGACAGCTACGAGACTAAAGCGGCGCTCTTAGCAGCAAAGGAGAACTGTAATCTGCCTATATTCGTCTCCAATGCATATTCCGAGAACGGCAAGCTGATGACCGGCGCGTCTCCTGCGGCGATGGTCGCGCTGCTGGAGGGAATGGGAGCAGACGCAATCGGCGTTAACTGCTCCTTCGGTCCCGATAAGCTCACGCCTATTGTCAGAGATTATCTGAAATACGCGTCTGTACCGGTGCTGTTAAAGCCGAACGCAGGTTTACCGCAAAGTATTGACGGGAAAACAGTCTATAATATCATGCCAGATCAATTTGCCGATATCACTTCATCATTGGTAAAGGAAGGCGTAAGAGTCGCCGGCGGATGCTGCGGTACAACGCCCGAATATATCAAAGCGCTGAATGATCGAATCGACTCGGTTACACCTTTTTCCGAAAAGAAGAATTTCACCGTTGTTTCCTCTTATTCTCATGGCGTATTCTTTACGGGAGATCCTGTACTGATTGGCGAAAGGATCAATCCTACGGGTAAGAAACGCCTGAAAGCCGCGCTGAAAGAAAATGATATCGCCTATCTGTTGAATGAAGGTATCCGTCAACAGTCTTGCGGCGCGCATATTCTGGACGTTAACGTTGGGTTACCTGAGATCGACGAGCCGGAGATGTTGGAGAAAACAGTCTGTGAACTGCAAACAGTCGTTGATTTACCGCTGCAGATCGACACATCCGATCCTGTTGCGATGGAAAGAGCGCTCAGACGCTATAACGGAAAGGCGCTGATTAACTCCGTTAACGGAAAAGAAGAGTCGATGAAAGCAATCTTCCCTCTGATGAAGAAGTACGGCGGCGTTGCCGTTGCGCTGACTCTGGACGAGAACGGTATCCCCGATTCCGCAGAAGGCAGAGTCGAGATCGCTAAAAAGATCATTCGTACTGCAGAAGAATACGGGATCGATAAAAAGGATCTGATCTTTGATACGCTCGCGATGGCTGTCAGCGCGGATTCTAACGCCGCGCGCGCGACGATCGATTCTCTGAGCGTGATCCGAAACGAGCTGGGTGTTCATACATCTCTCGGCGTTTCCAATATCTCTTTCGGCTTGCCAAAGCGTGATATTGTTACCGCGTCATTCTTTACATCGGCGCTGGAGAGAGGCCTTTCCGCCGCGATCATGAACCCCTTTTCCACGGAAATGATGAAGGCGTATCACAGCTACAGAGTCCTCCACGGATATGATGATAACTGTACCGGCTATATTTCATTTGCCGAAAGCCTTGAAGGTGAAGAGGTCAAAATCAAATCAAAAGATGATCAATCCGCTCAAAGCAGTGATAATACACTGAAAGACGCGATCGTCAAAGGCTTGAAGGAACAGTCATCTAAACTGACAATTCAGCTTATGGGCAATAAAGAGCCGTTGGATATTGTCAAAGAAGATATCATCCCCGCGCTTGATATTGTCGGCGTTTCATATGAACAGGGCAAGGTGTATTTACCTCAGCTGCTGATGAGCGCCGAAGCGGCAAAATCTGCCTTCGAAGAAATCAAAAAAGTCCTCTCCGACAAGGAAGAGAACACAGATAAAAAGTGTCCGTTCGTCATCGCAACCGTCAAGGGCGACATCCATGACATCGGAAAGAACATCGTCAAGCTCCTGCTTGAGAACTACGGTTATGAAGTATATGATCTCGGCAAGGATGTTCCTCCCGAAGCAATTGTCGATAAGGTGCTCGAGACTCGTGCGCCTTTGGTAGGTTTATCCGCGCTGATGACCACGACCGTCCCCGCTATGGAAGAGACGATCAAACTGCTGCGTGAGAAAGCTCCGTTCGCAAAGGTTGACGTCGGCGGAGCAGTGCTGACGCAGGAATACGCTGACGCCATCGGAGCGGATCGTTACTCCAAAGACGCGATGGATTCTGTCCGTTATGCAGAAGAAGTATATAACAATTTGTAATTATGGAGATTATCAAAGAAGAAATAGATCAGGGAAAAGCGTTTGACTTCGGCAGAGTATCCGATGATTACGCTCGTTTCAGAGATATCTATCCCGAAGAATTCTATCAAAAGATCGTTGACAGAGGTTTGTGCATCAAAGGTCAGAATGTCCTCGATCTCGGTACCGGTACCGGCGTGTTGCCACGCAATATGGCTCGCTTCGGCGCAAACTGGACCGCGACAGATATCTCGAAAGAACAGATCGAGACCGCAAAAGCGCTTTCAAAGGATATGAATATTCAATATCTGGTATCCTCCGCGGAAGATCT
Source organism: uncultured Ruminococcus sp. (assembly GCA_964588105.1). Taxonomy (GTDB): domain Bacteria; phylum Bacillota; class Clostridia; order Oscillospirales; family Acutalibacteraceae; genus Ruminococcoides. The sequence continues at coordinate 625 of CAZPOG010000072.1, read as the reverse complement.
GGACTTTCCGCAAAGCAGTTTTGACGTCATCACCGCCTGCCAGTGCTTTTTCTATTTTGATACCAAGACAATAGCGCCTGTATTACACAGACTGCTAAAGCCTTCGGGAAAGCTCTTGATCCTCTATATGGCATGGCTGCCGTATGAAGATGAGGTCGCGAAAAGAAGCGAAGAGATCGCTCTGAAATACAGTCCTCACTGGAGCGGAGCAGGGGAGACGGAGCACCCGATCGAAGTCGATGAGGATACGCTTCAATATTTCAACGTTGTCGAGAGAGAAGAATTTCGGCTGAAAGTTCCCTTTACCCGTGATTCGTGGCACGGCAGAATGAAGACCTGCCGCGGGATCGGCGCCTCGTTGTCAAAGGAAGAGTTTGATCGTTGGGACAAGGAGCATTATCAGATGCTTGAGAGGTGTTTTCCCGAGCAGTTTGAGGTTTTACACTACGCCGCACTTGCGATTTTAGAGAAAAAGGGTACATAATTGAGCTTATCGTTTATTCATTTTTTCTATTGACAAAACACATTTTATTGATTATAATATTAAGGCTATCGAAATGATAGCACCTGTGCGCCAATAGCTCAGCTGGATAGAGCAACTGCCTTCTAAGCAGTAGGTCAGGGG
>CAZPOG010000071.1:0-10104 GCA_964588105.1 uncultured Ruminococcus sp. | reverse complement strand
CTGTTATTTATGCCGGCTGGATAGAGCCGTAGGGAACGATGTCCACATCGTTCCGTATATATCAATTGTTCGACCAACGGGAGTAACCTTTTTATAAACGTCGCAATGATATCAACGTTTCGGCACGATGTGGGCATCGTGCCCTACGATATGTACCCCCCTCAGGGGGAACGCTCAGTCACACTTGTTCTCACACTTGTTCTCGCTCTTGTTCTGAGAACTGTTGTTCTGAGAATCCTTGTTCTGATTTTGCTGAGCGTTCTGATTGGAATGCTGTGTATTCTGATTTGTATTTTGCTTTTTATTCTTGGACATGCAAACACCTCCTTTGTCTTACCTACAACTATTATCCTCTTAAGAAGGGAGAATATACCTATGCAGACATTTTTTGATAAAATGAAAGATCTGCTGGGGGATGACTACCCCCTGTATCTCGAAGAGTCGGACAAGCCTCCCTACAAGGGCATCCGCGTCAACACCTTGAAGATCCAACCGGATATTCTGGTGCCGATGCTCGACTTCGTCGGCGAGCAGACGCCCTTTGCCGAAGAGGGCTACTATGTCACGCGTGAGCATCTGGGCAAGCATCCGCTGCATCACGCGGGAGCCTTCTATGTGCAGGAGCCGTCCGCGATGTCCGCGGTGACCGCTTTGGGCGTGGAGAAGGGCGACAAGGTGCTTGATCTGTGCGCCGCTCCCGGCTCCAAGAGCACCCAGATCGGCGCGCGCCTTGACGGGACAGGTCTGCTGTGGGCGAATGAGATCATCCGTCCCAGAGCGCATATCCTCCTTTCCAACATCGAGAGAATGGGTATCCGCAATAGTGTTGTCTCCAATATGTCTCCCGAGAGCCTCTGTACGCGTCTGGAGGGATTCTTTGACAAGGTGCTGGTCGACGCTCCCTGCTCCGGTGAAGGTATGTTCAGAAAGGACTGGGACGCGATCTACGAGTGGTCGCCCGAGCACTCCGCCTCCTGCGCCGTGCGCCAGAAGGCGATCCTGAACTCCGCGAAGAAGGCGCTGAAGAAGGGCGGCGTGATGGTCTACTCCACCTGCACCTTCTCAAAAGAAGAGAACGAAGATGTGATAAGTAGCTTCCTCGACGAGAATCCCGACTTCGAGCTGATCGATACCGGCTGTACCTTCGGCGTTGCGTCGATGGAGTACTGCCGCCGCATCTATCCCTTCCACGGCGGCGAGGGTCACTTTGTCGCAAAGCTCAGGAAGAATTCCGACAGCGAGGACAAGGGCGGCGTCTTCTCCTATCAGGCGCCGACGAAGGATCAGCAGAAGATGATCTCAGACTTCATGGAGGATATCATCAGAGAACCCGAGCAGTATGGTAACTTCACCGTAATCAACGACAGGATCCTTTCTTATCCCGATCTCTCTCTGCTGCCTGATTTTGAAGGCTTGAATATCCTGAGAACCGGCGTCAAGCTCGGCGACTTCAAGACGAACCGGATCGAGCCGCATCACAACCTCGCGACCTGTACCAAGCCCGACGACTTCAACCGCAGGTTGAAGTTAGAGCTCGAAGACGAGCTGATCACCAGATATATCCGCGGCGAGGTGATCGAGATCGACACGTGGATCAAGGGCTGGTCAGCCGTTGCCGTTGAAGGCGTTACCGTAGGACTCGGCAAAGCCTCTAACGGTTTCTTAAAGAACAAATACCCGAAAGGACTGCGTACGCTCTCATGGAGAACCTGAGCAATATCGGCGTGATCAAAGACGTCCTGACGCGTCACGGCTTTTCCTTTTCCAAGGCGCTGGGACAGAACTTTCTGATCAATCCCTCCGTCTGTCCGCGGATGGCGGAGCTGTCGGGAGCGGGAAAGGGCGTCGGCGTGTTGGAGATCGGCCCCGGGATCGGCGTGCTGACCAATGAGCTCTTGAAGCTTTCTGATAAGGTCGTCGCCGTAGAGCTGGACAAGCGTCTGATCCCCGTACTGGAAGAAACGCTTTCTGAATATGACAACTTCAAGCTGATCAGCGCCGACGTGCTGGAGCTTGATTTGAATAAGTTGATCGCGGAAGAATTTGACGGACTCGAGGTCGTGGTATGCGCGAACCTGCCGTACTATATCACCTCACCGGTGATCATGAAGCTGCTCGAGGACAAGCTCCCTGTGACAGCGATCACCGTAATGGTGCAGAAGGAAGCGGCGATCCGGCTGACCGCCGAGGACGGCACGCGCGAAAGCTCCGCGATCACCGTAGCGGTGCGCTACTACGCAGAGCCGGAGCTTCTCTTTCATGTGTCGCGCGGCTCGTTCATGCCGTCGCCGAACGTGGACTCCGCGGTGATCCGATTAAATCTCAGAGAGCCTGTCTACCGGCCGAAGGACGAGAAGCTGTTCTTCAAGGTTATCAAAGCCGCCTTTGCCCAGCGCAGAAAGACCGTCCTCAACTCGATTTCTTCATCGCTGGCACTTGACAAGAGCGCTGTGAGTGATATACTGAATGAAGCAGGGGCAGCGCCCACTGCGAGAGCCGAACGCCTCACGGTAGAGGACTTCGGCAGAATATCCGACGCGTTTGATCACAGCGGTCTGCTGTGATCAGGAAACAGGGGAACGATATGGAAAGCAAAAATTTTAAATACCTGATCATTTTGATATCACTGCTGGCGGTTTCCATCCTGCTGATGGGGATCTCTCTGGTGCTGTCCGAAAAGACCTTCGGCATGGTCTCCAGCTACATCGCGATCGGCTGTGTCGTCATCACGCTGATCGGCGTAGCGGTCATCATCCGCTCCAACCACAAGAATAAGAAGAAGGATGATGAGGATAATTCATAACGCTTTTTTCTTATGAAATATGAAAAATGAAATATGAAAAGTGAAGGGCGGGCGCTGCCCGCACCCGAATGGAATATTTGCTGATAAAAAACACAGGAGGCTTATTATGAGCCTCCTGTTTTCGTTTTATTGTCATTATGAATTATGAATTACATACGGTCCGGGCAATCGATGTTGAACATCGTCAGGGTGTTTTTGATGACCGTCTTCGCCGCTTTGCAGAGGGCGAGTCTTGCCTGCATCAGGCTGTCGCTGTCGTTCTTGACCCTGCACGCGTTATAGAACTTGTGGAATCCTGTCGCGACCGCGGTGACATAGCGGGTGACCTTGGTGGGATCGTAGTCCTTCGCGGCGGAAATGATCTCGCTGTCAAAGGACGAGAGCAGGTGGATCAGCTCTCTTTCCTCGGGGGCGGTCAAGAGCTCGAGCTCCTCATCGGTGCACTCTCTTACCGTGATGCCTTCCGCTTCGATATTTCTAAGGATCGAGCAGATGCGCGCGTGCGCGTACTGGACATAGTAGACGGGATTCTGGTTATCCTGCTGGATCGCGAGATCGAGGTCAAAGTCCATCTGGGTAGACGCCTCTCTGGTGTTGAAGAGGAAGCGTGCGGAGTCGACAGGCACCTCGTCGAGCAGATCGGAGAGCTGGATCGCCTTGCCGGTACGTTTACTCATCTTCACGAGCTCACCGCCTCTGACGAGCTTGACCAGCTGCATCAGGAGGATATCGAGCTTGTCGCCCGGGTATCCGATCGCGGTGATCGCGTTCTTCAGACGCATCACATGACCGTGATGATCCGCGCCCCATACGTTGATCAGCTTCTCAAAACCGCGGTCGAATTTATTCTTGTGATATGCGATATCGGCGGCAAAGTAGGTGGGATTGCCGTTACCCCTGATCAGCACATCGTCCTTGAGCTCCAACTTGTCGATGTAGTCCTGAGACTTGCCTTCTTTGAGCAGGAGATCGGTGCAGATCTCTTTGTTCTTATACCACACCGCGCCGTCCTTCTTATAGGTCAGACCCTTTTGAGTGAGCAGATCGACGACGCCCTTGACCTCGCCGGACTCGTGGAGCGTGCTCTCCATAAACCAGCGGTCATAGTGGATGCGGTACTTCTCCATATCAGCCTGCATCTTCGCGATATTCTTGGGCAGAGCGAAATCTACCAGCGCGTCCTTGCGCTCTTTTTCATCCTCAGAGACATATTTGTCACCGTGGATATCGGCAAATTCCTTCGCTCTCTCGGTGATGTCCGCGCCCTGATAGCCGTCCTCGGGGAAGGGGACGCTCTCGTCATAGATCTGCAGATATCTTGCCTCTAAGGAGCAGGCGAACTTCTCAATCTGATTGCCCGCGTCGTTGACGTAGAACTCGCGGTAAACGTCGTAGCCTGCCTTGTCCATGACCGACGCAAGACAGTCGCCCAGGGCGCCGCCTCTGGCGTTGCCCATATGCATCGGACCGGTGGGGTTCGCGGAGACGAACTCGACCATGACCTTCTCGCCTTTGCCGAAGTCGGATTCTCCGTAGCGCTCGCCCTCATCCTCGATTTCTCTGAGCACGGCGGCAAAGTAGCCGTCAGACAGGAAGAAGTTGATGAAGCCCGGTCCCGCTATCTCATATTTTTCTATAAAAGAATTATCCAAATCCAAGTGAGAGGTGATGACCTCTGCCGCCTTGCGCGGAGCGGTGCGAAATACCCTTGCGCCCGCCATCGCGACGTTGGTAGCGATATCGCCGTGAGAACGGTCCGCGGGCTCTTCGAGCACAAACGCGGGGATCTCGCCCTCGGGCAGCTCGCCGAGCGACTGCGCGGCTTGTATCGCTTCTGTGATTTTGATTTTCAGATTTTCTGTGACGTTGGTATTGGTTTTTGACATATCAGTTTTCCTTTGCGTTAGGTTTCAGTTTGATGTAAAATTCGTTTTCGGAGACCGCGTCGCCGAAGAAGTCGAGGGTATAAGAGGCGTTGAGTTCGCCGCCGAGAGGGGAGAGGGAGTCGCTGATCAGGGAGGTGAATACCCCGATCATCATATCGCCGACCACCGTGCGGTAGTGGCACTGGTGGCGTCTGCCTTTTTCCAGCACCAGCTGAGAGCTCAGTTCTCCCTTGCGGGTGATGGTCAGCAGTGCGCTGTCTTTGACGATGACTTCGGTATCGGTTTTGCGGGAGGGATCCTCGGCGGAGTACTCCACATAGCGGATGATCTTCTCGCCGTCCTTCTCCTCGTATTCTCCCGTGGTGAGCACCTCGACCTTGTCGGATTCGCCGTCGATCATCTGGGTGCCGATGATGGAGATGATATAGTTGTCTTTCATATCAGTATTCTTCGATGTTGATCTGGGTGACCAACTCGCTTATATTTCTTTTGAGGAATATTCCTGCAAATTTCTCAAAGTCCGCGGGAGTGTCGGAGACATAGAACCGCGCGTCGCCGGGCTCCTGTGAGTCATTGAGCAGACCCTTCTCTTTGAGCACCTTGGCGGTATAGAGGGCGGTCTCCTTGCCGGAGTCGATGAGGATGACGTCCTCGCCGACCTCCTGACCGATCGCGCGTTTTAACAGCGGATAGTGGGTGCAGCCGAGGATGACGGTATCGACGCCCGCGTCCTTGAACTTCTGGAGATATCGCTTGACGATCAGCCGCACGATCTCGTCGTCGGGATCGGTCATGCCGTTTTCGACCAGCGGCACGAACAGAGGACACTCCTGCTCAAAGATCTCAAACTCGGGATGTTTCTCCTGGATCCTCTTCTTATAACTGTGAGAAGCGATGGTAGCGGCGGTGCCGATCACGCCGATCCTGCCGTTCTTGGTCGCGTTGATCGCGGAGAAGCAGGTCGGATATACCACGCCGGTGTAGGGGAGAGCGAGCTCGTCTGTCAGGTCGGGCGCGACCGAGCTGACGGTGCCGCACGCGGCGACGATGAATTTCACGCCCATCTTCTTGAGGAATCTCGCGTCCTGCATGGCGTACTTCGAGATCGTCTCGCGGCTTTTGGAGCCGTAGGGCACCCTGCCGGTATCTCCGAAATAGATGATATTTTCGTTGGGAAGGATCTTGATGATCTCTCTGACAGCGGAAAGTCCGCCCAGACCGGAGTCAAAAATTCCGATAGCTTCTTGGTTCATTTCATCACCTCATCGTCATTCTGAGGGAGCATCGCGACCGTGAGAATCCCCTTGTCATTACTACCGTTAGCAGGAAGAAGGGGATTGCCACGGGCTGAAGCCCTCGCAATGACCATTTATATAACAAATAAAACGCATATACATTTATATCATATCACAAAGAGTTTTATGTTGCAAGTACGAAAACCTTTGACAAAACGCCGATTATTTGTTATGATAGGCACGATACCAGAAACAAAGGACTGATACGATGTTAAATCAAGCGTTTGACGCGATATGCGCGAAGGTGGAAGAAGCATTAAAGGAGCAGGACTTCACCCGTGTGAAGGCTGCCTCCAACGACGACAACGAGATGGTCGCTCTCTTTGTATCCGAGAACCTCGCCTACTCCGTCGTATATTATATCGATAAGCAGCACATGATCATGCGTGAGTGCGGCATGACCGACGAAGGCCCCGACAACGACTGGAAGACCCTCGCCACATGGATGTTCGATCCCGAGGTCGACACCATGAAAGAAGCGAATTCCATCGGAAACGACTTCGTCGAGGCGATCTCCGCGCCCAAGGCGATCAAGAAAGCCAAGACCGCGAAGAAGACCAAGGTCAAGAAGGACGACGAGGGCAACGCCGATCCCTTCTTTTTAGCGAAGCGCTTTGTCGCGCTCTTCCCCGAGCTCAAGGATGAGATCAGAAACGAAGAGGACTGCTACTATCCCTTCCGCTCCGTTACGTTCTTCCGCGCTTCCGTGGTGCCGAAGGTGCAGGATTATCTCGAGAGAGGCAGAGACGCCGAGTTCAAGAAGCTCATGAATCTCCTCTCCGCCCAGTACGCCAACGGCGATATAGACACCCGCTCTATCATTACGATCGTTATTCTTAATTCTGTAAACGAAAAATATGATGATAAAATGATGGAGTATATGTCCGACGACCTCAAGACAGCGTTCACCGCGTCGAGAAAATTCAGAGGCAAGACCTTCAAGCCCGAGAAACCCAAGAAACAAAGAAAAACAATCGCCCAGCGTCTGCAGGGACAGTGAGAAAAGCCCCGGTTGGGGCTTTTCTTAGTGAAGAGAGAATAGAGAATAGAGAATAGATGTGGGCGGGATACCCGCACCCATTATAATAGTGAAGAGTGATGGTTACTCGCTTCGCTCGGACAATTTATACATAAATGTAGGGGAGGGTCTTGACCCTCCCGCAAGGCTGCTATGATATCCCTTTTATCGATGTTATGATACGTTGATAATAAAGTGTAGGGCGCCTTGCCCTACGGTTGACATGCTTCGCAGCCGAAAGCGACATCTGCTATCAACGTTTAGGGAGGGCGTGGAAGCCCTCCCCTACAATAATCCTTACGCAACGCCCTACAATTCCTGATTCCTCATTCCTAATTATATTGAATTTTCTTCCCGAAAAAATCGAAAGTTTCTCTTGACGAGTTGACAAAGATGTGTTATAATCTTACTTACCTCGTATAAGGGGGCTTTATTTTTGTGCCCTTTTTCATGGAGCCGATAGGCTCTGAGTCTTTGAGGGAGGCTAATTTATTCCGAGAAAATACCGGGAGGTGCCGAAATGAGAGTAAAAATCACTATGGCCTGCACTGAATGTAAACAGCGCAACTACAACACCATGAAGAACAAGAAAAACAGTCCCGACCGTTTAGAGATGAACAAGTATTGCAGATTCTGCAAGAAGCACACTCTTCACAGGGAAACTAAGTAAGAGTAACGGAGGGATATTATGGCTGAAGCAAAAGCGAAGAAGCAGGGCTTCTTCTCCAGAACCGCCTCGTTTTTCAAAGCGTGTATCGGCGAAGTTAAGAAAATCACTTGGCCTACACCCGCTCAGACCACCAAGAACTTCGGCGTTGTTGTGCTCGTTATCATCATTGCGGGACTTTTCATTTTTGGACTTGACAGAGGTCTGTACGCTCTTCTGAATCTGGTTATGAATACCGGTGTCTAAGAGTTAGGCTTTTGTCTGTACAAAAAGGAGAACACGTATGGCTGATGAAGCAAAATGGTATGTGGTGCATACCTACTCAGGCTATGAGAACAAGGTGATGTCCACCTTGCAGACTACCGTTGAGAACCGCGGACTGTCCGATATGATTCAGGACGTCAAGGTTCCCACCGAGATCGTCACAGAGGTTAAGGACGACGGATCCACCAAGGAAGTGGAGCGCAAGCTGTTCCCCGGCTATGTTTTTGTCAAGATGGTATATACCGACGAGACATGGTATGTGGTCAGGAACATCCGCGGTTGCACGGGCTTTGTAGGACCCTCTTCCAAGCCTGTTCCGCTGACAGAGTCTGAGGTTTATAAGATGGGCGTTGAGACCAGAGTCGTAGAGGTCTCCTATGACGTAGGCGATCAGGTTCGCATCATCGACGGTCCTTTGGAGGACTTCGTCGGTATTGTCAACGAGCTTGACACCGACAAGAACTACGTCAAGGTCACGATCTCTATGTTTGGCAGAGAGACGCCTGTAGAGCTTGAACTCAATCAAGCAGAGAAGTTAGAAGATTAAGATTTTTTACTTTGGAATAATTAGCATAACGCTTTTTATATGAGGGATTTGATCCCTTGTGGGAGGAGAAATCTCCGCAAGATACCACGAATTTAGGAGGAAAACACTATGGCTCAGAAAGTAACAGGTTTAATCAAGTTACAGATTCCTGCCGGAAAAGCGACTCCGGCTCCGCCTGTAGGTCCCGCACTCGGCCAGCACGGCGTTAACATCGTTTCCTTTACCAAGGAATTCAACGAGCGCACCAAGAACGACATCGGTCTGATCATCCCCGTGGTTATCACCGTTTACGCCGACCGTTCGTTCACCTTTATCACCAAGACGCCCCCTGCTCCTGTCCTGATCAAGAAGGCCTGCAACATCGAGAAGGCCTCCGGCGAGCCCAACAAGAAGAAGGTCGCCAAAATCACCAAGGCTCAGTGCCAGCAGATAGCAGAACAGAAGATGAAGGACTTAAATGCCGCGAACATCGATACCGCCGCTTCTATGATCATGGGTACCGCTCGTTCGATGGGTATTGAGGTCGTCGACTGATTATTTTCCGGGTGGGAGGAATTTTCCGTTTAACCACCTAATAATGGAGGAACAACTATGAAACACGGTAAGAAATACGTTGACAGCGCCAAGCTCGTCGACAAGACAAAATTATATGATACCAACGAAGCTCTTGATACCGTTATCAAGACTGCCACAGCGAAGTTTGACGAGACCGTTGAGCTCCACGTCAAGTTAGGAGTTGACTCCCGTCACGCTGACCAGCAGGTCAGAGGCGCGGTCGTACTGCCCAACGGCACCGGTAAGAACGTCAGAGTTCTTGCGATCTGCAAGGGCGAGAACGAGAAGCTCGCGAAGGAAGCCGGCGCGGACTACGTCGGCGCTGAGGACATGACTCAGAAGATCCAGCAGGAGAACTGGATGGACTTCGACGTACTGATCACTACTCCCGACTGCATGGGTCTGGTCGGTCGTCTGGGCCGTATCTTAGGTCCCAGAGGCTTGATGCCTAACCCCAAGGCGGGTACCGTTACTCCCGATATCGCTCGCGCGATCAAGGAAGCTAAAGCCGGTAAGATCGAGTATCGTCTGGACAAGACCAACATTATCCACTGCCCGATCGGTAAGGTCTCCTTCGGTACCGAGAAGCTCGCTGAGAACTTCGACACCCTGATGGGCGCTATCGTTAAGGCGAAGCCCGCCGCTGCGAAGGGTCAGTACGTTAAGAGCTGCGCCGTTGCGTCTACCATGGGCCCGTCCGTAAGGATCAACCCCACCAAGTTTGTCTGATTTGATATTAATTTCTTTCTAAGAATATTAATATAACATCGCTGTTCTAAAGACAGCAGGTTTCGCCTATGGCGATATAATGGTTTATCCGCCTGCCGAGGAGTGAGAAGCGCTGAGCGCCGGAGCCCTCAAAAATCGAATGCGAACACGGTTTTGTGTAGTGACCAAAGGTCACGGAGCAAAATGGTTGAGTAAAGAATTTTTGAGGATTAGCGAAGGCGAACGAAGCGTGACCAGCGTTACATTGGTACTATGTACAACTATGTAACTTCCGCCTCTCCTCGAAAAGGAGAGGCTGTTTTTTAGAAACCGCGTAACAATTTTATTACGGAGGTGAAAA
>CAZPOG010000070.1:0-10213 GCA_964588105.1 uncultured Ruminococcus sp. | reverse complement strand
GGTAGAGGTTGCCGGAACGACCGAGGATATCCCTTCCGTATGCAGGGCGTATAAAATCAACCTGATCATTTTTGCGATTCCTTCCTGTGAGGAAGAGGACAGAAAACGTATCATGGAGCTGTGCTCCGAGTCCGGATGCAAGATCAAGACCCTGCCTTATCTCAGCCAGATTCTGTTTGATGATGAGAGCGAAGCGCCCCAGCTGCTCAAACAGGTGAAGGATATCAAGATCGAAGACCTTCTGGGCAGAGACCCCATCAAGTTTGACAAGACGAAGATCCGCGAGTTCATCGAGGGCAAGATCTGCATGGTGACGGGCGGCGGCGGTTCCATCGGCTCCGAACTGGTGCGCCAGATAGCCCGGTACAATCCCAAGAGAATCATTATCGTCGATATCTACGAGAACAACGCCTATGATATCCAGCAGGAGCTGTATCTCGAATACGAGGACAGCCTTGATCTGGTGACGCTGATCGCGTCTGTCAGAGATTATGACAAGATGGAGTGTATTTTCCGTGAATACACGCCCGACGTTGTTTTCCACGCTGCGGCGCATAAGCATGTGCCTCTGATGGAGACATCTCCCGCAGAAGCGGTCAAGAACAATATCTTCGGCACATGGAATACGGCTGAACTTTCCGAAAAGTACGGCTGTGAGAAGTTCGTGATGATCTCCACCGATAAGGCGGTCAATCCCACCAACGTGATGGGCGCTACCAAGCGCTGCTGTGAGATGATCGTCCAGTATATGTCCCAGAAAGGCTCCAAGACGGAGTTTGTTACTACACGATTCGGCAACGTTTTAGGATCCAACGGCTCGGTGATCCCGCTGTTCAGACGTCAGATAGAAGCGGGCAAGCCCGTAACGGTGACCCATCGCGACATCATCCGATACTTCATGACCATTCCCGAGGCGGTTTCGCTGGTGCTTGAAGCAGGCGCTATCGCCAAAGGCGGCGAGATCTTTGTGCTGGATATGGGCGAGCCCGTGAAGATCACCACTCTCGCTGAGAATCTGATCAGGATGTACGGCAAAGTGCCTTATCAGGATGTAGAGATCAAGTTTACCGGACTCAGACAGGGCGAGAAGCTCTACGAGGAGCTTTTGATGAACGAAGAGGGACTCCAGTCAACCGAGAACAAGAAGATATTCATCGGCAACCAGATAGACGTCGATCCCGATACGCTTCTGCCCGCTCTGGATGACCTCAAAGAAATAGCAAACGAGAACGATAATGATAAAACGGTGGAGAAGCTCTCCGAGATCGTAGATACTTTCCATCACAACGAGAATAATGAACCGGAGGAAAAGAAATGAAGGTACTGCTGACAGGCGGCGCGGGATATATCGGCTCTCATACCTGTGTTGAGATGATCAACGCGGGATATGACACGGTGATCGCCGACAATTTTGACAACAGCTCTGAGAAGGTCATCGACAGGATCGAGACCATCACCGGTAAGCGTCCGAAGCTCTACCGTCTGGACGTTGCGGACAGAGAAGCCGTCGACAAGATGTTTCAAAAAGAGAGCTTTGACGCGGTGGTGCATTTTGCGGGACTCAAAGCGGTCGGAGAAAGCGTGAGGATCCCTGTCAGATATTACAGAAATAATATCGACACCACCCTGACGCTGTTGGAAGTGATGAAGGAAAGAGGCGTACATAACTTTGTGTTCAGCTCTTCCGCGACCGTTTACGGCGTGCCCGAGACGGTTCCGCTGGTGGAAGGAATGCCGACATCCTGTACCAATCCCTACGGCTGGACCAAGTATATGAACGAGCAGATTCTGACGGATGCTTGTGTGGCGGATGATCAGCTGTCTGTGGTACTGCTTCGGTATTTCAACCCCATCGGCGCACATCCTTCGGGGCTCATTGGTGAGAATCCCAACGGCATCCCCAACAACCTGATGCCCTATATCACCCAGGTAGCGGTCGGCAAGCTCGAGCGCCTCGGCGTATTCGGCGACGATTATCCCACTCCCGACGGTACCGGCGTGAGAGATTATATCCATGTGGTGGATCTGGCAAAAGGTCATCTCAAGGCGCTGGAATATGCCGCAGATCATAAGGGAAGCGAGATATTTAACCTCGGCACCGGAAACGGTTATTCGGTACTCGATATCGTCAACACCTTCTCCCATGTCAACGATTTGGAGATTCCTTATGATATCAAGCCGCGCCGTGCGGGCGATATTGCCGAGTGCTATGCCGATCCGAAGAAGGCAAATGAGATCTTAGGCTGGAAGGCAGAGCTCGGTCTCGAAGAGATGTGCCGCGATTCCTGGAACTGGCAGAAGAACAACCCGAAGGGATATTGAATAGAGAATAGAGAAGAGAGAATAGAGAAAAGTTAAGGGTGGGCTCTGCCCACACCCGATTTCTAAACCTATAAGTTAAGCAGGAGTTTCAAAAAAAGAAGCTCCTGCTTTTCTATTCACAGCATAATAATTGTTCGAGCGAAGCGAGTATCCATCACTCTTCACTCTTCACTCTTCACTCTTCTCTATTCACTAAAAAAGAGCCCCGGAGGGCTCTTTTTACTGCGTATAGATTTTGAAGGAAGTAAATGACATCAGGATAGTCCTGCTGTTTGCTTCCAGATTCATCTCTTCGTCCGATACTTCGGGGAAGTAGAAGTCGAGTGTCAGTGTTCCGTCGGGACCGATCGCGGATTCCGGTACCAGGAAGTTGAGTCCCGTCTCCGTCATGGAGGGGGTCAGCTTTCTGTCGTAGACCTCTTCGTCGTTAGCATAGATGATACATTCCGTTTCATAAGAGACGGACAGCACGTTGAAGAATACATGCAGGTCATCGTTTTTCTGAGGCACGCTTTCGATCGGGATCACCATCTGTCCGTGAGGACCTCTGATCATGGTGCGGTAACCGTTGGTATGGCCGAAGCCTTCGGTACAGTAGATCGCGGCGGTTTCGTCGGTGGTGAACATTAACTCTTCGCCTAAATGATACTTCTCTACGACGCCTCCGTTGACATAATAGTTGTTTTGCAGCGTCATATGCAGATAGTCGGAAGCCTTGGTGGAGGATTTGTACTGTTCCACTCTGGAGTCGGCGTTGGAGCCGGCGTTGAGGTAGAAGTAACGTATTCTTTCATCGCTGAGGTTCTCGACGTCTTTGAAGGTTTTGCCGGAGCCGTAGCCGTGATATCTGCCGGATACGGAGGAAGCGAGCGTAGAGGGAAGATCAAAGAGCGAGACGGACGCTTCGCTTTCGGTATATTCCCTGTTCGCCGATCTCGGCTTATAGAGAAGCATGGGATGCTGACAGAGATTTTTCTCTCCGTTGTCGCCGGTGATGATGATCTCGGTGTTGACGTACATCCCGTCTTCCTTCAGATCGCCGATCATATCGAAGATCGATGACAGAGAGCCTTCGATCACTTCATCGAGTGAGGTCGACGAAGAACTTCTCTCTCCGTCCGCGGTCAGCCGGTAGGGAGCCTGAGCGCCCTGCAGATAGTAGATCCTGACCGCCTGATCATATTCGTCCGTGTAGGAATATCCCAGATTCTTTTCGTATTCCGAGAAGAACTGACCGTCGTTGGAAGGATCATAGGTGGAGTTGCCGGAATAGGTGGAGAACTCACTGCCGTTCATCCAGAACCATTTCTTGAGATAATGCGGCATACAGTTGTACAAGGTGAACTTATACATTGTGCTTGAGATATTGGCGTATGCATCCGAGTCGGTAACGGTGCTTGTGATGTTTTTCACCATGCCGGAGGCGTCGTTGGAAAAATACATCTCGTCGCAGAAGATCCTGGCGTCAACATCGTTCTGGTCATAGAGCGTAAAGACATTATCGTCCTCCCACATCTCGTCGATGAAGCTGGAGTATTTGATGTCTTTTTTGTAGACGTCGCCCGTTATCATCGCAGGGAAAGAGATCATCGATCCCGCGCCGGACGCGAGGGTGTTATTATAGTCGGTAAATCCGACAAGTTCCTGTGTGATTTCGGGATGATTCTGTTTGTACTTTGCCCAGTATTCATAATCCATCGAGCCGACGACGAATACCAGCGTGTTGTGATTCTGTGACAGTTCGTATATGCCTTCCTTGGTGACCTCATGGCTCATTTTATCAAGGGTGTTCTGGTTCTGATAGATCACGAATGTCAGTCCCGCCGCCTGCAGCAGCATAAAGAACACGGCGGTGAACATCAGAATATGCCGCCACTGCTTTTTGAACACCATATAAAAGGCAAATGGCAGAGCCAGACACGCCGCCCACATCGCGGAGTCAAGCGCGCCGTAGGTCGTGTAGTCTTTCCAGACGATCTCCGAACCGTCCAGAACACCGGAACCGTAGCTGATGTTAAAGAACGCGCTCTGAACGTAAAAGCCCAGCGCAATACCGAACACCAGACAGCACAGCATCTTGTGCAGCGCGCCTTTTGGAAGCGACAAAGCCAGCGTAAAGACGATCAGCGCCGCGACGGCGATCAGTATCACGGGAAGCAGCAGAGAATAGAACGAGAACCACATTCTGTCCTCATTCTTGATATACAGCGACAACGGTCCGTAGACCAACAGCGACATTGTCAGAAACAACGCCATTGTTCCTCCGAAGATCAGCCGGTGTTTCAGTTGTGTGTGTTTTTCTTCCATAATGATATCCGAATTGATGATTTGAAATATCGATTTGTCTACTAAATCATCCTATATTTTACTAAAAAACAGGGGAATAGTCAAGAGGGGAAACAGGAATAAAAGATTCACATTCTGTTAATTTGACATTAACAAGACGGTATAGTAAAATATGTATATATGCGAATCAATAATAATGATTCCGAGAAGGAGGTGAGCGCTTGGATTTTCAGATGTTTTTGGATATCGCTACTGTCGCGCTGAGGGTGCTGATGCCGATCTATGCGATATTTATCATCTACCAGTGCTTTGCGTCTATGAGGCGGCAGCGCCGTCCGGAAAAACCTCTTGTGACCTTAGAGATCAAAAACACGGGACAGAAGCTGCCCGTGCTGTTCTGGGAGAACTCTATCGGCAGGAGCAAGGGCTCCGATATCGTGATCGCGG
The DNA here is from genome assembly GCA_964588105.1 of uncultured Ruminococcus sp. Classification (GTDB taxonomy): domain Bacteria; phylum Bacillota; class Clostridia; order Oscillospirales; family Acutalibacteraceae; genus Ruminococcoides. The sequence continues at coordinate 5,158 of CAZPOG010000070.1, read as the reverse complement.
ACTCGACCGTCTCAAGAGATCACTGTGTGCTGCTTCGCCGTGCCGAGGGCTGGTTTGTCAGTGATATCGGCTCAAAAGCGGGCACCTATGTCAACGGCGAAGAGGCTGTCGGCAGGGTAAAAGTGCTGATCGACGACGAGATCACCGTCGGTACCACGACGCTTGTCTTAAAAAGAGGCGAGGAGTATAACGAGAAGATTCGTTCCTCATGGTTCTTCTCCAAAGCGTCCGACAAGGGATCTTTACAGCCGTATAAGCTGATGCTGCTGATCACGTTCTTTCACCTGTTTATGGCGGTGGAGGCGTGCTTCTCCAATGAGGTGCAGGACTTTGTGCCGCTGTATGTATTCGGAGCGTTCGCGGTTATCAGCTGGATGTTCTTTTTGGTCTCGAGCTTTGCGTTCAACAGGGTAAACTTCGAGTTAGAGGCGCTGGGACTGTTCCTCTCGGGGATCGGCGTGATGCTTCTGGTAAGACAGGAGTTAAGATCCGCGTTTGTCCAGATGATCGCGATGACGATCGGTCTGATCCTGTATTCTTTCTTGGTTAAGTTTATCGAGAATCCCGATCGTGTCAACTCATGGCGACTGGCGATCATGATCGGCGCGGTGGGACTTTTGGCGATCAACCTTGTTTTCGGCAGGGTACAGAACGGCGCCGCGAACTGGATCAACATCGGCGGTATCTCCGTACAGCCTTCCGAATTTGTCAAGATCGCTTTCATCTTTGTCGGAGCCTCCGCTCTGGATCGCTTGCAGACAAAACGAAACTTCATTGAGTTTATTATCTTTTCCGCGATCTGTGTCGGCGCGCTTGCTCTGATGGGCGACTTCGGTACTGCGCTGATCTTCTTCGCGACCTTTATTCTGATCGCGTTTATGCGTTCCGGAGACTTCAAAACGCTGATTCTGGCGCTTGCCGCGGCAGTCTTCGGCGGCGTCATCGTCTTAAAGTTCAAGCCTTATGTCGCGGACCGCTTTGCCGCGTGGGGACATGTCTGGGAGAACGCGCAGGGCGCCGCTTATCAGCAGGCGAGAACCCTGACCTATACCGCTTCCGGAGGACTCTTCGGCGTCGGTACCGGCAACGGTTATATGAAATATATCTTTGCGTCCGAATCCGATCTGGTGTTCGGCCTTGTAGCGGAGGAGCTCGGCGTGATCATCGCTTTTGCGATCGCGATCACGATCGTGGCGCTGGCGTTCTATTCCAGAGCGGTCACTACCCGTTCACGCTCCACCTTCTATTCGATCTCCGCGTGCTGCGCCGCGGGACTGATGGTGATCCAGACCGCTTTGAACATCTTCGGTTCTACCGATATCCTGCCGCTGACGGGCGTTACCCTGCCTTTTATCTCGGCGGGCGGTTCGTCGATCATCTCCTGTTGGGGACTTTTGGCCTTTATCAAGGCGGCGGACGAGAGAACCTATTCCCAGAAGCGGATTCTGAGGAAGGAGGATTAGCGGATGAAACGAATCATGCAGAGGTCTTTCCTCATTCTGATCGTATCGCTGATTTTCTTCGGCGGATTGTGCTATCTGGCGTTTCGACTGATCACACAGAACAGCGAATGGGTCCAGCAGCCGTATAACGGACATATGTCCTCCTCCAACGGTCTCGCCCAGGCGGGCAATATCACAGACCGCAACGGGGTTGTGCTCGCCTACACCGACGCGAATAAGGATCGTCATTATCACGAGAACCTTGTGACCCGCGAAGCGCTTTTGCACGTGGTCGGCGACAACTCTCTCAACATCTCCACCGCTGTGCAGAGCACCTATCGTACTAAGATGACGAACTACAGCTTCATCTGGGGTCTGGGAATGCCTAATTCTCTGAAATCCGGCAAGGGTCTGGAGCTGACGGTAGACTCAGATGCCTGCAGGGCGGCGTATGAGGCGCTCGGCTCTCACAAAGGCGCCTGCGTTATCTATAACTATAAAACGGGTGAAGTGCTGTGTTCTACATCGTCGCCTTCCTACGATCCCGAAGAGCCTCCCACGATCGACGACGATAACAAGGATCAGTATGACGGCGTGTATCTTGACAACACCATCTCCTCGACATATACCCCGGGCTCGATCTTCAAGATCGTGACCGCCGCATCGGCGATCGAGAATATCCCCGATATCTATGAGCAGACCTTCTACTGTGACGGCGAATACGAGATAGAGGGCTCCAAGATCACCTGTGAAGAGTATCACGGTTATCAGAGCTTTGATGAAGCGTTCTCTCATTCGTGCAACTGCGCTTTCGCGCAGATCGCGCAGCAGCTGGGACAGGAGAACCTGACCAAGACCGCCGAAGAGCTCGGATTCAACAAAGAGCTGTTTATGGATGATATCGAGCTGGCGACAAGCCACTATGACGTATCCAAAGCGGGAGAGAACGATCTTGCGTGGTCGGGTATCGGTCAGTATACCGATCTGAGCAACCCGATGCACATGGCGATGTTGTGCGGCTCTGTCGCGACGGGCGGCACCGCAAAAGCGCCGTATCTTCTGAAAGACCACAATACACTGATGCAGCAGCTCGGCATCGATAATAAAGCGGCTGATATCCAGATGCTCGACTCCTCTACATCCGAGCAGGTGAAGGTGTTGATGCGCAACGCTGCGAATTACTATTATAACGCGCGCGGGCTGGATCTCGCGGGACTTGATTTCTGCGCGAAGACGGGTACCGCCGAGATCGGCGAAGATAAAGAGCCCAACGCGTGGTTTGTCGGCTTTATCGAGGATGACGCCCATCCCTACGCTTTTGCCGCGGTCGTCGCAGAGGGCGGCTACGGTATCTCCGCCGCCGCGTCGGTGGTTTCCGCCGCCGTAGCGGAGCTTGTATACTAAATAACATGATAAAAAATCCGCATACAGGAATCGTCCTGTATGCGGTGTTTTTTTAATGATTATCCGTTATAGGAGCCGGAGAGCTCTGCAATCTCGCCGTAGCTTTCGGCGCCGGCGACTCCGTAGTAGCGGTAGCCCGCCGTGAGATTTCCGTTTTCATTCAGATAGAACTGCGTGCTGTGGAGGTTTTCATCCGCCAGCGACTTCTCTTTTTGCTCCTCGAGAAAATCTTTCCACTGATCCGTCGTGGTGATGTTGCTGTAGATATCTTCGATAGCGGCGCTTACCTCGTCGTAGGCGTCGTCCGTGCTCATGCCGGTCAGGGCGATGACCTGATCGAAGCTTAGCTTCTTTCCGGTTTTGACGTCGATGTTATAGATGTGGAACGTGCTGGTAGGAGTATCGACGGAGCGGAATTCGATCGCGAGGCTGAGAACGGATCCGTTGAGAAAGGCGACATAATCGATCCTGCCGTAGGTGTATTCCGAGGAAGACAGAGTAGTAAACTGATCTTCAATGGTGTTCTCGATCTCGGTATTGATCGCGGCTGCGTCATCGCTGTCGATACGCAGCATGGGCAGGCGGTTGGGAGCGGATTCTCCCTCATAGCCTTCTTCACCCATGATCTTGAGAGAGCCGTAATACGGGGCAAAGAATTCAGCTTTGGTATAGACATAGTCGTCGATGCTTCCGACGATAACGATATCCTCGGTGGGCGTTGCGGAATTATCCGAAGGCGCCTGCGAGGATGATCCCGCAGGAAGGCTCACTTCGGAGTTCATACCGCCTCCCGCACTTTTGCCGGAGCTGTGGTTATTCTGACAGCCGGCAAGCGACGCGGTGACAGCGATCACCAGTATCAGCGCGGAAACTGACAGCAAGAGTCTTTTATATAACTGTTTTCTCATGGCGGTATCTCTCCTTTTCATATTTTGAACGGGATCAGAATTATTTCTTTTTGAAGCCGTCTTTCAGGCCCACGCTCTTGTTGAAGATAAGGCTGCTGTCAGAGGAGTCGGGATCTATGGTGAAGTATCCCAGACGCATGAACTGGAAGTGAGAGAGCTTGTCGAATTTCTCGACGGCTTTCTCCGCTTTGCAGCCGGTTCTGACCTCGAGCGAATCGGGGTTGAGACGATCAAGGAAGCTGCCGTCGCCCGCTTCGGGGTCGGGAGTATCAAACAGGTTGTCGTAGATGTTGACGGTGCAGTCGGTGTAGTTTTCTGCGTCGACCCAGTGGATGGTGCCTCTGACCTTTCTGCCGTCGGGGGTGTTGCCGCCCTTGGTCTCGGGATCATACTCGGCATAGACTTCTGTGACGTTGCCGTTTTCGTCCTTCTTGCAGCCGGTACATTTGACAATATAAGCGGATTTGAGACGAACCTCGTTGCCCGGATACAGACGCTGGTACTTTTTGATAGGCTCTTCCATAAAGTCGTCGCGCTCAATGTAGCACTCTCTCGAGAAGGTGATATGGCGTACGCCCATGCTCTCGTCATTGGGGTTGTTCTCGACCGTGAAGGTCTCGCTGATGTTCTCGGGATAGTTGGTAATGACGAGCTTGATCGGATCGATTACGACCATTACTCTCTGGGCGGTCTCGTTGAGATCGTCTCTGAGACAGTGCTCCAAAAACTCGTACTCGACGGTGGAGTTGACCTTGCTGACGCCGATGCGTTCACAGAAGGAGCGGATCGACTTGGGCGTATAGCCTCTGCGTCTGAGTCCGCACAGGGTGGGCATTCTCGGATCATCCCAGCCGCTGACGTAGCCTTCTTCGACCAACTGTCTGAGCTTCCTCTTGCTCATCACGGTGTGGTCGATGCCCAGACGTGCAAATTCGATCTGCTTGGGTTTTGAAGGAAGGGTGACATTCTCGATCACCCAGTTGTACAGCGGTCTGTGATCTTCGAACTCTAAGGTGCACAGCGAATGGGTGATATGCTCGAGCGCGTCTTCGATCGGATGGGCAAAGTCGTACATCGGATAGATGCACCACTTGTCGCCGGTGCGGTGATGATGCAGGTGGTTGATGCGGTAGATGACCGGATCGCGCATATTGAAGTTGCCCGAAGCAAGGTCGATTTTGGCGCGCAGCGTCATCTGACCGTCTTCGAACTCGCCGTTCTTCATTCTCTCGAAGAGGTCAAGGCTTTCCTCAATCGGACGGTCGCGGTAAGGGGACTTTGCGGGCGTGGAAAGGTCGCCTCGAAATTCTCTCATCTGATCGCCTTTAAGCTCGCAGACATAGGCGAGGCCCTTCTTGATCAGCTCGACCGCCGCCTCATACATCTGGTCAAAGTAGTCGGAGG
>CAZPOG010000069.1:0-10299 GCA_964588105.1 uncultured Ruminococcus sp. | reverse complement strand
AGATCTGGAGCAGCATATTGAAGACGTCGGGATGCGCCTTTTCGATCTCGTCGAAGAGCACAACCGAATAGGGCTTTCTGCGAACCGCTTCGGTGAGCTGACCGCCTTCGTCATAACCGACATAGCCGGGAGGCGAACCTACTAAACGGGAGACTGTGTGCTTCTCCATATATTCGCTCATATCGAGTCTGAGCATCGCGTTCTCATCGCCGAACATCGCCTGAGCAAGCGCCTTGCACAGCTCGGTCTTGCCGACGCCGGTGGGACCTAAGAAGATAAACGAACCGGTCGGACGCTTGGGATCCTTGATACCGACCCTGCCTCTGCGGATCGCTCTCGCTACCGCGGATACCGCCTCGTTCTGACCGACCACACGCTCATGGAGGATCTGCTCCATGTTGAGCAGTCGCTCGGACTCTTCGCGGGTAAGCTCCACGACAGGGATCTTAGTCCATGAGGACACGATCGCCGCGATATCCTCGGCGGTCACTTCTCCCGAAACCTCGTTCTGCTTTTTCTGCCACTCGATCTTCATCTTTTCTAACTTATCGGACAGGCTCTTCTGCTCGTCGCGGATAGACGCCGCGCGTTCGAAGTCCTGCACGCTGACAGCGGCGGATTTCTCCTTCTCGGCGTTCTCGATCTCTTTCTCGATATCCTTGATCTCGGCGGGATAGGTCAGTGCGCCAAGACGGACTTTGGAGGCTGCCTCGTCGATCAGGTCGATCGCCTTATCGGGCAGATAACGGTCTGCGATATATCGCGAGCTAAGTTTGACCGCGGCGTCAATCGCCTCGTCACTGATTTTAACTTTGTGGTGTGCCTCATAGCGATCGCGAAGACCGACAAGGATCTTCACCGCGTCTTCCTCGCTCGGCTCGCCGACGGTGACAGGCTGGAACCTGCGCTCCAGCGCCGCATCCTTCTCAATATACTTGCGGTATTCTTCGAGTGTGGTTGCGCCGATCACCTGGAAGTCGCCCCTCGCCAAAGAGGGCTTTAAGATATTCGCGGCGTCTGCGGAGCCTTCCGCTGCGCCCGCGCCGATGATGGTATGCAGTTCGTCGATAAAGAGGATGACGTCTTTCGACTTCTTCACCTCGTCGATCGCGTTCTTGATACGATCCTCAAAGTCGCCTCTGTACTTGGTACCGGCAACCATACCGGTCAGATCAAGCGCAACAACTCTTTTATCTTTCAACAGCTCGGGAACCTCGCCCTTGACGATCTTGAGCGCGAGTCCTTCGGCGACAGCAGTCTTGCCGACGCCGGGTTCGCCGATCAGACAGGGATTGTTCTTGGTTCTGCGGGAGAGGATCTGGATGATACGCTGGATCTCCTCTTCTCTGCCGATAACGGGATCGATCTCGCCGTCCTTCGCCGCTTTGGTCAGATCGCGGGAGAAAGAATCGAGCGTCTTGGTAGACGAATTACCGTCGGACTTCTTGGACGATGTACCGGCGATATTCTCGTCGCTCAGGTTCTCTGACAGCGCGGCGGAAATCGCGTTGAGCACATTCTGTGACTGTACACCGAGCTCATCAAGATATCTTGCCGCGTAGCTGTCACGCTCGGATAAAAGCGCGATCAAGAGATGCTCGGTGCCGACATAGCTGTGACCCATCTTAGAAGACGAGATCACCGCCATCTGGAGGATCCGCTTGCTTCTGGGGGTGAAGTCGGAAGCGGAGAGCTGTACCGGAGTATCCTCGCCGGAGGTCTCCTTGACCAGCGCTTCGAGCTCATCGAAGTCTGCGCCGCTTTCCTTAAGCGCTGTCGCGGCAACGCCGGTGTCTTCTTTGAGCAGTCCGAGCAGGATGTGCTCGGTACCGATATATGTGTGTCCCATATCCCCCGCTATGGTAATAGCGAGGTTCAGGGCTTTGTTTGCTTTCTGTGTAAATCCGTTGAAGTTATACATAATATACCTTCCTTTCCATATTCAATTGTATATTCAGTTGTTCTTAATGTGAATCGTTGTCATTCAGAGGGAGCCTCACGGGGTCCCCGAAACGCCCCTGCGTTTTGGGGAGAGGACGAACGGTGGAGTGAGCACGAAAGCGGTTATGCTTGACCGCTTTCAGCGAGCAGAACCGATGAGGACGACCGAAGAATCTCCTTGTCGTTGCTACCAGTTGCAAGAGGCAGGGGATTGCCACGGGCTAAAGCCCTCGCAATGACATCGTTCTTCCTTTTAGTTCAGCCTCTCTCTTAACAGCTCGGCTCTCTTGATATCCCTCTCGCGGGGAGAAAGCTCCTCACCATATTTTAAGAGGATCGATGCGGGCTGGATCTCAGAGATCAGCTTGTCGATGCTTTCCGTCGACAGGGTAATAAGCTTCTTGGAAGCCGCGCCGAGACGCACGTTCGAAAGCAGCGCCATCGCCTCGCTGTGGTCGATGACATACGCCGACTTAAGGATGCCCAGCGAACGCGAGATCTTATCCTCGACCGCGATATCACAAAGGATCTTATCCCGCGCACGGATCTCCTGAGAGATCAGCTGTTTGGTGACGTTCTCTAAATTCTCGATCGCGGCTTCTTCGCTGATACCAAGCGACACCTGGTTAGAGAGCTGTGAGAACGCGCCGTAGGTCTTGGAGCCTTCTCCGTAGAGTCCGCGCATCACAAGTCCGAGCTTGGAGAGATTTACCCCGATCCTGCTTAATGCGCCGGAGTCATCCAGAGCGGGCAGGTGGAGCATCACGGAAGCTCTCATCGCGGTGCCGAGATTGGTCGGACACTGGGTCAGATAGCCAAGCCGCTCGGAGAACGCAAGCTCGAGATGCTCGGACAGGACGTCGTCAAGGTAGGATGCTGTCTCGTAGGCTTCTTTGAGCGAAAGTCCCTCTTTGATGACTTGCAGGCGGATATGATCTTCTTCGTTGATCATCACGGCGACGGTGTTGTCATCGGATATCAGCAGCGCACTCCCTTCACCCGCCTCGACAAACTCGGGGCTGATGATATGCCTCTCGGCAAGGGACAGCTTCTGCACCTTGTCAAGCGACGCCATATCGATGAAATTCAGACGAATATCGCTGTGAGAGAACGCCTCTCTCACCTCTTCGACGACCTTCTTCCTGTCTTCTTTAGACAGGCGGCTGACGAAGGGGTAGTTCTTCAGATTACGCGCCAGACGGACTCTGGTGCTGACGACTACTTCACTCATCGTTATCCCTCCATCCCTTTGAGCTCGTCGCGGATCTCAGCCGCGCGCTCAAAGTTCTGTGTTTTGATCGCTTCGTCGAGCTCGGCTTTCAGCTTGTCAGCCTTGTTCTCAGACTGCTGTACTTTTTCTTCTTTTATTTCTTTTGGAGAATGAAAAGCTTTCGGACGTCTGCCGGTGTGTTCGGTGTTGCCGTGGACTCTTCGGATCGTGGGCATCAGCTCATCGAAGAAGGTCTCATAGCAGTTGGCGCAGCCTACCTTGCCGGAATCGGCGATATCGTTGTAGGTGCTGTGACAGACGGGGCAGCGCGTCGCGCCTGTCCTTGCCGGCAAAGCGGACGAGAAGAATGAACCCAAGAGCGAGCCAAAGTCGGTGTGGAAATCGGAGAAAAGATTCCCGTAGCCCATCTTCTCGGCGCAGTCTGCACAGAGCATATACTCCGTGACCTTGCCGTTGATATTTGACTTGACATGAGTGGTTGCCTCATTGTGGTTGCAGTGTTGACATAACATAATAATACCTCCCTTTAATAGTGCAGAGTGCATAGTGCAGAATAATTAAATCGTCATTCCGAGGAGGGCAACGCCCGACGTGGGAATCACCTTCCTCATAATACCGTCTTTTTAACAAATCTTTTGTCGGAATCAAGGTAGACAATGATTAATTCGGGTGTGCAAATTGCGCAGTCGGATTTTTCGCCAGTTTGTTCAAATAATCGGCTCGCATACTGACGTATGGGTGCTGATTTTTGGGCATAATGGTGGAAAAGACGCAAGCAAGATGTGCACCCAGCCGCAAGGCGTGGATTAATCAGTGGCTACCTAAGTGTTGTTCATAATTGTGAGCAGCATGTTTTTGAAGATGGCGGCGCGGAGGCTGTCGCGGTATTCTACCGGCACATCCGCGTAGGCTCGCCCGCCCAAGGCGGACGCCATCAGCCGCGCGGTCGGCGTGTCGATCAGAGAGCGGTCAAGCAGGTTGGAGAGCATGACCTCGGCACTTCGCTTGTCTAACTTCTCCCCGACCGAGTTGACGATGTGCATCAGCATCGTCTGGCGGGGCGCCGATACACGCGTGATGCGGATATAACCTCCGCCTCCCCTGCGCGACTCGACGATATAGCCCTGCTCGGGCGTGAACCGTGAGGTGATCACATAGTTGATCTGGCTGGGAACGCAGCCCAGCGTATTTGCAAGCTCGTTTCTGCGGATCTCCGCTTCGCCGTTTTGCTCGTCAAGCAGCTCCATGATCGAGCGGGTTACTAAATCACTGATACGCATTGTTGACACTTCTTTTCGTAATATGTTTTTGACTTTTCCTGACCTTTGACTATAGTTTACCATAAAGGTCAAAGAAAGTCAAGATCAATTTTTACAATTTACATCTTGTTCATAATTGGACGAAAGACATCTGTTTTACGGTAGGGAACGTTCTTGACTGTGCCACTGTATCAGACGTAGGGCACGATGCCCACATCGTGCCGAAAATATAAATTGTTCGACCGACGGGAGTAACCTTTTTATAAACGTCGCAATGATATCAACGTTTCGGCACGATGAAATTCCCCTGATAGGGGAAATGTCGGCAAAGCCGACAAAAGGGTCAGCCGTCCTCGCTCAGAGGAGGCATCGTGCCCTACAGCGGACGACCAATGGTCGCCCCTACGACTCCCCTACAACAAAAGACTCCGGCGAAAATACCGGAGCCTTTCTCAGGGGATTATCATATAGGAGATGGTTTCTGTTATAATATCTGTTTTTGTGACCTCAGTTGAGCATCTTGTACTGATCCCACGCCTCAATGCTGTCAATGTTTCCGATCTCGCTTCGGCTGACGGTCATGCGGCAGTGGACGAAGTTTGGCGTCTTCCAGTTTTCGGTGACCTTTGTCAGATCGAGGATCTCCATCACCGTTTTCACCTGCAGGGTACTGCCGTCTGTCCCTATCTCGGGCTTGACATTGTATAGCCGCTTGGTATCGCTGCCGCTGACGACGATATCGACGATCACATTCTTCTTGAAAAATTCGTAGGAGTAGTTGCTTGCCGTCACACCGTAGAAGGCGACGAACTGCGGATACGAGGTGATGAGCGTCACCCGCTTGGAGTCGGGAGCGATGACGGGATAGCTCGCAGACTGAGCGCTGCCCTCATAATAGGAGTGGTAATAATTCGTCGTATAATTCACCGTTTTCGCGATCGATTTGGTATCTCTCTCATGGGGAACCACGCCGGTCGTCAGATAGTTTTCGTCCTTCTCGCCGTGACGGTCGACAAGCCCCGCCAGGATCTTCTGGATACGGGTCGCGTCGAGGACGGAACGCACGCCGTCCCGGTCGATATCGCTGACATAGAGCTTGGTATCATTGTCCATCGGATGGACATAGAAAACGTCGTCCCACTGCTGCATATCCGTTCCCAGACCCGCTAATAGCTTCTGGATACGGGTCGCGTCGAGGACGCTGAGCGTACCGTCATGATCGGCGTCGCCGATCTCGATACCGAGCTTGAGCTGATTTGCCGCGTCGGACAGACCGTCAAAGCCTTCCTCTACCGCTTCCTGCATACTGAGAAAACGGTCATTCTTCACATCATATACACCGTAGCTTGACCGAAAGATCGAAGATCCGTCGATCGACCAGATCGCTCTGTCGCCGACAAAGCAGCCGGTCTTGATCGTCCAAGTGGGCTCAGCGCCGTATTCAAAATAAATCAGCGCCCAATCGGTGTTTCCGTCACCGTCCTGATGATAATACAGCTCGTCATAATCACACTCACCCGTCAGGATATACGGATGGGTCTTCCCGTATTTTTCTTCAAACTTATCCTTGTAATGATAGGGCGAACTGACTTCAAAGCCGAGTCCTTCAAGATCCTGAGAGAGGATCGCCTCTTCTAAGCCATCATACGCGCTGATATCGATGTCATCCAACGCGTGGAAACCGTAATCCTCTCCGTAGGAGGGAATAAAAACCGCAAGGTTGGAGTAAAACGGCCACGGGGATACCGTTGAGGTCAGCTGCTTGTCGCCGACCTTGACCGTAAGCGGATCTTCCTTCATATAATCAAGCGTAGTCGTCGCCGTTGCCTGCACCAGTAGCCAGTCCACATCAAAGCCGAATCCGAAACCGTAATAGGTGGTGGAATAGGAATCGCCTTTGCCGTAGCTTAAGATATGATAGTGCGCGTCCTGATAGTCCTTGTCCAAATAGCTGATCTTGGAGTAAAATTCGTAGCCCCCATATTCGCTCAGCGGATAAACAAGCTCCAGTGATTGGAACACCTCGGTCAGACCCTCATAGCTTTCCATAACGCTCGGAGTAAGCTCATAAAACTTCTCTTCCTTCACATCATACACACCGTAGCCGCAGGTAAACGGAATTTTCCAGTCAGAAGAATAGACCAAGCGTCCGCCCAGCTCAGCCATGAATATAGAGTCCGCAGCCATATAGGTATATGCTTTCACCAATACCCAGTCCGCCGTTGACTCGTCCGTCTCATCCTCGTAGTGATAGGAAATCTCTCTGTAACACGCCACAGAGCCGGGCTTATACTGATATTGATCCAAAAAGCGACCGAAATATTTTGCTTTACCGATATTGGGATAACCCGTATCGCCGGGCTGAAGATCATCGTTCTCAGAATCATAATCCATCGAAGAGACACAATCGAGCTGTGCGATCGCATAGACGTCCTTGACCTTGATGTTGACCATTGCCATCGGCGTAACAACGGACAGATAGTTCTCTTCTATCTCGTAGCTTTCGGCGATCGTATCAAAGCATTCGCGGTTCTTCGCGGTGTGATAGGCGGAAATGGTCTGCCGCTGATAGGCGACGTAGTCCTGATAGGTCTCAAAGTCGCTCTGTGTTTTATCATAAGTCACCGCCGGATAGAAAAACCATATATAGACGGCGACCCACCGCTCGGGATCTCTCTCTTGTACGATCTGTATGAGCTGATCCGAAAGATTCCCTTTCACATTTTCCGAGGACGTGGCGGCATCTTCTGCGGGAGCGGCAAACGCCGCCGCAGAGAAAACGGATAAGGACAGCGCGGCGATCAGCAATAACGATATGATCCTTTTCATGACGATTCCTCCTTCACGTCATAATCAAAAAACCTTCTATTCATTATACAGTTCAGCGTACCGTTTTCGTTTCATATAATAAAATATTTTTCCCGATAAGCCGATTGATCGGATTACTATCACTATTATATCATACCTATCCGTTTGACATCATCCAAAATATCAAAAGTGTATTTGTATATAATGCACAGAGGAAGCCATAGATGAGAATCGCATGAAGCAACACCATTATCGTAGGGGAGGGCTTCCACGCCCTCCCTGACGTTGATAACAAATGCCGTTTTCAACTGTGAATATACATCAACGTTAATAAATGGATTACTCCCGTTGGTCGAACAATAGAATTATTCCCCTCCGACCAATCCGCAAGCGGATTGCCCACCTCCCCTAAGCTGTAGGGGAGGCTCGGAACGATGTGGGCATCGTTCCCTACGACCCTTTGCAACCGGCATTAATGACAGGGGGATTCTTCGGAGCTAAAGCCCCTCTGAATGACAACAAATATCAATCCAAAAATCCGCAAAGATTTTCCCACAGCCATTAATCATTAATCAATAATCATTAATCTACCGATCAGACGAGGGCAGAACCCTCCCTCAACTCTTCACTCTTCATTCTTCACTAAAAAAGAGCCCTTTCGGACTCTTTTCTGATTCTTATAAAACTTTTCTGAGGAAGTCTTTGGTGCGTTCGTTCTGAGGTCCCGCGAAGATCTCGCCGGGGGTACCCTCTTCCATAATGATACCGTCCGCCATAAACATTACACGGTCGCCGACTTCACGGGCAAAGCCCATCTCGTGAGTGACGACTACCATCGTCATACCTTCCTTGGCGAGTTCCTTCATAACGTCGAGAACCTCGCCGACCATCTCGGGGTCAAGCGCGGAAGTGGGCTCGTCAAAAAGCATGATGTCGGGATTCATCGCCAGCGCTCTCGCGATCGCGACACGCTGCTGCTGACCGCCGGAAAGCTCTCCGGGGAACGCCTCCGCCTTCTCCTCAAGACCGACGCGTCTGAGAAGCGTCATTGCCTTCTCCTGCGCCTCTTCCTTTGTCATCTTCTTAAGGGTAACAGGCGCCATCATGATGTTCTTGACAACATTCATATTCGGGAACAGGTTGAACTGCTGGAACACCATGCCGATGTTTTCGCGCACCTTGTTGATATTCGTCTTTTTATCGGTGATATCATAACTGTCGATGATGATCTCGCCGGAGGTTGCGTCTTCGAGCTTGTTTAAGCAGCGAAGGAAGGTGGACTTACCGGAGCCGGAGGGTCCGATCACACAGACGACCTCTCCCTCATAGATCACGGTATCGATACCGGTCAAAACCTCGTTATCGTCAAAATACTTGTGCAGATTTCTGACGATGACTTTTTCGTTTCTGTTATTATCAGTGCTCATCTCTGTGCCTCTTCTTCTCTTGGTATTTCAGCTTCTTCTCAACATACATCTGTACGACCATCAACAGCGACACTAACGCAAGATAAAACACCGCGACAAAAATATAGGTAGAAAAGAACTGATAAGACTTTCCGACATAGGTCTTAGCCTTGTTGACGATCTCGGCAAGACCGATAACGGACAGAATAGAAGTATCCTTAACGGAAATGATGAACTGGTTAACCATAGACGGCAGGGCGATCTTAAACGCCTGCGGCAGTACGACCTTCCACAGCGTCTGCGCCGCAGAAAGGCCTAAGGAACGCGCCGCTTCGGTCTGACCCTTGGGAACTGCCTGGATACCGCCTCTGAAGATCTCTGCCAGATAAGCGCCGGCGTTGATCGACAGAGTAATGATACCCGCCGTGAACGGATCGGAACGAAATCCCGGGAAAACCAACTGGATCAGCTGCGGGAAACCAAAGAAGATCAGGAAAGCCTGTACCAGCATCGGCGTGCCTCTGATGACCCAAATATAAACGCCCGCAATAATGTTGAGCACTTTGTTCTTCGCCAGTTTCATCAAACAAACAGCGAGACCGATCACCATACCGATGGCAATCGCAATCAGCGAAACGCCCACGGTCCATAACAGACCCTCCAGCAACATCGGGGTAGCATCTCTAAATACTCTCGCAAAATCCATAACATCATCTGCCTTTATCAGGAATTAGGTTGAGATTGCCACGTCGTCCTCATCGGCTGAACTCGGAAGACATATCCGGTAGGTATGTCTTGACCTCGTGTCGCCGTTCGTCCTCTCCCAAAAAAGCAGGGGCTTTTTTGGGGAATCATAACAGACGCCCTCGCAATGACTTTTTTATAATAAAAAAACTTTATACTGCACAGAAGTAGCACTTCTGTGCAGTATAAAGTTCAGCACGGTAAAAACCGTGCTGAACCGGTTTACAATGTTAGATTACAGACCGTATTTGGTCATGATCTCTTCGAGCTTGCCGTTAGCCTTGATGTTAGCAAGACCTGCGTCAAACATCTTTAAGAGCTCAGCGTTCTCGCCCTTCTTAACAGCAAAGCCGTAACCTCTTACCTCAACAGGCTCGGTGATGACCTTAAGATCAACAGCGCCGGTCTTGATCGCATAAGAGATAGGAGCGTAGTCTTCGATACAAATATCAGCCGCGCCGGAGACAACTGCCTGATACATGGTGTCGGAACCCTCATAGTAGTTGATCTCGATGCCGTACTCTTCCTTCAGAGACTCGCCGTACTCGCCGCCGACGGTAGAGGTCTTACAAGCAACCTTCTTACCCTTGATGTCCTCTAAGGACTCGATGCCGGAATCGGGCTTAACAACCAGAACAACGCCCTCATCATAGTAAGCTTCGGAGAAATCAAAGGTTTCTTTTCTCTCGTCGGTGATGGTCATACCCGCGATCATCGCGTCTGCCTGACCGGACTGAACAGCGCCCATGGAAGCGTCGAAGCCTTCGTTGTGGATCTCGTACTTGATACCCTGATCTTCGGCAACAGCAGCCATGATGTCCATATCAATACCGACATACTCGCTTGTAGCTTCGTCGAGATACTCGAAGGGAGCATAAGCGTTATCGGAATAGATGATATAGGTCTTGTC
>CAZPOG010000068.1:0-10384 GCA_964588105.1 uncultured Ruminococcus sp. | reverse complement strand
CAATATCGAGAGACAGATTGATTTTTGAGGGAGCTTTGACCTTAACCTGTGTCATATTACAGTTCCTTTATGAATTCTTCGATGAGCCTTAACGCTTGTTTGAGGTGTTTGAGCGAATACGAATAAGACAGTCTGACATAGCCTTCGCCGCTCTCGCCGAAAGCGGATCCGGGCACCAGCGCGACGCGCTTTGCTTTGAGCAGACGGGTACAGAACTCCTCGCTGGAAAGTCCCGTGGAACGAATACACGGGAAGGCGTAGAACGCGCCCTCCGGCGTGAACGTGGTAAGTCCCATTTTGTTGAGTCTGTCGACGACCAACCTTCTTCTCATGTCATACTCCGAACACATATGCTCGATATCCCTGTCGCCGTTTCTCAGCGCTTCGATCGCCGCGTACTGGGCGGTGGTGGGAGCGGACATGATACAGAACTGATGGAGCTTGGTCATCATCGCGATGATCTCTTTGGGCCCGAGCGCGTAGCCGAGACGCCATCCGGTCATCGCATACGCTTTGGAGAAGCCGTTGATCACAACCGTCCTCTCCTGCATACCGTCTATCTGAGCGATGGAGATATGCTTTTTGCCTCCATAGGTCAGCTCGGAATAAATCTCGTCGGACAGCACCATCAGATCGTATTTTTTCACCATCAAAGCGACCTTCTCGAGGTCTTCTTTCTCCATGATGGCGCCGGTCGGGTTATTCGGGAACGGCAGGATCAAAAGCTTGGTACGCTCGGTGATATTCTCCTCGATCTGTTTTGCGGTCAGGCGGAAGTTATCCTGAGCCTTGGTCTCGATCACGACAGGAACCGCACCCGCCATGATGGTGAGAGGCTCATAGCATACGAAGGACGGCTGCGGCAGCAGCACCTCATCTCCTTCGCCAACCAGACAACGCAGCGCAATATCGATCGCCTCGCTGCCGCCGACGGTAACAACGACCTCTTCGTCAGCATGATATGTAAGATTGTATTTTCTTTTATAGAAATTTGTTATCTCATTTCTGAGCTCCTTAAAGCCGCGGTTGGGCGTATACCATGTTCTGCCCAGCTCGAGAGAACGGATACCCGCCTCTCTGACGTGCCACGGCGTCTTGAAGTCGGGCTCGCCCACAGAAAGGGAGATAACGTTGTCCATTTCGTTAACAATATCAAAAAACCGTCTGATGCCCGATGGCTTGACAGAACGGATCGACTCTGTCAACTTATCAGAATAGTTCATCAAAAGCCCATTTCCCTTCTGTCTTTTTCGCCGTCGATATCCACGAGAGAAACACCGTTCTCCTTATATCTTCTGAGCATAAAATGCGTGGCGGTCGCAAGGATCCCCTCAAGCGCCGAAAGCTTCTTGGAGACAAAAGCGGAGACATCCTGGATGGTTTCGCCCTTAACGGACAGCAAAAGGTCATAGGAACCCGCCATCAGATAGACCGACTCGACCTCGTCAAAAAGCATGATCCTCTCGGCGATCTCGTCAAAGCCCTTCTGCTTCTGAGGAGCGACCTTGAGCTCGATCAGCGCCTCTACGCCCGAACCGGGAACCTCGTCCCAGTTGACAACGGCGCGATAGCCTCTGATGATCCCGCGGTTCTCATACTCCTTGATCTGAGCCGCGATGTACTCTTCGGGCTCGCCCAGCATAGAGGACAGCTCCTCTACGGAGAAGGATGAATTCTCGCTTAATAATTGCAGCAGTTTATCCATATTAAAAACCTCCCAAAGGTATTATGTCAGTTGAAAGTCGGGCACACGCTCGACGTTTAATGAGTTTACGCAGATCGCAGACGCGATACAGAACAGCTCTCTGCTTTTTTCAAAAATATTCAGCTCGGTACAGTTCTTTGAAAAATGCTCAAACACGGAGCAGATGATCGTACCGTCGGCGTCTAATATATCATAGGAGCCACAGAGGATATCGCCCCGGATCCTCCAGCTGATGCCGGAGTAGCGGGCTCTGAGTCTTCCCGCCCGATAAGAGAAAATCAGTTTGACGCTCTCCTGAGCGACCGTAACGGAATAGGCGTCTATCACGGGCAGCTTCAGATCGCGGATCTTAGCGGCGGTAAAGCCTCCGTCCATCACCTTCATCAACTCTCCCGAAGCGGTGTTCCTTCCCGAGACGGTATAGATCTTGTTTTCGAATTCATCAAAGACGAGAAATCTGGAATGGATATCGGAGGTATCACGTCTGATAAAAACCTTCATAGCAATCACCACTGATATTATTCACCAAAAATATACATTTATTAAAATAATGAACGGCGCAAACGCTTCTTAAAGATCGTAACGCTTCTGTGATCCTCGGGTTCGAACTTCACTAAGAAGCAAGCGATATATCCCAGTATCATCCAGAAGAACAACACTGTAAAGGAAATATCGTACAAAAGCGCCTTTTCAAAGAACGCATAAATGAGATACGCGGATGCAAACGAATACATCGGCGGAAAAATCGACTCGCTCAAGTTCCGCTCTTTAAACACGTGCGGCGTCACATGGATGAACAGCCGGATGCCGAACACGGCGAACGCGACAAATCCGAGCACGCCCGAACACACCAATAACGTCGCGTAGCCGTTATGGAAGTCCGTAGCAAACGCCGCCAGCCACTCTCCGTACAGATCGGAAAAGGCGATGCCGTTCTCAAACCGCTTCTCCCCGTAACTGTAAATATTTCCCTTGCCGATGCCCAGAATCGGAGATTCTTCGAACATAGCCGCCGCCTGTTTCCACAGCTTGAGCCTGCCGGAATCGATGTTTTTGTTCTGGTGAGAAAAGGTAATACGGTTTGTCGCCGATAACACATCTTCCTCAATTACATCCTTCTCTTCAGGAGAAATGGTTTCAAACACCGCGTCGGCGGAATACATCACCTGAGAGAAGCCTTTCTGGAAAATCGATCTGACAAAGACCACAGCGCCGACGATGAACACCCCCGCCAACATACAGGCAAGCCCCTTGAGCATCACCTGCTTAAAAGAGAACTGACGTTCCGTACCGAAAAACTTGTAAATAATAAAGAATACGGCATACGCGACCATCAGCACCATCGCGCCGTTGGAATCGCACAAAAGCAGAGAGATCAGGTTGATCGCAAGACAGGTAGCGATCCAGATACGGCTGACCCTGTCTTTGCCCGATATCGCGATGAAATCTTTTTTGAGCAGCATATGACAACACAGGATAGCCACACACGAGACAAATCCCAGAAGGTTGGGATTGGTATAAAAACCGGTAAAACGGTTTTCGTAAACAATAAACTTGACCCAGAACACTTCAAAGCTGATTCCCGCCATCAAAAAGGCCAGTCCGATAATTCCCACAACGGTGGTAAAATAGACAATAAAGCGGCATACGGAATACAGCTCTCTTCTGAAATTATGATGCTTCTCGGTGTGAACCGAATAAAAAAGGAAGAAGCAAATCGCGAAGTGGAACTCTATCACCAGATTATACAGAAAATTATCCGTGATATGTATCAGCGCCGTCAGTGTGGTTAGGAGCATAAAAAGCATAAGCCAAAAGCTGAATCGGATCTTTAAGATCGTATGCTTCTTGATCTCGTTATAAATCAGCAGACCGATTCCCCACAAGAACAAAAACGGCAGGACGGCGTAAGCGCCTAACTGAATAAAAGAAACATTCGCTAAAAACAAACAGATTATATAGCTTCTGCGAAAAAGGGAACTGTCACGCAGAACAGCTTTCACTCTGTCCATTGATACACCTTCTTAAAAAATCATGTGCTTGACCGTCGAAAGCATCAGGTAAATATCTCTTCGAAAACCGAACCGGCTGATATACTCCAAGTTATACTCCATCTTCTGCGGAAGGATCGTTTCCACATAGATCCTGTCGATCTCATCGGGATCGCTGACGTCGCCGATCAGCTCGTTCTCATCCTTGAATTTGATAGAAGCCAGAGAGGTGATACCCGCGGGCATCAAGAGCGTCGCGTACATCTCGGGCGTATAGCGGTCGACGTATTTTTTTACCTCGGGACGAGTACCGACAAAGCTCATATTCCCCGACAGTACATGGAACACCTGCGGCAGCTCATCGAGGCGAAATCTTCGAAGCACAGAGCCGATTTTGGTAACTCTCGCATCATTTTGAGAAGTGATCAGCGCGCCTTCTTTATCGGCGTTCTCGGTCATGGTGCGAAACTTCATGATCTTGAACGTTCTTCCGTATTGGGTGATCCTTTTCTGTCTGAAGAACACGGGACCCGGGGATGTGCATTTTATGATAACAGAGATAACCGCCATCGGTATCAGCAAAAGGATAATCAGAATCACGGAGACAAAGACGTCAAAACACCTCTTCAAAACAAGGCTGAAACGCTTTTGATCGAGGATATCATAGTATTTTTTTACTTCTTCTGTTCTGAGCTTTCTGGGCAGTTTCTCAAACGGTCTTAAAATCATTTTTTCCTCCGATAAGGAACGTATATTTCAGCGCGTAACTGTTAAACAACGCACGAAAAATTTTGGACACATATATACATAGTATATTATATACCAACAGAAGAAATTTTTCAATATCTAAGTCAAAATTAACCATATTTTATCGAATCAAAAACCTATCGGAATGAAAAACAGTTTTCTCCTTTCTTTATGAAGAAAAGTTCCCATAATATTTCTTCACAATCTCTTGACTATTCGCCAAAGGAATAGTAAAATAATAATATCAACAGGGAAGGTAAAAGCTATGGATAATTTTGAAATGGATTACACACCGGATCTCGTCACTCTGATCGATGACGAAAACGTAGAACACAACTTTGAGATACTCGACAGTATCGAAACGGACAAGGGTATCTTCTATGCCCTCTCTCCCGTATATCAGAACGCGGCGGATTCTCTGCAGGAAAGCGGAGAATACTACATCATGGAGCTGTGCGAGGAAGACGGAGAAGAGATCTACGTAGAGGTTGAGGACGACGTTCTCGCCGACGAGCTTGCCGAGGTCTTTGAGAAGCGATTTGAAGAAATGTTTGAATTTGAAGAAGAGAGCGAATAAGTCACTTTTATACGCCATTTACATCTGAATATTTTGGAGAAACGGCGGATTCATTCGTTTTTTGGTCCTGCCTGACTCGCGTATCAGCCGCAAATAACCCTACAACTTTTTTATCGGGAGCTTTGCTCCGACAGCCGTGTGCAGACCTCCCTCATCTGAGGACGAAGGGAGCCTGACGCCTAGGGCGGGCACCCACCTGTCATTATGTAGGCAGGTTATCATTTCAGCTGTTGCGATCAGGCGGGACTTCTTACGTTCTTGAAGAGAACGTAAGACTTAAAACTTAAAACTTAAGAATGAATAATGAATAATTAAGGGCGGACGCTGTCCGCACCTGATTCATATTTTGTTACGGAGTAAAATTATGAAAATATCTGTTTTAGGCTGCGGAAGATGGGGCAGCTGTATCGCGTGGTACTTGGACAAGATCGGCAACGAAGTCGTCTCCTGCGGACTCAAGGACGCCCCCGAGCTGCAGCAGCTTCTGACCACACATCATAACGATTATCTCACATTCCCCGAGAGCATCGAGGTCACCTATGATCTCCCCTATGCGGTAAATCGCGCAGAGGTCATCGTGATCTCCATATCCTCCCAGCATCTGCGCTCTTACATGGAGGATATCTCCAAGAATAACTTGGACGGCAAAATCATCGTACTGTGCATGAAGGGTATCGAAGAGAAGACCGGCGAACGCCTCTCACAGGTGGTCGGTGAATTCGTCGACGAAAAAAAGACAACGATCGCCGTATGGGTCGGTCCCGGACATCCGCAGGACTATGTCAAAGGTATCCCCAACTGTATGGTCATCGACTCCAAAAACGAAGCGGTAAAGAAAATGCTCGTCAAGAGCTTCTCCTCTGAGCTGATCCGCTTTTACATAGGAACGGATCTGGTCGGCTCGGAAATCGGCGCGGCGGCGAAGAACGTCATCGGCATCGCGGCAGGTATGCTCGACGGCGCGGGATACACCTCGCTGAAAGGCGCTCTGATGGCAAGAGCTCCGAGAGAAATCTCGCGGCTGATCGAGGTGCTCGGCGGCAACGGCATCTCCGCTTACGGTCTGTGCCACTTAGGCGACTACGAAGCGACCCTCTTCTCGAGATGGAGCCATAACCGCATGTACGGCGAAAGCTATATCAAAGGCGAAAAGTTCGAGAAGCTCGCCGAAGGCGTAATGACCTGTAAGGCGATGCACGACCTTGGTCTGAAACACCATGTCGATCTGCCGATCACCGACGCGATCTATCGGATCCTGTTTGAAAACGCAGATTATCATGAAGAGCTCGACAAGCTCTTTATCCGCTCCATCAAAGAAGAATTTTGACAATACGAATATTAGCTGAAAAACGAAGAAGCACCCCTCAAGGTGCTTCTTTTTTTTTCAACTAATTAGGATCCTGCGGACTCATACGCCTTGATGCCTCTTCCCCAGATGAAGAGCGCTAACGCAAACAGAGCCGCACCCGCGATCACGGTTCCGCCGATACAAAAGAGCGGATTCTCTCCGGTCAGAAAGTAGCTCGCGGGAAAATACGCGGTGAAAGCAAACGGGATCACATAGGTGATCAGCGTCTGTACCACCTTGTTGTAGATGGTCACGGGGTACTTGGAGAAGTCATTGGTCATATAGAGCATATGGGTGATATGTCCCGACGCCTTCGTCCAGAAAGAAATCGCGGCGGTCATTGTCTTTAAGGAAGTGTAGATCAGCGTCGCAAAGATGACCACCACCAGCGCCAGAGGTATCGTATACCAGTGAAACGCCATAGAAAGTCGCGGTATCGAATAACCAAGCAGCAAAATACCCGTGAGCATTTCACCAAATGCATCGACGCAGAATCTTTCCACCAGCACATAGTAGAGACTGTTGATCGGTCGGGTGAGGTATTTGTCAAAGTCGCCTTTGCGGACGATGGCGTAGCCCACCATCCAGAGGTTGTCGCAGAAGAGGTGATCCAGCGACTTCGGGATCAGAGAGAAACCGAAGATGAACAGGACTTCTTCAAAGGTATAGCCCTCGAGCTCCGGGATCTGGCTGAAAATGATGCCGATAAACATCACCTGCAGCGCCTGCGAAATCAGAATCCCGATCGCGCCGAGAAGAAAATCGGTCTTGTACTCCATCAGCCGTTTCATGTGCTGGGCGATGAAGATCCTGTGCAGTCTGAGATATCTTAACATAGCCTTACCCTCCCTGCACACACAAGCGCCGAACAGCGGCTCTCCAGATGATTTTGGAGAGCAGAACCATCACCAGCAGCCAGAACAGCTGCAAACCGACACGATAGAGGATCTCCCCATAGGAGTACATCCCCATATAGATCATCACCGGCGTATAGGACAGCGACGCAAACGGCAGGAAGTTGAGCACCGCCGCCAGCGGAGCGGGCAGAAACGCCAGCGGTACGATCGCGCCGGAGAGAAAACTCGTCAGCGTCTCTTTGATCAGCGATGTGCCCCACAAATTTTTGAAGAAAAACGCCATAAATCCGTAGCAAACATTAAAGTAAAACGATATTCCATAGGCGATCGTCAAGCTCAGAATATATAAGAGAAAATGCGGGATATCAAAACGCAGAGCGCCCGTTATCACATAGCGGTAGATCTCCACACCTGCGACGATGGGAACAAATATCATCGCGACACTGATCAGCCTTGAGCCGAGCTCCTGAAAGAGAAAACACATATCAAAGGAACACGGCTTGATCATCCGCATCGCGATCGATCCGTCGACGATCTCTTCTCCGATCGCAAACGCGCCGTCGGAATAGGTCAGATAGCCGGTCAGAAAGGTGATGAACAGATAGACCACCATATCTTCCATAGTAAAGCCGTTGATGCTCCGGTTGGGAGAGTTGGTAAATACCGCCTTCCACACGAAGAACATGATGAAAGCCGACACGATCTCGCCGATCAGAAAGCAGACGAAGTTTGCGCGATACGCGATCATCTCCTGAACGCCCGCGCGCGAAAACGGCAGATAGGTCTTGAAGAAGCGTTTGACGCCGCTCATATCGCCACCTCCCGTCGGTAAAGACGCTTGATGACTTCTTCGATCTCCACATCCTTGATCTCGATGTCCTTGACATGAACACTCTGCAAAGTATAGGAGATCATCTCCTCCACCGATACCAGCGAGGAGTTGAACTTCACACAAACCGAAGGGGGCTTCACCTCCACGGAGCAGTCGTCGTCGGAAAGATGGAACTTCTTCTGATAATCCAGACGACCGATATCGTCGGGGTTGAGCAGTTCAAAGCGGAAGGTGCGCATCTGTCCGTAGTTATGCTTGAGCTGAGAGAGTGCGCCGTCAAATACCTTCTTGCCCTTGTCGATCATCACGATACGCTCGCATAAGAGCTCGATATCGGAAAGGTCGTGGGTGGTGAGGATGACAGTCGTGCCCTCTTCCTCGTTGATCTTCTGGATCGCGTTTCGGATATTCTCCTTGACCACGACGTCGAGACCGATGGTCGGCTCATCGAGAAACAGCACCTTCGGAGAATGCAGCAGCGAAGCGGCGATATCCGCGCGCATCCGCTGACCCAGAGAGAGTGTACGCACGGGAGAGGTGATAAAATCATCCAGCTCCAGCACCTCGTTGAGAAACGCCATACGCTTCTGATACTGCTCGTCGGGTACCTCGTAGATCTCTTTTAACACCGCATAGGTCTCTCGAAGCGCCAGATCCCACCATAGCTGGGTGCGCTGGCCGAAAACAACGCCGATCTCCTTAACGTAGTTCTTTCTGTCCTCCTGCGGGATCTTGCCGTTGATGCGGCATTTTCCCGAGGTAGGGGTCAGAATACCCGTGAGCATTTTGATCACCGTGGACTTGCCTGCGCCGTTGGGTCCGATAAAGCCAAGGATCTCCCCTTTTGCCACCTCAAAGGACACATCGTCCACCGCGGTGATGATCTCCTTCTTCGGAGAGAAAAGCGCTTTGACCGAACCTTTGAGTCCCGGATCTTTGATGATCTTTTTGAACTCTTTTCGTAAATTTTCCACATATATCATTTTATCCATAGGATTACCTCATATTGTAGGGGAAGGTCTTGACCTTCCCGAACGTTGATAAAAAACGCCGTTTTCGGTTGTGGACAAACATTAGCTGTAGGGCAAGGCGCCTCGACTTGCCGAAACGTTGCTGTCATATCCATTGTCGGTTATAGGAGATGCAGGTAAAATCCTGCTCTTGTATAAAACGTTTGATATAATCGAAACGCTGCTGCGACCGGCAAGTCGAGGGCGCCTTGCCCTACAACTCTATGTGACGTCCCGAGGCGTCAATACGGTATCGCTTCGGAACGCCCGACGACGTTTCAACTTTTACGGTATACCAATATAACATACTTGTAAGTCTTTTTCAAGAGATATGACAGAAAAAATCTGCTTTTGTAATGTTCATTACACTTTTGTCGAAATGCTTGATTTCAGAGAGAACTGTGTGTTATCATTCTACAAAAGAGAATTATATTCACATAAAGGTGTGTTATGATAACATATTTGCTCATCTGGGAAATGATAACGGAATACGGCACGGCAAAACTCTCCTACGGCGTCAAGGTCGTCAGGGATAATCGATGCGTCCGGATCATCCGAAATATCACCGACAACAGAGAACGGATATGCCGTCTGATTAACGATATGAACGAGCTGTCCCTCGATCCTGTGCACCTCGATGAGGTGATTGAAGAATTCCTGTGTTAGTACCGTAGGGCACGATGTGGACACCGTTCCCTATGACCCTTATCAAACGGTATTTATGACAAGGGGATTCTTCGCTTCGCTCTGAATGACAATTACCAATCGGGTGCGGGTACCCCGCCCACATCTATTCTCTCTTCTCTCTTCTCTATTCTCTCAGAACGGTCAAGCTCCTTCCCTGCTATAGCTTTTTACGTTTCTATGTGTTATAATACTCCCGGTGATAACATGATTTGTAATCTTTGTCCGCGAAACTGCGGCGTTGACAGACAACTGCAAAAAGCCTTCTGCGGGATGGGAGAAGAAATGCGGATTGCGCGGATCACTCCCCACTATGACGAAGAACCGCTCATCAGCGGAACAAACGGCACCGGCGCGATCTTCTTCTCGGGATGTACGCTCAAGTGCCTCTACTGCCAGAACTACGAGATCAGCAGAGAAGGAAAAGGAAAAATCTTCACGCCCTATGAGCTGAGCGAAAGCTTCAAAAGACTTGAGGATATGGGCGTTCACAGCATCGAGCTCGTGACCGCGACCCATTTTCTCCCTGCTGTTTTGAAAGTGTTTGAGCTCTACCGTCCTTCTTTACCTATTATATATAATACTTCCGGCTATGAAAAAGCCGATACGCTCAGAATGCTTGATGGACTGGTC
>CAZPOG010000067.1:0-10433 GCA_964588105.1 uncultured Ruminococcus sp. | reverse complement strand
CTTCGGCGTGGTGCTGCTGGTGCCGCTTACCATGGCGCTGCCGATAGCGGATACGATCGAGAATATCCCGTTCTTGAAGGGCTCTCCCGCCGCTCAGATCTCTGCGGCGCATATCTTCTTCAACGTCGTCAACATGGTCGTGCTGATGCCGTTCTCGAACCTGATGGTCAAGCTGACCCAGAAGATGCTGCCCTATCATGAGGATCCCGAAAAGGACAAGATGGCGGTCGAATTTATCGACAATCGAATCCTCACTACCCCGCCGATGGCGGTCTTGCAGGTGGAGAAGGAGGTCGAACGCCTTACCCGCCTTGTCAGAAAGAACTACAACCGCTCGCTGATCGCGTTCTTTGACCGTGACAAGAGCTCAATTGAAAAGGTGCTCGAGAGAGAGAAGGTCATCGACTACCTCTCCCACGAGATCACCGACTATATCGTAAAGATCAACGCGCTTGACATTGAGGACAAGGATAGACAGGTTGTCGCCGCGATGTACTCCGCGATCCAGGATCTCGAGCGTATCGGCGATCACGCGGAGAATATCGTCCAGTACACCACAACGGTGATTGAGGACAACCTCCAGTTCTCCGATGACGCATTAGAAGAAATGCGGGATATCTGCACCAAATGCCAGAAGCTGATGGAGATGAGCTTTGCGATGTTCAACGCGCAGGGCGCTTCTCCCGAGCAGATCGAGCGGATCATCCAGATGGAGGACGCCGTCGACGAGTGCAAGGATAAGTACAAGGCTTCGCATATCCGCCGTATGGACAAGAAGATCTGCAACGCCGAGTCCGGCACCGTCTTCCTGAATATGCTGATCGACATCGAGAGAGTCGGCGACCACGCGATCAACGTCGCGTTCGCCATCCCTCACCGCCAGCATCAGGTCACGGCAGTGACTTCGTAGTGAAGAGAGAATAGAGAAGAGAGAATAGATGTGGGAGGGCGCTGCCCTCACCCGAATGATATTGGTACAAATAATGAAGCAGGAGTTTCAAAAAAAGAAGCTCCTGCTTTTTTCGTAATATTATATTCGTTCGAGCGAAGCGTTGGGGATATGCATGATTTAGCTCATTGAATATTGGGCAGCGTTTTACGATATATCTCTTCTAAGTGGAGAAAACACGCAGAGGGAAGTCCATATTCACCGATAATTGCACACGTTTCATCGTAAAACTTTGATAAGGCATTCTCGCGACCTTTCATCGTTTTTAAAGAGGATATCCTGTTCATAGCTTTATGATAAGACCGATCAATCGCTTGATTGAAGATAACAGACTTTTTTTCGTTTAGCATTGCTATCGAATCGGAAAAAGGAATATCGGAAGAAATGCCATAGTATTTGAGATCCCGTTTCGGTCGATTCTTCAGTTCTTCCAGAGAAGACAGCAGAAGATAATAACGTGAAGCCACGGTTCGAAGATTATCTGAATCATTAATGATTTCTTGGCTTTCGCGGATTATCTCGACCACCCTTCGCAAATCTTTTCCCGCGGGCGGTGAATGGTGCTTTTCTATAAGAGTATTCACAAGAGATTCCAGCATCCCTTTTTTCTTAGCCATATTATTTACCTTTTCACGAATATTCCGGTGAGGGCAGAACCCTTTATGTCATTCTGAGGAGGGCAACGCCCGATGTGAGAATCCCCTTCCTGCAACGACCGTCTGCATAGGGATCTTCATTTCGACCGGTAGTAATGACATGGGGATTCTTCGCTTCGTCCTCATCGGTTCTGCTCGCTGAAAGCAGTCAAGCGTGACCGCTTCCGTGCTCACTCCACCGTTCGTCCTCTCCCCAAAACGCAGGGGCGTTTCGGGGACCCCGTTATATCAATCGGGTGCGGGTGTCCCTCCCATCACATTTCATATTTCATTTTTCATATTTCATAAACTGTGAACTGTGCACTCTGCACTATTTTAACTCCGCTATCGTGACGCCGGATTCGCCCTCGCCGAAGGCGCCGAGGCGGAATCGCTTGACGCTTTTGTGGTGGCGCAGGAATTTCTGGATCTCCGCGCGGAGTACGCCGGTGCCCTTGCCGTGGATGATCGTAAGGGTGTGGGTATTACTCATCACGCACGAGTCGATCGCCGAGTCCACCGTAATCACCGCTTCGTCCGCGGACATACCCCTGACGTCGATTTCGGTAGAAGTCGAGCGGGTGACGTCCTTGGTGATCTTGCGATCGGGACGCTTTGGCGCGGTGACCTTCTCGTCCTTTAAGAGCCTGAGGTTACTTAGCTTGACGCGGGTCTTGATGATGCCCGCCTGCACCAGCACCGTGCCTTTCTCGGGCTTTTCGAGCACCTCTGCCTTCTTATCAATGTCAAATATCAGCACCTTGTCGCCGACTCTGAGCTCTCTGGGGAGCTTGTAGTCGCTCTCTTTTTGCTCTGCGACGGGATCGGCGGTGTCTTCTAATTCACGGATACCCTTTTTGATAGCGGACTTGGAATCGGCGCGCTGCTCCCTTTTCGTTTTGTCGAGCTCGTCCAAGAGAGCGTACGCCTGCGCTCTGGTCTTGGTGGTGAGCTCCGACGCCTGCCGCTTGGCGTAGTCGATTTCACGTTTGGCTTCTTTCTTGGCGTTTTCGAGCTCCTTTTCGGCGGCTTCTTTCGCCTTTTGCGCTTCTACGGTTCTCTTCTGCGCTTCTTCGATCTCGTCGGCAAGCTTCTGCCGCTGCTGTTCTAAGCTTTCCACAACGTCCTCAAACTGCCGGCTCTCGGAGGAGGTCAGCAGCTTGGCTTTTTCGATGACCTTATCTTCGAGACCCAGCCGCGAGGAGATCGCGAAAGCGTTTGACTTGCCCGGTACGCCGATCAAGAGACGATAGGTCGGGCGCAGGGTCTTGACGTCAAATTCACAGCAGCCGTTCTCCACGCCTGCGGTTTTGAGAGCAAATTCCTTGAGCTCTGCGTAGTGGGTGGTAGCGGCGATCTTCGCGCCTCTTTCGCGGAGCGTTTCGAGGATCGCGACCGCTAATGCCGCGCCTTCTACGGGATCGGTGCCTGCGCCCAGCTCGTCGATCAGACAGAGCGAGGAGCTGTTGGAGAGCTTTAAGATACTGACGATGTTGGTCATATGCGCCGAGAAGGTCGAGAGCGACTGCTCGATGCTCTGCTCGTCGCCGATATCCACCAGCACCCGATGGAAGAAGGAAAGCTCAGAGTTCTCCGAGGCGGGGATCATCAGTCCGCACATCGCCATCAGGGTCAAGAGTCCGAGCGTCTTCAGACAGACGGTCTTGCCGCCGGTGTTGGGGCCTGTGATCACAAGGGTGTCGAAGTCTTTGCCGAGGTATAGATCCACCGGTACGACCCGATCGGTGGGGATCAGCGGATGACGCGCCTTCTTAAGGTCAATGACGCCGTTTTGGTTGAGCTTGGGGAGAGACGCCTTCATCCGATAGGCGAGGTGCGCCTTGGCGAAGATGAGGTTGAGTTCCACCAAGGTCTTGTAGCTGTCGATGATATCCGATGCGCAACACGCGCAGCTGCCGGACAGCTCAAAGAGGATCCGCTCGATCTCGGCTTCTTCCTTGCCTTGCAGCACGCGGATCTCGTTGTTCGCGTTGACCACGCCCATCGGTTCGATGAACACGGTGGAGCCGGAGGACGATGTGTCATGCACCAGTCCCGCGACCATGTTGCGGCATTCCGCCTTGACCGGCACGACGTATCTGCCGTCGCGCTGGGTGACGATGGCTTCTCTGAGATATTTCTGGTATGTAGAAGAGCGTATGATCTTATCGAGAACTTCCCGCGCCTTGGAAGAGGCTACCCGGATGTTCCTGCGGATCGTGGACAGCTCACGTGAAGCGTTGTCTGAGAGCTCGTCCTCAGAGATAATACAAGTGTTGATTTTGTCCATGAGGTTCGGGTTGGTGTAGAGGGAGATAAAACGCCCGTCGAGAGAGGTCTCCACGCCCGCGCTTTTACTCCGCCAGTCCTTCACGCCTTTTAATACCCGCAGCGCCTGCGCGATGGAGATCAGCTCTCCTGCCGAGAGCGCGCCTCCCGCCTCTGCGCGTCTGAGCGGATTGGTCACGTTCATGATCCCTCCGAAGGACGGCGCGCCGAAGCGTCCGATCAGCATATGCGCGTCGGAGGTTTCTTGGAGCAGTTTCTCGCATTTTTCGAGGGACTTCTGCGGCTCTAAGGAGAGGGCGAGCTCCTTTGCGTCCGTGATGGCAGTCTCCTCTGCGAGCATTTGTAGGATTTTATCCAGTTCGAGAGTTTGATAATGTCGGTTCATGGTAGGTTCCTTATCTGAATGGGGTGTAGGGCGTGCCTTGGCTCCCGCCGCGGCAAAACGATGCATAGAGTCGTAGGGCACGATGCCCACATCGTGCCGGTCGCAGCAGCGTTTTTATAATATCAAGCTTTTATATAGGATCAGGATTTAACCTGTTTCTCCTATTACCTATATCGAGTTAATAACAATGTCTCGGCACGATGTGGGCATCGTGCCCTACGGTTTATTATCAATATTCTCCAATCGTGGTAAACGGGATATGGTATCTGCGTTTCATACAGGAGCAGGATTAAACCTGTATCTCCTATAATCGATGTGGATATTTCAGCAACCTTTCGGAACGATGTGGGCATCGTTCCCTACGGTTTATTATCCACACATCGTTTTATAAATAGATAACGTCAAATATTCCTTGCCTGTCATATTGGCGATGTACTGTTCGGTTGCTTGGGAGAGCGGCTCTAACAGTTCTTCCTTGAGAGAGAAGGAGAAGAGCTTCTCGAAGTCTGCGTAGACGGTATGCCGCAGGGCGGTGACAGATGAAAGCGGCAGATAGACGCCCGGGGTCCCGCCGCGCTGTGCGCAGTCGGCGCAGTAGAGCTTGCCGGTAGTCGGCGAAAACAGCATTGAGGGCGATTCATAGGCGCCGCAGGAGTCGCACATGATCAGATCGGGCAGATACCCGCTCAGCGAGATCAGCCGCATCTCAAAGCAAATTTTTAAGAGCGTCTGCGGCTTTTTTTTGGTCGAGAGCAGATACAGCGAGTTGAGCAAAAGCCGCAGGTATTCGCTCGCCTCCTGTTCCTTAGGACACAGGGTCAGGCACAGCTCACAGAAGTATTCCGCGAGAGTGAGCGACACGGGATCCGACCTCAGCCCCTTGAACTGCTCGAGAGCTAACGCTTCGTCCACGGTGTAGGCGTCCTTGCCTTCGAAGATCGCGAGATCCGCATAGCACAAAAGCCCCGTGCCGGCGCACTTAGGGCTCTTGATATTTTTGGCGCGTCTGACAAAGGCGCGGATCACGCCGTGACTGTCCGTCAAAATCCAGACAAGACGGTCCTGTTCACCGATATTCTGTTGTCTGAGGATGACGCCCTTCGTCTTGAATTTCATCTTTTTCTTTGCCTTTATTAAAATCCGCGGCGTGCTTTGCCTTCTGGATGGCTTTGTACTGCAGATAATCCAGCACCGAGCCGCTCGCAAAAAACGAGTTCCACGCGTCTGTTTCGTTCGTCATGTTTTCAGCCCCTTTTCTCTTTGATAGTATTATACCAAAGACGAGGGGTTGATATTGAGGGAAATATGTAGATGGAAAAAGTTGATTTGTTTTGATGTCATTCCGAGGAGGGCAAAGCCCGACGTGGGAATCCCCTTGTCACTAATACCGGTTGCAATAGGAAGGGGATTCTTCGACTATTTGCTGTTGCAAATTCGCCTATCGGCGACCGCTCAGAATGACACTCTTTCTATGTTAGATTGCCACAAAAGCCCTTGCAATGATAAATTCTTTCAATCAAAATTCTTGCTGTCGTAGCCGAAGTTTGATAGCAGGGCTCTTCGATTGCGCCAGTCCTCCTTGACCTTGATCCATGTCTGGAGGTTGACCTTGCAGTCGAAGAAGTTTTCCATATCCTGTCTGGCGTAAGTGGAGATCTTCTTGAGCATCGAGCCGCCCTTGCCAATGAGGATGCCCTTGTGGGTATCCCTTTCACAGTAGATGGTCGCGTCGATGTCGAGGATGTTGGTGCCGTCGCGCTGTTTCATCTTCTCGATCACCACCGCGACGCCGTGGGGGATCTCCTTGTCGCAAAGTCTTAAGATCTTCTCTCGGATCATCTCCGCCGCCAGCACCTTTTCGGGCTGGTCGGTCAGCTCGTCGTCGGAAAAGAAGTGACCGCCGCCGATCGTGTGCTTCTTGAGCTCGTCCATCAGCGCGTCGACGCCCTCTGAGGTCTGTGCCGAGAGCGGTACCACCGCGTCAAAGTCGAAGAGAGAGGAATAGCGCAGGATGATCTCTAATAGCTGTTCCTTCTTGTTTTTCAGACAGTCGATCTTGTTGATCGCTAAGATCGCGGGCATATGAGAGCGCTTGAGCTTTTCGATCATCGAGGCTTCGCCCTTCGCGACCTCGTCCTTGGTCGCGTCAATGACCAGCACGGCGATGTCGCCGCCGTCGACCGATTCGTTGATCGCTTTGACCATAAACTGACCGAGTTCGGTCTTGGGCTTATGCAGACCGGGCGTGTCGATGAAGACCAGCTGATCATCCCCTTCGGTGAGAACGCCCATGATCCGTGTACGGGTCGTCTGGGGCTTGGAGGAGACGATGGCGATCTTGTGCCCGAGGATTCTGTTGAGAAGTGAGGATTTTCCGACGTTCGGGATACCGACGATGGTCACGAACGCCGAGCGTTTTTCGTTTTTCATTTGCGTTTATCCTTTGATTTGCACAGCGCGATGAACAGCACGGCGACGATTGCCGAGCCGATCAGCGCAAGAAGATGGGGAATATGGGTGGTGTAGAAGAGGAAGATCGCCTTGAATGTCGCGATATCCCAGTAGAACGCTGCCGCGACGCCGATCGCCGCCAAAGCGGAAAACAGCACCGCGCCCGCGGCGACGTCCTTGGCGATTTTGATCAGGTCGTCGTAGGACTTTTTGACCTTGTCGCAAAGGCGCTCGATGGCGGTGTTGACGATCTCCATCGAGAGCACCAAGGCGATCAGCACGGCGAGCACGCCCCACTGGGCGGGGGTAAAGTCATAGAACCGTATGCCGAAAAAGATGACATACGCCGCCGCCACGAGGTGAAAGCGGAAGTGCCCCTCATGGGTGATACAGTACCATATTCCTTTGAATGCGTAAGAGAATGATTTGATCTGATGCATCATATAGTTGTTAGTTTTTGGTTGTTGGTTGTTAGTTGTTAAGAGTCATTGCGAGGAGTGACCCTCGCGGTCACGACGCGGCAATCCCCTTGTCATTAATACCGGTTGCAATAGGAAGGGGATTCTTCGACTATTTGCTGTCGCAAATTCGCCTGTCGGCGACCGCTCAGAATGACAATAAAATGGTTGTTAGTTGTTAAGAGTCATTGCGAGGAGTGACCCTTGCGGTCACGACGTGGCAATCCCCTTGTTATAAATACCGGCAGCAAGAGGAAGGGGATTCTTCGGTCGCTTTGCTCCCTCTGAATGACAGTAATATTATTCCTCATCTACGGTGTATGCCAGCGTGATTTCTAAGCCTAATTGCTTCATCACGGCTTCTTCTTTTTCTCTCATCCTGACCTTTTCGAGCGGCTCCATATGGTCATAGCCCAAGAGGTGCAGAACCGAGTGGACGGTCAGATAGCCGATCTCGCGCTCGAGAGAATGACCGTAGAGATTCGCTTGTTCCATCGCTTTTTCGATGGAGATAACGACGTCGCCGAGGATCTTGGCGCCGGTGTCGAGGTTGGTGTCATACTCGCCGTTTTCACCCATCGGGAAGGAGAGCACGTCGGTCTCGATGTCTTTGTTTCTGTACTGCGCGTTGAGCTCTTTGATCTGCTCGTTGTCAACAAAGGTGACGGAGATCTCCGCGTCATGGTCGAACTCCTCCATCCTCAGCACCGCGGTACAGGCGCGGCGGATCAGCATACGGATTCCTGTGGGGATGCGGATCTTGTTCTGGGAGTTGGTGATGATCACACGAACTTTATCGTTTTTCATTTCTTCTCTTCATCTCCTCGTTCTTCTCATAGGCTCTGATAATATCCTGTACGAGCTTGTGGCGTACAACGTCTTTTTCAGAGAAGGTCAGGGTGGATATGCCTTTGATGTTTTTGAGGATCCTCACGGCTTCTTTGAGTCCGGACTTGGCGCCCGAGGGCAGGTCGATCTGTGTGACGTCGCCGGTGATGACCATTTTGGAGTTCGCGCCGAGTCGGGTGAGGAACATCTTCATCTGTTCACTGGTAGTGTTCTGCGCTTCGTCTAAGATGATAAAGCTTTCTTCTAAGGTGCGTCCGCGCATATAGGCGAGCGGCGCTACCTCGATGTTGCCGCGCTCTAAATACTTCTGGAAGGTTTCTGCGCCGAGCATGTCGAAGAGCGCGTCGTATAAGGGGCGAAGATAGGGGTCTACCTTGCTCTGCAGGTCGCCGGGGAGGAAACCCAACTTCTCTCCTGCTTCCACCGCGGGGCGCGTGAGGATGATGCGGTTGACCTCCTTTGCCCGAAAGGCGGTGACCGCCATCGCGACCGCGAGATAGGTCTTGCCGGTTCCGGCGGGGCCCACCGCGATGGTGACGGTGTTGTTCTCGATAGACGAGCAGTATTTCTTCTGTCCGATGGTCTTGGGCTTGATGGGCTTGCCCTTAGCGGTGATACAGACGCAGTCGAGGGCGAGCGACTCGATTCTTTCGTCCGAGCCCTCCTTGACAAGAGAGATACAGTAGCGGACGTTCTGCTCCGAGAGCTGTTCGCCGCGGTTGATCAGATTTAAGAGACTGTCCACCACCTGCGTTGCGCGCATCACGTCCTCCGGCTCGCCGGAGACTTTGAGCTCCGAGTCTCTCGCTCTGACTTTTACAGAGAACTCCTGCTCGATGATTTTGATGTTTTCGTCAAAGCTGCCGAACAGAGCCACAGCGTGCTCCATACGGTCTATATTAATAATCTGTTCCACTATGAAATATCCTTTTCTTAAACATAAATATACACAGTATATTCTACCATGAAAGTCGGACAAAATCAATGTTTTTTGTCATAATATTCATAATTGACAGAGTTGTTCCCGAAACGCAGAAATCATATCCTGTTTACCACGATCGAAAAGCAATGATAATGAACTGTAGGGCAAGGCGCCCTCGACTTGCCGGTCGCAGCAGCGTTTTGAAAATATCATACGTTTTTATACGGGAGCAGGATTTTACCTGCATCTCCTAAAACCGACATAGATATGACAGCAACCTTTCGGCAAGTCGAGGGCGCCTTGCCCTACAATTAATCATTCGGGTGTCGGGTGTCCCGCTCCCAACTCTTCACTCTTACTTCTTCACTCGGCACGGTGAAGGGCATCGTGCCCTACGACTCTTTGCAACCGTTATTAATGACAAGGGGATTCTTCGGGGCTGAAGCCCTTCTGAATGACAATTACTAATCAGGTGAGGGCAGCGCCCTCCCACATCTCTTCTCTCTTCTCTATTATTCCGGGGTTGACAAACGGAAAAACTCCTGCTATAATAACGCAGGTGTAAAGAAATTTGCTTTACAGAGGAGGAAACGCTTTGAACGACAAGTGGGAGATTTCCCTGCTCTATGATTTTTACGGCGGACTGCTGAACGAATCCCAGCAGAAGGTGGTCGAGCTGTATGTCAACTCCGATCTTTCCTATGCCGAGTCGGCAGAGCTGTTGGGCATCAGCCGTCAGGGCGTCAAGGACGCTCTCGATCGGGCGACCGAGAAGCTCTATTCCTATGAAGAGAAGCTTTCTCTGCTCGAGCAGTACCGAAAGACGCAGGACGCTCTGGAAGGTATCGTAGAGATCGCCGGACAGATACGGCATTCCACCGATGACGAAGAGATCAAGGAGCTGACGCGTGAGATTCAGTCGATCGCCGACAGCATCGCAGACAAGGAGGTCTGAGCATGGCTTTTGAAGGATTATCGCAAAAGCTCTCAAACGCCTTTAAAAAACTGAAGAATAAAGGAAAGCTCTCCGAGGCGGACGTCAAAGAAGCGATGCGCGAAGTGCGCCTTGCGCTGCTCGAAGCGGACGTCAACTTCAAGGTCGCGAAGAGCTTTACCAATAAGGTCACCGAGAGGGCGATCGGCTCCGACGTCATGGAGAGCCTGACTCCCGCCCAGATGGTGATCAAGATCGTCAACGAAGAACTCACCGCGCTGATGGGCTCTGAGAACGAGCGGATCAAGTTTTCATCCAAGCCTCCGACAGTGATCATGCTCTGCGGCTTACAGGGCGCCGGTAAGACGACCCATGCCGCCAAGCTCGGCAAACTGCTCAAGAAGCAGGATCACCGTCCGATGCTGGTCGCGTGTGATATCTATCGTCCCGCGGCGATCGAACAGCTCAAGGTGGTCGGCGCTCAGGCGGAGGTTCCCGTCTTTGAGATGGGTACCGAGAATCCTGTGAAGATCGCGAAGGAAGCGATCAAACACGCGAAGG
>CAZPOG010000066.1:0-10462 GCA_964588105.1 uncultured Ruminococcus sp. | reverse complement strand
GCTCTTGCCGCGTTTGCGACCAATACGCCGATTGCGCCGAGGCCTACGACGCCGAGGGTCTTGCCCTTGATCTCGGGACCTACAAACTGGTTCTTGCCCTTTTCTACGGACTTGAGGCAGTTCTCGTCATCCTTTAAGGTTTTGTTCCACGCGATACCCTCGGAGATCTTTCTGGATCCTAAAAGCATACCGGCGATTACGAGCTCCATAACGGCGTTCGCGTTCGCGCCGGGGGTGTTGAATACGACGATGCCCTTCTCGGTGCACTTGTCAAGCGGAATGTTGTTGACGCCGGCGCCGGCTCTGGCGATCGCGAGCAGATTGTCGGAAAACTCCATCTCGTGCATATTCGCGGAGCGTACCAGAATCGCGTCGGGGGTTGCGCATTCGTCAACACAGTTATAGTTATCGCCGAGGCGGTCGGTACCGACAGAGGCGATCTTGTTCAGCTTCAAAATATTATACATAGTGATTTCTCCTTCGTTTCTACGAAGTCATTGCGAGGAGCAGGTCAAAGGACTGCGACGCGGCAATCCCCTACCGATAACAGCCGGTCGTAATAACAAGGGGATTCTCACGGTCGTTTTACTCCCTCAGAATGACAACAGCATTAGGCGTTTTCCTCTTCGAACTTCTTCATAAAGGCTACGAGCTTCTCAACACCTTCATAAGGCATCGCGTTATAGATAGAAGCTCTCATGCCGCCGACAGAGCGGTGACCCTTGAGGTTGACAAAGCCAGCTTCTACAGACTCTTTGACGAACTTCGCATCGAGGTCGGGATCTCCTGTCACGAAAGGAACGTTCATCAGAGAACGGTCTTCGGGAACAACGGTGCCCTTGAACATCTTGGAGGAGTCGAGGAAGTCGTAAAGCAGCTTCGCCTTCTTCTCGTTTCTCTCCTTCATCTTCTCAAGACCGCCGACTTCATTCTTGACCCACTCGAGCACCAGCTTCATGATATAGATGGTGTAGCAGGGAGGGGTGTTGAACATCGAGCCGTTATCGGCATGGATCTGGTAGTTGAACATGGTAGGAGTGATCTCCTGCGCGTTGCCGATGAGATCCTCACGGATGATAACAACAGTCACGCCCGCGGGAGCCATGTTCTTCTGAGCGCCTGCGTAGAGCATACCGAACTTAGAGACGTCGATCGGCTCAGACAGAATGCAGGAAGAGATATCCGCTACCAGCGGAACATCGCCTGTATCGGGCAGTTCGTGATACACGGTGCCGTAGATGGTGTTGTTCATACAGATATGGAAATAGTCAGCATCGGGAGTGAAGGTCGCAGGATCGAGCTTAGGGATGTAAGAGAAGGTCTTATCCTCAGAAGAAGCGACAACATGCGCCTCTCCGTAGCGAGAACCTTCCTTGTAGGACTTCTTCGCCCACTGGCCGGTGATCACATAGTCCGCCTTGCCCGACTTGTTCATCAGGTTTAACGGGATCATCGCGAACTGTGACGACGCGCCGCCCTGCAAAAACAGTACCTTGTAGTTGTCGGGAATGTTCATCACTTCTCTGAGCAGCGCTTCCGCCTCTTTGATGATACCGTCATATACCTTGGAACGGTGAGACATCTCCATTACGGACTGACCGGAACCCTGATAGTCGAGCATTTCATCAGCCGCTTTCTTGAGAACTGCCTCGGGCAGCATGGAAGGACCTGCCGAAAAATTATAAACTCTTGCCATTTTTCATTTCCTCCTAAAAATCATCTAAGTTTCTGTATTATTGTATGATAATAAAGACCTCTACTATTATAAATGAATTTATTTGTTAATTCAATAACAAACCCGCCAATGAAATTATCAAATTTCGGCGGGTTTTTGTGATTTATGAATGGAATTGGTCAGTAATACGGCGATTTCTAAACTTTTGTTTTATCACCTTTAAAAATTTTAGCTATTGCCTTAAAAATGTTTTTGAAGAAGAAGCCAAGGTGATTGAAGGCGATCTTCAGATATGCTCCGACCGTACCTGCGGCGCGCTCCACAGGGGTGCGGGACTGGGTAGGCTCTTTGAAGTAGGTGTCAAAATAATCGGTACCGTCGTCGATGCTGTCGCCGCTGTCCTCGAAGTAGTTGACGCCGCCTTCTTTGTTCTTTTCTTTGACATTGATATCGAAGCTCTCGAGATCGGTCGCGGCGCGGGTCTGGTATTCCTGGTCGCTCTCGTATCCCAGCACCTCGTCGAAGGAAGGCTCCGGCTGACTCTCGGAGGTAACGCTCGCGCCGGCTCCGGCTGACTCACTCTCGGATTCTTTCACAGCGGGATGCCGTCTGCGGCGGCGTTCCTCTAATTTCTTCTTCTGAGCGCTGTTATACTTCTTATAAGCGAACGAAATGCCGACGGATAATCCCGCTAAGATCACGATCCAAAGAAGAAATCTCCACCACTCAAAGGAAGGCCCGGCGTTGTTGAGTTTGATCTTGTCAAAGCTCATGGAATTCGCGATATTGGTCAGCACTTTTTCCTCATCGCTGAGGATCTTCTCCTCCTGTTTCTGGAGGGTGAGGTTGATGTTCTGACCGTTAATGACCGTGTTGCACTGGAAGATATACAGCGGCCGGTCTCCGTCGGTGCTCTGCAGCTCTGAGTCAAAGAAGATGTTGCCGCCATGCTTGAGTTCTATTGCCGACGAACACATCGGATCGGCGAGGAAGTTATTCAGGATCTCCTCTCTCTGTTGAGGAGTCAGATCGGAATAGTTGTTGATGTTTTTTGAGTCTTCATTAGACTCGACCGTCATCGTTATCTTATAGGTTCTTTCGGGATCAAACGCCTGCAAATAGATGTGGGCGTTATTAAAGGCGGTGATCGTCTCATCATAGTCGAGCCCCGCCTCGGCAAATGCCGGATCGGTCCTCTCCAGATCCTTGGTAACAACGGTGTAGGTCTTGGGAATCTTCAGCGACATTCCTATGTCGGAGAAGGTATATTTATCGTCCAGCGCAGACGCCCGTAACACAAAAAAGGCGACAAGCGCTATGACGGCAAGTACCGCAACAATGATTTTAGAAGCCCTCAGACGCACTTCTTTTTCCTCCTATGCTGTATAAAGAAGCGTTTGTAACAAGCAGTCCGGCACCCAGTTCTCCAGACTACTCCATTTTATCTTCTTCATTATAATCCCCTTTTTGACAAAACACAAGAGGATATGCCTAATTTCTTATATTTTCTTCACAAACCCGAAGGATATCTTCTTTGGATCCAAAAATCTGCTCTTGCGTAACAAAAGAATCTGTGCTATAATCGGAAAAGTCGGACAGCAAGAGGGCATCCGCACTGTCAGAAAAAAGAATAACGGGGTGTAGCGCAGTTGGTAGCGCGCCTGCTTTGGGAGCAGGATGTCGGGGGTTCAAATCCCTTCACTCCGATAATTGACATAAGGGAGGTATTCAAATAATACCTCCCTTATGTCATTTTACCATCACCAGAGGAGTGAAGGGATTTGAAGGCGACCGTGCCGTCGTCGTCACTGGCTTTGCTCATTGGAAGTGGTCAGGCGTGACCGCTTCCGTATCGCTTCGCCGTTCCTCCTCTCCCCAAAATGCGGAGGCATTTTGGGGACCCCTATTGTGCCGCGCGAAGTCGCTGAAATCCGAAGGTAAAAACAGTCCGGCGGACTGTTTTTAGGAAGAGCGATCATCTGAGGTATGTCAGGAGGTGTCGGCATAAAGCAAGGTAATCTGCTACCGACATATCAGACGGACTTCACTCCGATAGAACAAATATCAGGGTATTCAAATCGGAATACCCTGATATTTGTTTTATTTGAATATAGAAGGGATTTGAACCCTAAGAGAGTAGAGCCGTATAGAAAACAGTCCTGCGGACAGTTTTTAGGCTCGATGCCCGAAGGAGCTATGATCCGAGGGTGGATGGGTTTTCAAAGAAAACACATCATCCCTTCACTCCGATCAAAGCAAAAATCCTGTCACAGCATGGCAGGATTTTTTGTTGATCTCAATCGTTTTATTTGTTTTTGTATCCCTGTGATAATAATAATCGGAAAGACAATGATCATGCTGACAATAGAAATAACCAAATCAATTTTCACGATATAGCTTAACAACGGCATTTCATAAATCACTTCAGAATGGGAAGAAGTATCGGTTCTGTAAACCCTATCTCTTAAAAACCAACTTTTCATCTGATAGGTCGTACCATCTGTCGCCGTAAACTTGTTCGGGTTAATCGAGTATTCGAACCGCGACAATTCAGAATCATCATATTCCATTGTCACTTCTCCCGATAAGTTCATAATCAAAACGTCACCACTGAGAAATTCTATGATATGATCGTTAACGATCGTAAACCGATACCCTCTGTTGGTATTAGCAGAAAAGCTTCTAAGAAAATTTCCTTGCGCATCATATACCCTGATATCCTCGTCTTCACCCAGATAAAGATTTCCCTCGCTGTCAGCTGCCAAGCCTTTATAGTTAATGCATACGCTTTTTGACATAGGCATAAAAAAAGCAAACGCATAAATCACAAATAATATGGGAATAAACCATATCAAGAACTTTTTTAGGGTCATCTTTTTCGCTTCATACCTTTTCTTACTTATAGTCAAAGCCGCTGGGCTCGCCAATGGGTTTGTCCAGAATAGAGGGATTCGCGCAGATATGATGGATCAGCTTGAGACTTCTCGCAAAGTAGAAGCCGTCGCCGATCCTCTCGTCAAGGGTAGCTCCGATATCGACCAAGGAACGCACCTCTTTGGTACCGTCGGGCATTAAGACCTCTTCCTGACGGATGGTGCCGATGGTGATCATCATGCTGTTGGTGCCGTAGTTGTTGAGGTGGTGATACACCGCAGGGCATTTGATACTGCCCAGATTGCTGAGGAACACCGTGGAGTAGTTGGGATCGCCTTCCTGCAGGGCTTGCGGATTTTTGCCCCAGAAGTCAAGGATCCGGATGAATCCGATGATCGCCATCAAAAGCGGTCTGGGCAGCGCGGCGAGCTTGTCAAGCGTTGCGTCGATTCCCGCGGTATTATCTCCCGCTTTTCTGACCTTGTTGACCTTTTCGACGACCATGCGGGTAACGTCGTCTACCGTGTCGGTATCCTTCGGAACAAAGAATAAAAGCGACTCCTCGGCAGCCTCGGTGAACTGACGCTTCGCGACAAACGCTACGCTGATCTCGAATCTCTCATAGGTTCTTCTTCCCTGTATAAAGCGATTCATCAGCGGACGTTCTTTCACCATTTTTGCCGTCGCGGCGATCACACAGTGAAAGAAGGTTGTTTTTAAGTCCGGATGCTGTTTGTTCTTCTCTTCGACAAACTTTAACAGCTCGGTAACGTCAATGGTGTCGTGCAGATACACCTCACAGTCGGTACGCTTCGGATAAAGGTGTCCCATAATGGTTTGCAGTCCGGGAGTCTTCACCCATCTTCCGTCTTTTCTGTCACCCCATTTGAGCTTGTATCCATTGATAACTTTTGCCATTATTTCATCCCCTTTTTGGGTTAATTCTCTTCTTCTTGGTTTGCTTCTTCTTCGAGTTTTCGGTAGGCGACCTTTCCTACCAATGTCTTGGGCAGTTCTTCTCTGAAGATCACTTCTCTGGGCAGCGCGTAAAGCGCGACGTGCTCTTTGAGCCTTTCGATGATCCGATCCTTGAGCTCTTCGCTCGGCTTGACGCTGTCTTTAAGAACAATATAGGCTCTGACACGGTGCATCCTGCGTTTGTCCTTGACGCCGATCACACAGCTGTAGGAGATCTCGTCCATCCCGTCGAGGAAATTCTCGATCTGGGAAGGATAGACGTTGTAGCCGTTGGTGATGATCAGCCGCTTGATCCTCTGTCTGAAATAGACATAGCCGTCCTCGTCCATATAGCCGAGATCGCCCGTGTACAGCCAGATACAGCCGTCGGAGAGCTTTCTCAGCGTCTGGCGAGTTTCTTCTTCGTTCTTGAGATAACCTGTCATGACGGTCGGGCCTTTGAGGATGATCTCACCCTCTTCCATTGGCTCAAGGACGTCGTCCGTTCCGGGGCGCACGATCTGATACACCGTATCGGGGAACGGCAGACCGATGCTGTTCTCTCTGTATACATCCTTCGGCGTCAGACAGCTTGCCGTGACGCATTCGGTCAGGCCGTAGCCCTCTCTGACCTGGATGGAAGCGTTATGCTCTTTCAAAAACGTATCGATGCTCTTCTTCAGTTCTACGGAGAGCGAGTCTCCGCCGCAGAACATTCCCTTCAAAAACGAGAGGTCGACGCCGTTGAACTGCTCGATATGCAGCAGCGCTTCAAAGATCGTCGGAACGCCGGCAATGAAGTTCGGTTTGATCTTGATCAGGGCGTTGGCGTAGGAATCTTTGGTAAAAGTCGGCAGCAGCACACAGGTAAAGCCGTAAATCAACACCGTGTGGATATTGATTCCCAGACCGAAGCCGTGGAACATCGGCATACAGCTGAGCATCTTCATGCCTCTTTTGAGTTCCGCGTCAATCGAAGTCATCGCCTGCATGGCGCAAGCGTTGAAGTTGAGATCGGTCAGGCAGATACCCTTCGGGATACCGGAGGTGCCGCCGCTGTATAAGATGACTGCGGTGCGATCTTTTTCAAAGGTGATCTCGGGGAGGGTCTCCTTCTCGCCGCCTTTTATGAATTTTGTATACAGGAGGCTGTTTTCGGTATTGGGATATTTCAGGTAGCTTTTTCCCTTTTTAAGCAAGTAAAGCGCCGCGAGATGCAGGGGCAGCTCCTCCTGCATGCGGGTAATGATACACGTAACGTCATGGTCGGAATTCTTGATTGCTTTGGAAACATTCTCAAAGAAAATATCTACCGTAACGATTGCTTTTGACTCTGACAGGTCTAAAAAGAAGGTGATCTCGCTCGGCGCGGAAAGAGGATGGACCATATTCGCGACTGCTCCGATCCTATTGAGCGCGTAGAAGCATTCCAGACACTGAGGAATATTGGGCATACATAGCGTAACCGCGTCGCCCTTCTTGATCCCGATGCCGACAAACGCCTTGGCGCATCTGTCGATGCGTTCCATAAACTCTGTGTAAGTGATTTTCTTGCCGTAAAACTCAATCGCCGCCGTATCGGGGAATTGCTTGGACATATTCTCGACCATCTGAAACATCGTCAGTTCGGGATATTCCAGATGTTGAACTGTTTTGCTCTGATCGCTCATGATATACCGTCTTTCATCTATTATCGTTTTTTGCCGCACGGAAGACGACTGATTCTGTCTTGGGACGTCACGCAGACAACCATCTCATTTTAGCCTATTTATAAATTATTGTCAATAAATTTGCGAGATATCCTTTAAAAACGCATAAAGCTGTCGAAAGGGACCCTCGACAGCTCTAAACATTTCGTTATTATTAATTCAGTATCTCACCCGAAAGCCGCGCTCGTCCTCGACAAGAGACAGTTCCTTGACCTCCATGCGCTCAATGCGGATATACGATCCGCGCTGAATCGCTGCGATCACATCGTCGATCTGCTGTTCGGTCCCTTGGATCTCCATACTGACGGAGTCGTCGTACTCGTTTTTTACCCAACCGGTCGCGCCGTAGTGCTGCGCCGCCTGCATCGCACGCCAGCGAAAGCCTACCGCTTGTACCCAACCGTAAAAGCGGATATACTTGCGTACTGTTTTTCTTTTTGTAAACATCACGCTCACCTCAAATCCATTATAGCTGTTTTATAAAAAGAATACAAGAGAAAAAACTCCGCGCTGTTTTTCACAACGCGGAGTGATTATCTGTATTTTGTTTAATCCCAAGAACCGATCATTCGGTTGGCAGCCCAGCCGGTCGTGGTAAACGTACCGCCGGTATGAGTATCGAGATCGTCGGTCTGGTTCCATACGGAGCCATTGTTCCAGTCGATCTCCATCTCGGGATTCGCTCGAACGAAAATGACTTTGGACTCAAGTCCGGTGAAAACGACACCGGATGCAGAGCCTTCTCCTTTGATCCATTTGCCGCTCTGATCGCCGGTCCATGTCCATGCATACCATGCCTCAGGCTCCTCGCTGGTAGCGGACGCGTTGAGCACAACGCTGTCGCCTGACACGGGAGGTGAAGTAGGCTGCTGGGTAGGAGTCGTCGGATCGGTAGAGGGGCTTG
Source organism: uncultured Ruminococcus sp. (assembly GCA_964588105.1). Taxonomy (GTDB): domain Bacteria; phylum Bacillota; class Clostridia; order Oscillospirales; family Acutalibacteraceae; genus Ruminococcoides. The sequence goes on along the minus strand of CAZPOG010000066.1, from coordinate 2,343 downwards.
ATCCGTCGGAATACTGTCCGACATAGGAGTTAGAATCCTGGATGCTGGCAAGATACTTTTGGATCTTTGTCGCGTCGATAATTGACACAACGCCGTCCTTATCCGCGTCAGCCGCGATCTTAGCTCTGGAGGAAAGATATCTCAGCTGTACGAGGTACTTCTGGATCGCCGTCGCGTCAAGAACAGTGACCGTGTTGTCCAGATCGGTATCGCCGATCAAAACCTTTCCCGTAGGAGTAACGGGCTCGGTGGGAGTAACGGGAGGACTGGTTGGCTGAGGAGTCACGGAACCGCCGGTGTATACTGTCCATGAACGATTATCGCCGAAGATCATGGAGTTGTTGTTCAAGTCAAGACCGGGGTCGCCATCGCCGGGATAACGGTGATCGTTGTTGTCGGAGTATTCGGTAAAGATCGCTCTGCCGTTCTCCAGTCCCTTGGGAACATCATAGTAATAGAGGCTGTTCATCGCCTGGGTCATCAAAACGCCGGGCCACTCGCCGTTAGAAATGACGTTGCCGTTATTCTCGGCATAGAGATAACAGTAGACTCTTTCCCAATGATAATACTTGTTATCGAAGTAGATCGTCTGGGTCGCGTTGGGATCCAGCTTGGTATAGGTATAGGTCGCCTGGTCGGTCGACGAGCCCTTTGTCGCCTTGACGACAAGGGTTGTCTTGGAACCGTAGCTGACGCCGGAGCCGATGGTAATGGTCTGGCCGTTGGTGTAGCTCTTGAACGAACCGCCGTCGATCGAATAGCTGCCGGAGGTCGCGTTGCTGTAGCCTAAGGTTACCGTGATGGTATCCGTCTTATAAGAGGTGTTGCCGGGATTTGCAAAAGCGCTGGGGCCTGCCTCGGGCTGATGATAGATAACTGCGATACCGCTTGATCCGATATGGCCGCTGATAGAGCTGCCGCTTACCGTCCATGTAGAACCGGAAACCTCATCGGTGTAGGTGCCCGAGGGAACCATACCGCCGCCGTTTGCTACGGTGATATCAAAGTTAGAGCCGTTCGGGGATACGATGACCGCGCCGCCGCCTCTGCAAACGACAAAGCAGCCGTTATCGGCGCCGAAATACTCTCCGGTGCCAACCATTGCGTTATGGAAGTGGTTGACCGCCGCTATCTGCTTAGAGGTGAAATGTGTGGAGCCTTTCACGCCGGCATGGATGCTGTCGTGGTTATGCTCATAAGGTCTTGACAGATACAAAGACTGCGAATTGGCGCGAGCCGCTACAACAGCATAGGCTCTGTCAATCACAGATTCATTCAGACTGTTGGTCCAGCCGTTGTTGCAGTAGGTGTCATGACTCTCCGCCCAGTATACAACACGGTTAGCGGGAACGCCCAGATTGGTCCACTTACCGTTCCATGTGTCGGTTTTGTTATCACGGATACAGCCGGTGATGTGTCCGCTGAAGCTGGAATCGGTCACGCCGATGTAGTTGGCGTACTCTCTCATCAGGTTGCCGTTATAATCGTCGCCGCTGTTGCCGGCGGGATTATCAAGGATCTCGCCGTAGTTGAACATTCCGACGTTTTTTATCTTTGACCAGAACTCACAGCCCTCGGAGGGAAGTCCGATATGCTTTGCCGCGTCCCAGCGAACGCCGTCAACGCCGGCGCTCTTTAATCCGTTTACCATCGAAACGAACTTGTTCTGCACTTCGCTGTGCTCGGAGTTAAGGTCGGGCATGCCGATATTCTTGTGAGTTACATCATATCGGTTATCCCAGTCGTTGCAGGCTCCTTCGTTGTGGAAGTATTCGCTGTTGCGCCAGCTGCCGGCGATACCGTCGTTCCAGCTGCCGTCATTCCAGCCGGCAAGGTGGTTCGCGACAACGTCGACAATGACCTTAATGCCGTACTTGTCCGCTTCGGAACAAAGGCTCTGTAAATCGCTATAGGAACCGATCTCATTTCCGACGGTCGAGTCGGTCGGCTGATACAGCCAGTACCATGCGCCGGATGCGGTGTGAGGCTGCAGCGGGGAAGTCTGGACCGAAGTAAAGCCCGCAGACGCAATATTGGGTAATTCCTGCTTGATCTGATTCAGCGTCCAGTTGAAGCAATGAAGGATGTTGCCGTCCTCCACCTTCTTCGCGAGTCCGTAGTCAGCGCCGGAGGAAGCGAGATCCGACTGTGCGGATACTTCGCTGATATCCGTGTTCGCCGCCGATACGGAAACTCCCGCTGCCGCTAAACAGGTAAAAACCATACAAAAAGCAAGCACAAGGCTTGCCGCTCTCTTCTTCATGGGTACCACTCCTCAATCATGATCGTTTTCATAATCCTTTATTTGATTATACAATAATTCTTTGCTTTCTGTAAATAGAT
>CAZPOG010000065.1:0-10516 GCA_964588105.1 uncultured Ruminococcus sp. | reverse complement strand
AGTTCCGCCTGACCATCATGGCTTCGATGGCGCAGGATGAAAGCCGCAAGATCAGCTCGCGCGTCCGTTGGGGACATCATCAGGCAATCAAAAACGGCGTGGTGCTGGGCAACAGCAATATCTTCGGCTACCGCAAAGCAAACAAACGGCTGTATATCGACGAGGAACAGGCGCCTGTCGTTCGGGAGCTGTTCGAGCTGTACGCGACCGGCAAATACAGCATGAAGAATCTCGAGACCTACTTCTATAACAAGGGCGTTCGCAATACGAGGGGCAACAAGTTCTCGCACACCACGATGGCGAACATCATCAAGAATCCCAAGTACATGGGCTACTATGTCGGCAACAAGGTGCAGGTCGTCGATATGTTTACGAAGAAACAGCGTTTTCTGCCACAGGACGAATGGGTAATCTATAAGGATGAGAGCGGCGAGGTCGTACCGGCGATCGTGTCAGAGGAGCTGTGGGAGAGGGCAAACGAAGTCTTGAGGCTCCGCAGCCTCGACGTGATCCAAAAGCAAAACAAGACCAATCACAACAACCTGCTGACAGGCAAGCTGATCTGCGCCCACTGCGGACAGCCCTTCTACCGCAAGGACACGGTCAGCAGGAAGGGTACCAGTAACTCCGCATGGCGCTGTTCGGGCAAGATCAAGAACGGCAAGGACAGTTGCCCTGCTATGACGATCTATGAAAAAGAGATCGTCCCGATCCTGCTGGACGTATTCAAATCCGGTCAGCAGAATATCGAGGAGCTGTCGAAGCTTATCATGCGCCTGACAGAGGATCTGCTGAACACCAACGAGGGCACGAACCGTATCAACGCGCTCAACAAGAGTATCGCCAATGAGCAGAAGAAAAAGCAAAAGCTCCTGCAATTGAACATCGACGGACAATTCCCCGACAGCGAATTTGTGCGGATGACCGCCGAGTGCGATGAGGAGATCAAACGCTTTCAGGAGGAGATCGAAGCGATCACCGATCAGCTGAGCGGCAGAAAGGATATCTCTAAGCAGCTCGCGCAGATCCGCTCCATCCTCACCTTGGCGGAGGAAAGTCTTAGCGAGGACGAGCTTGACCGCAGCTTTGTAGACAGGTTCATCAAGCAGATACTGGTCTATCCCGAAGAGCACGGTATGCGGCTCGAGATACAGCTCAACATGGGCGAGAAATTCTCAAAAACCCTCATAAAACCTGCATGCCGTACGGGCAAAGCGTCTAAGAAGATGATCGAGTCCTACGAAAAAGGTCTCAAGTAAGCGATAACGCTTAAACAGAATCCGTCCGGCAGAGAACTCTGTCGGGCGGATTTTGATTTCCTATCGTATGAGGGATTGCAACTTGCTTTGATTTGTGATAAAATAGTATTGTTAACACCCTACCCTACTTATTTACGGAGGTAACTATGAAAAAAAGTATCGCGATAATCGCTGTTTTTATCACTGTTTCTATACTCTTTGCCATGATGATGACCGCTTGCGGCGACAAGGACGACGGCGCAACGCCCGATTCCGCGACCAAGGCGACAAGCGTATCCGAAGCGTCTGACTCCTCTGACGCGGGCACGCAGGCGTCTACCGATACAGCCGGCAAGAAAGACGATACCGCTTCCGGCTCAAACGACATCTCAAGCGCCGGCGGCTCCGCCTCCGGTGATTCCGGCTCGGGCAACTCAGGCAGCGGCGGCAGCTTGGGCGGTTCCGACTCAGGAAGCGGTGGGGATTCCGGTGATTCCGGCTCCGGCGGATCAGGCTCGGGTTCCGGCTCAGGCTCGGGTTCCGGCTCGGGTTCCGGCGGCTCTGACAGCCAGCCCGCGCAGGACACAACAGAAGTTGTTGAATTCCCGACAGAGGAGTATGAGCTTCCGTTTATTCCCAACTGACAGCTGAATATGAAAAGAGACGAAGCGTTCTGCTCCGTCTTTTTTTGTCGTATGAATATGTCTTAAGAAAGCGCGGCGTTGATATAACACCGTAGAGGAGGGTCTCAACCCTCCCGAGAGAATAGAGAAGAGAGAAGAGAGAATAGATGTGGGAGGGCTCTGCCCTCACCTGATTGGTATTTGTCATTCTGAGCGACGCGAAGAATCCCCATGTCATTAATACCGGTCGGTAAGGGTCGTAGGGCGGGAGCAAGCCCCCGCCCTACGATAATACATCAATGTTTCTCGACAACCGGGAACCAAACAATTCCTAATTCCTCATTCCTAATTCCTGATTCTCCATAAACGTTTCTCCGTCAAGCGTTTTCCACAGGAACGTGCCGTTTTCAAGCGTCATATAGCTGTGAGGCGTGCCGTTTTTTGGAAGGGATACGGAACCGGGATTCAGGCAGAGGACGCCGTCCTTCTCCTCACACAGGGGTATATGCGTATGTCCGTAGATGAGGATATCCCCCTGTTTCAGCGGCGGGAGGCTGTTGATGTTATAATGATGACCGTGGGTCAAAAAGATCAGCCTCTCCCCTGCGTCCAGCAGAGCATACTCCGCCATGATGGGGAAGTCGAGCACCATCTGATCCACCTCTGTATCGCAGTTGCCGCGAACGCAGAGGATCTCGTTTTTATACGCATTAAGAAGCGCGAACACACCCTTGGGATCATAGCCCTCGGGCAGGTCGTTTCTCGGTCCGTGATATAGGATATCGCCCAAAAGGATCAGCCGGTCGGCGGATTCTCTCCTGTATGCTTCTATCAGCTTACTGCAATAGACTTCGGATCCGTGGATATCGGACGCGATCAGATATTTCATAACCGTCACCTTCACAATCAATATCATATTGATTATACCACAGGATCGGAGGAGATACAAGATTAATGATCAATGAACGATGAACAATGGTGGTTACTCGCTTCGCTCGGACAATTCCTTTTGTCATTCAGAGGGAGCAAAGAGTCCGATGAATCCCCCTCCTCCTGCAACCGGTCATAATGATAAGGACGTTCTTCGCTTCGCTCGAAATGACATAACACACTGATTTTTTTCGCATATATTTTTAATTAATTCGATATTAAATGAGCCCGAAAGCGGCTTGAACAGTGGGTTTCTGAATTCTTTCGCATTATTCGCGTTATTTGTACATAAATAAAAACAGAATATCAGTAACAGGAGTTTTTTCGCATCATAAGGCACTCTCTATACACCGCAAATTTAAGAGTACTTTCTATCATCAATAATCCATTTGATCTCTTACTTTACGATCTGTGTATCATCGGTTCCATTCATCTTTACCGAAAAAGCGCGAAAAATGCGAAGAAATGCAAAAGCTCAGGTTTCAAGCCATTTTTGGGCATCGAAAATGCGAAATAAATACAGAATTAATTGCGAAAAAACACCCTGCGCCTAATACCAATCGGGTGAGGGCAACCGGTCATCGTTCATTCCGACTCAGCTGCCAGACTCCGCCCCCCGCTTTTTTAACTGAGCCGTATCGTCAACCGTGAGCCCCTTCTTGAGCTTCATCTGATCCGCCTTCGGCAAAGAGGATACCACCGTATCGGTCCTGAGATACACCGCGCCGTTTAACAGCACTGAGATCCTGCCGTTTTCATCCACAACGGTATAGACGTCCCGTACCGTTTCCTCATATGCGGCGGTCGCGGGAGCGTCCGCTTTCTGAACCTTTGCCGACGGTGAGAGCGCGGACATCATCACCACATACGCGATCAGCAAAACGCCCGTGATCAGCAGGAGTTTTTTCATCATTTTCACCTCAGACTTATTATGAGCGAAGTTTTAGTGATTATTCCTATTTTTTTGATAAGGTTTTTGGTAAAAATCTCTGTTATTTTTTAAATTCTTATTTATTTTTTTTGATGAAAGTGGTATAATGTACTGTGTGCATTTTATTGACGCCCCAAGGGCGTGACGATACAGATAAAATACAGAAGCCGTTAATTGCATTTTTCCGTTTTGGAGGTTTCACATGAGAAAAACCGACATCAGTAAATATACCGACAAAATTGACGTCAGGAAGAACCCTTCGGCGTTCGCAGCTTTTTTCGGAGCGCTCGGTAAAATTCTTCTCACCGTACTGGTCGTAGCCGTTGTCGCGGGTCTGATTGTGGCGGTATCGCTGGGAATTTATATCCTCAAGCTGTCACAGGAACCGACCGGTATTGATATCAACGCCCGTTCCATGAACCTGAGTTCCTTCATCTATATCGAGGACGGCGACACGGGAGAATTCACCGAGTACCAGACCCTCTACGGTACCGAAAACCGTATCTGGGTAGATCTTTCCGAAATGCCCGAGGCGATGCCCAAAGCGATCGTCGCGATCGAGGACAAGCGTTTCTATGAACATCACGGCGTTGACTGGTACAGAACCGGCTCCGCGGTATTGGCGCTGGTATCCGGCTCCGACAACTACGGCGGTTCTACCCTGACCCAGCAGCTGATCAAAAATATCACCGATGACAACGAGGTCTCCCTGACCAGAAAGCTCAGAGAGATTTTCAGAGCCCTGAATGTTGAGAAAGAATACTCCAAGCAGGATATCATCGAAGCCTATCTGAACGTTGTCAACTTCGGCAACAACGCGCAGGGCGTAGAGGCGGCAAGCGAGCTTTATTTTGACAAGCCGATCGGCGAGTGTTCGATCGCCGAGTGCGCCGCGATCGCCGGTATCACCCAGAACCCCGCAAGATGGAATCCTCTCATCTATCCCGAGAACAACAAGATCAGACGCGAGATCGTTCTTGACCAGATGTATGAGCAGGGCTATATCACCAAAGCAGAATACGACGAAGCCATGGCAGAATCCGAAAACATGACTTTTGTGGATTATAACAGCGAAGAAGACGAGGAAGACGAAGACGAAGATAACGTCAACGTCCAGAACTGGTATATTGACCAGATGTTCTACGACCTGACCAGAGACCTCGCCAAGTTCTATGATATCTCCGAGGGCGCCGCTTCCGAAAAGCTCTATACGGAAGGTCTGAAGATCTACTGCGCCATGGATCTCGAAACGCAGGAGATGATCGAAGAAGAAGCGATCAACTCCAAAGACGGATATGACTATGACCTCGAGATCGGTCTTGAGATGATCGGCTATGACGGCAGAGTCATCGCTACCGCAGGTTCTTCTCACGAAAAAGAAGGCAACCTCGAATGGGACCGCGCGTCTCACTCCGTTCTGCAGCCCGGATCTTCGATCAAGGGTATCATCCCCTATCCGCTGGCGCTGCAGATGGGTATCTATAACTACTCATCCATCGTAGAAGACCAGCCGATCGAGAAGTACTTCGCGGACGGCTCCGCGGGTCCGAGAAACTCCTACGGCTCTTATAACCAGTACATGACCGTTCCCGAAGCGATCTCATGGTCGTCCAACGCCTGCGCGGTACAGACGATGCAGAAGATCGGCACAAGAGACGCTTACAACCAGGCGGTATCGAATCTGGGCTTCACCCATCTTGCCGACGCAGACGCGCTCAACCCCGGCGCGCTGTCGCTGGGCGGTATGGAAGGCGGCGTTACCGTCAGAGAGATGGCGGCTGCAATCGCTTATGTCGGCAATAACGGTCTCTACTATGAGCCTTACACATACTATTATGTTACCGACCAGAATGACACCATTATTCTGGATAACAGAAACAATTCCCCGATCGAAGCCTACTCTCCCGAAGTAGCGTATGAGATGAACAGAGAGCTCAGATACAACGTACTGACCTCCACTCATTCCGCTTCTCAGTATGCGCAGGTTTCCAACTGGGAGATCGTCGGTAAGACCGGTACCACCGATGACGGAAAGGATATCTGGTTTGTCGGAGCTTCGCCCTACTGCTCGCTGGCGTGCTGGATGGGTTATGATACTCCCGACGTGGTATCCTACACCTCGCTTGCCGCTATTACATGGCAGAAGGTCATGTCCAATTACTTAGAGAACAGAGAGTATAAAGACTTCACCATGCCCGACTCGATCATTCCCGCCACCTTCTGTAAGGGATCCGGACTGCTGGCGTCCAGCGGATGTTCGGATACCAGCACAGGCTACTACACCGTGGGCGATATGCCGTCCTACTGTACAGGCTACCATATCGCGGGAGGCTTAGGCAGCTCGTCAAGCTCCGAAAGCTCCTCTGAATCATCCACGGAGTCTTCCTCCTATACCACTTCGTCAAGCACCACTTCATCGGGCAGCGCCTCATCCGAATCCGCGACCGAAGGAGCGGACACCTCCTCGGGCGCCGAATCCTCCGACAGCGGTGAATCCGAAGTTTCCGGAGGCGGAGGCGACGAAACTCCCTCGGCGGAAGGGTAGCTTTTATCAATAAGATCCGATAACATCAGAAAGGAAACACCACTATGATTTCAGTTGCTATCATGGGCCACGGCGTAGTCGGCTCGGGAGTCGCAGATATCATCTACACTCATAAACAGAAGCTTTTCTCCGCAGTCGGCGAAGAGCTGTACATAAAATACATCCTCGATCTCAGAGAATTTCCCGACTCCCCCTTTGCCGAGAGATTCACCAAGAACTTTGACGATATCTTAAATGACGTTGAGATCCGTATCGTCGTAGAGACGATGGGCGGTCTTCATCCTGCCTATGACTATGTCAAAGCCTGCCTCAAAGCGGGCAAGAGCGTTGTCACCTCCAACAAGGAGCTGGTTGCCGCTCACGGCGCAGAGCTGCTCGCCATCGCGAAAGAGACCAACGCGAACTTCCTCTTTGAAGCAAGCGTGGGCGGCGGTATCCCGATCATCAGACCGATCAACCAGTGTCTGGTCGCGAACAACGTCACCGAGATCGCCGGTATCTTAAACGGTACCACCAACTTCATCCTCACCAAGATGATCAAAGAGAATATGGACCTTGACGCCGCGCTCAAGCTTGCGCAGGAACTCGGCTACGCGGAGAGAAATCCCTCCGCCGATATCGACGGTCCCGACGCGTGCAGAAAGATCTGCATTCTCGCCTCTCTGACATTCGGCAAGCATATCTATCCCGAAGCCTGCTTCACCGAAGGCATCACCGGCATTACGCTGGAGGATGTAGAATACGCCTCCGTATGGGGCGGCGTGATCAAGCTCATCGGCTCCGTCAAGAAGATTGACAAGGATAAGATCGATATTATCGTTGCGCCGATGTTCATCCCGCACGAGTCCCAGCTCTCCTCCATCGACGACGTCTTCAACGGCATCATGGTACGCGGAGACGCCGTAGGCGATGTGGTATTCTACGGCAGAGGCGCCGGCAAGCTGCCGACCGCTTCCGCTGTTGTCGCGGACATCATCGACTGTGTCAAGCACCTCAAGGCGAGAAAGTATCTTACATGGGTCGATTCGGACAACTCCTCCGTGATCCCCCACGAAGAGTCCGTTGCCGCGATGTATATCCGCGCGAAGGCAGATGACAGAGCTGCCGCATATGATAAGGCAAAGGAGATCTTCTCTGAGATCCATATCTTAGAGAAGCCGACCGCTCCCGAGGATGAGCTCGCGTTTGTCACCGAACCGATGACCGTCAAAGATTTTGAAGCAAAGCTCAGTGAGCTTGAAGCGAACGATATCAAGGTCGAATCGAAGATAAGAATCGGAGACCTATAAAACGTCATTGCGATTCATCATTGTCATTCTGAGCGGTCGCCGACAGGCGAATTTGCGAAAGCAAATAGTCGAAGAATCCCGATCCTCTTACGACCGGTATTAATGACAAGGGGATTCTCACGGGGCGAAAGCCCCTCAGAATGACTTAATTGCTAAGTTAAGAAGGTATATAAAATGTTGATTGTACAGAAATTCGGCGGTACCTCCGTCAAGGACGCCGAGCGGCTGAGAAATGTCGCGAGAATTGTTACCGACGCGTATAAGAACGGCAACGACGTTGTCGTAGTGGTCTCCGCTCAGGGCGATACAACCGACGATCTGATCGCCAAAGCCGCCGAGATCAATGATAACCCCTCCCGCAGAGAGATGGATATGCTCCTCGCTTCGGGAGAACAGATATCCGCCTCGCTGCTTGCGATGTGCATCCAGAAGCTCGGGATCCCCGCGATCTCCCTGACCGGATGGCAGGCAGGCTTCCTCACCTCATCGGCGCACACCTCGGCGCGTATCCGCCGTGTCACGCCCGACAGGATCAAGAAAGAACTCGACCAGAAGAAGATCGTCATCGTCTGCGGCTTCCAGGGGCTGTCCCGCTATGACGATATCACCACCTTAGGTCGAGGCGGCTCCGACACTTCGGCTGTCGCTATCGCCGCCGCGATGCACGCGGATCTCTGCCAGATCTTCACCGATGTCGAAGGCGTCTTCACCGCCGATCCGAGAAAGGTCGAAAACGCAAAAAAACTCAAGGAGATTTCCTATGACGAGATGCTCGAGCTTGCTACCCTCGGCGCGCAGGTCTTAAACAACCGTTCGGTTGAAATGGCGAAAAAGTATAATATAGAATTAGAGGTGCTCAGCTCCTACACCAACACCCCGGGCACCATCGTAAAGGAGAAGGTAAAAATGGAAAAAATGTTAATCAGCGGAGTTGCCAAGGATACCGACGTCGCGCGTCTGTCCATCACCTGTGTTCCCGATAAACCCGGTATGGTGTTCAAGCTCTTCTCGAAGCTTGCCCAGAGAAATATCAACGTTGACGTCATCCTCCAGTCCGTCGGCAGAGGCGACACCAAAGATATCGCCTTCACCGTTCCGATCGACAAGGGCATGGAAGCCAAGGAGATCTGCGAAAAGTTTGCCGATAACGTCGGTGCGGACGAAGTCGACTACAACGACAACGTCGCCAAGGTATCGATCGTCGGCGCGGGCATGGAAAGCCACGCGGGCGTTGCCGCCAAGATGTTTGAGGCGCTGTACGAGAAGCAGATCAACATCCGTATGATCGCCACCTCTGAGATCAAAGTCTCCGTCATCATCGCGAAAGACGACGCCGACCGCGCGGTTCTCGCAATCCACGAGAAGTTCTTCCCCGTGGAGAAATAAGCATCATCTAAATGAAACAAGCCTCCCTGTGATAAGCAGGGAGGCTATTTATATTTTTGTATTATTCGGAAAAGTCGAATTCATCCTTGTGACGCTTTTTGAATTTCTGGAACACCATTTCGAGCAGCTCCTCGTCCACGATACCGACATACTCTTCCTCATCGTCGACGTTTTGGATCTCAAGGATCACGATCCCGGTCTCAAAGCTGTCCTCGTTCTCGGGTGTGAGCACCAGATACTCCACGCCCTCGTGCTCGACAACATCCAGCACATAAAACCGCTCTGTCTCTCCCAGATCGTTCTCTAATGTCAGTATATCCTGCTCATAGTCGTTGTTATTCATAGTGGTGTCTCCTTCGTAGGGAACGATGCCCACATCGTTCCGCATTTAAAAATGTTTGAGCCGTTAGGCGAGTATCCTATTTATAATTGCGATAACATCAACGCTTCGGAACGATGTGGGCATCGTTCCCTACAACTATATTACACTATAGCCGATCATTTTGCAAGAAAAATCCCGACGCGTAACACGTCGGGATTGATTGCTTCAGTTATAATTCTGATAAAGAATTACTCGTTGATAGCGATAACAGCGCCGGAACCAACGGTTCTGCCACCCTCACGGATAGCGAAACGCAGACCAACTTCGATAGCGATAGGAGTGATCAGCTCAACATCCATCTCAACGTTATCGCCGGGCATGCACATCTCAGTACCCTCGGGGAGAGAGATGGTGCCGGTAACGTCAGTGGTTCTGAAATAGAACTGGGGACGATAGTTGTTGAAGAAGGGGGTGTGACGGCCGCCCTCGTCCTTGGTCAGAACGTAAACCTGACCTCTGAACTTGGTGTGGGGATGGATGGTGCCGGGCTTCGCAAGAACCTGACCTCTCTCGATCTCGGTTCTCTGAACGCCTCTGAGCAGTACGCCTACGTTATCGCCGGCTTCTGCATAGTCCAGAGTCTTTCTGAACATCTCAAGACCGGTAACAACAACGGTTCTCTTCTCGTCCTTAAGACCAACGATCTCAACGGACTCGGAGGTGCGGATCTGGCCTCTCTCAACTCTGCCGGTAGCAACGGTGCCGCGGCCGGTGATGGTGAAGACGTCCTCAACAGGCATCAAGAAGGGCAGGTCAGCCTTTCTCTCGGGGGTGGGGATGAACTCGTCAACAGCGTCCATCAGCTCGTGGATGCAAGCATACTCGGGAGCGTTGGGATCTGTAGAAGTAGAGGTAAGAGCGATATAAGCGGAACCCTTGATGATGGGGGTATCGTCGCCCGGGAACTCGTACTCGTTGAGAAGATCACGGATCTCCATCTCGACCAGCTCTAAGAGCTCTTCGTCGTCAACCTGGTCGGTCTTGTTCATGAATACAACGATATAGGGAACGCCAACCTGACGGGAGAGCAGGATGTGCTCACGGGTCTGGGGCATAGGACCGTCAGCTGCGGATACAACGAGGATAGCGCCGTCCATCTGAGCAGCACCGGTGATCATGTTCTTTACATAGTCAGCGTGTCCGGGGCAGTCAACGTGAGCATAGTGACGCTTCGCGGTCTCGTACTCAACGT
>CAZPOG010000064.1:0-10571 GCA_964588105.1 uncultured Ruminococcus sp. | reverse complement strand
GCGATCACCGTCAGCGCCGTCACGGGCTTGAACACGGGGATGAACCTGCCGACTACCGACAGGGCGGTAAAGATCGCCGTGAGCACCATCCTGCGCGAGCCGATCTTCTTCTCTTCAATGCCGGTATAAAACAGTAACAGAGAGAGTACCGCCACGCCCAGAGAGATGATGAGATAGCGCTCTGCGGAGAACAGGAAGGCTCCGATCATCACCAGCGCGGGGATCACCAAAAGAGGGATCAGGTATCGCAGCGCGGTTTTAAAGCCGTTTGGCTTGGTCGCAGTCATCATGTTTTCCTCCCGTTTTTCTCACACAGGAGAACGATATCGCTGACCGTCGTCGCCTTGTCATAATATCCTTTGGTGATCTTAGAAGCGGCAGTGGTGTAGAACTGTCCCTCACAGAACATCTCCCGCGGGGTGTCAACGCAGACGAGCTCGCCTTTGAACAAGAGCGCGCACCGGTCGGCGACTTCGGCAGAAAACTCCACGTCATGGGTGACGATGAGGATCGTCATGCCTTTTTTCTGTAAGCTTTTGATCACTTCTTTGAGCTGTTCCTTGGCGTAGGGGTCAAGCCCCTTCGTCGGCTCGTCAAGCAACAAAAGCTTCGGATGATTGGAGAGCACCTTCGCGAGCGCGACCATCTGCTGTTCGCCGCCCGAGAGGTCGTACGGATGTATCGAGAGCAGAGGAGAAAGATCAAAGGGCAGATCGGACAGCTCTGCCTGCGCGTCTTTTAATTCCTCCTCTACGGTGTTTTTCAGGAATACGGTGGTAACGTCCTGCGGCAAAAGCGCCAGACAGGACTGATAGAGGGATTGGTTGATGTAGCGTTTGCTGTCCTTCTCAAAGATCTTCACCTTTCCCGCGTAGGGCTTTCTCAGCCCTGCGAGCACGGACAGCGCGGTGGTTTTTCCCGAGGCGTTAGGCCCTAAGAGACAGAAGACTTCCCCTTCACGTACGTTCAGATCGAGCCCTTTGAGCACGTCGTCAGACGCTCTCTCATAGCGGAAGAAAACGTTTTTTATCTCTATTGCCGAACGCGCAGAAGGCGGCGCTGCGGGAGCGTCAAGGGCGCTCACAGCGTTGTCAAAATTCTCCCTGACATACTTTCTGCCCTGCGTGATGTTCAGAGGGATGTCGCCGAGCCTGCCCGTCTGCGCCCACAGTCTGGAGGCGGCAGGCATATAGAAGAAGAGGGGAGAGTCCTTCGTGATTTTCGCCAGAGATTGTTCGGGCGTGTCGAGTGACAGGAGCTTGCCCTTGTCCAGTATCATCAGACGATCCGAGAGAGGGACCACGTCTTCGAGACGGTGCTCGGTGAGGATGACGGTCACGCCCAGCTCGCGGTTGAGCCTTTTGACAGCCGAGAGGAAGTTCTTCGCCGCGACAGGATCCAGCTGTGCGGTCGGCTCGTCGAGCAGGAGGATCTCGGGCTGTGCCGCCGCGACAGAGGCGAGCGAGAGCAGCTGCTTTTGTCCTCCCGAAAGTTCAGACGTTTTCTGTTCAAAGTAGGCGTCGATCCCAAAGAACGATGCAGCCTCCGCGACCCTTCTGCGGATCACACTCTGTGAGAGTCCGAGGCTCTCGAGTCCGAAGGCGAGCTCATGCCATACCTTGTCGGTGACGATCTGGCGGTCGGGATCCTGTGCGACATAGCCGATCAGAGAAGCGGCGTCTCTCGGGGAGAGCGTATCAAGCGGCTGTCCGTTGAAGAGGATCTTCCCCGAGCGTTCCCCCTTGGGAGAGAGCGCGGGCTTTAAGAGTTTGAGCAGGGTGGTTTTTCCCGAGCCGGTCGCGCCCGCAAGGGTGAGGAATTCTCCCTGCTGTACATGAAAGGAGAGATCGATGATCGCGCGTTTTTCTGCTGTCGGATAAGCAAAGCTCAGATCTTTGACTGCAAATATCGCCATCTCAGCACCTCCTGTACATGAATGATAAGGGGCAGTACCGCAAGCCCCAAAAATGAGAATAATCCGATCACCGTCCACATGGAATGTTGATAGGTGATCGCGGGATAAAATCGAAAGTCCGCGGTATATACCGCCGTGACGGAAAATCCTGCGAGAACAGCGGACAGGATAAGCAGGATGATGTCCGAGGGGAGGATCTTATAACGCGAGTAGAAGCTCCTGCGGCCTGTGCCCCAGCCGCGCGCCTCCATGCTTTCCGCGGTGATGATACCGCCCTCGAGCACCCATGTGATCAGGATATCCGTGACCCTGAGCCTGCCTTTAACGCTGTCGACGATGTTGCCGTCTTTGTAGAGCCCCAGCGCCTTCTGGGTATCGCTGATCTTGCGGTACTGCTCTTTAAACAGCGGGATGAACCGCAGGGACATCGTCAGTACCATCGCGAGTTTTTTAGAGAGGAAAGAGAACAAGAGCATCAGCTTGTCCGACGTCATGATGAAGGAGAAACAGCGAAACCAGTACAGCGCCGCTGTCAGCGCCGCTGCGGCATTCATACCGTAAAACAGCGCCTCCATCGTGATCGGCCGCAGGTTGAAGTAGAACAGCACCGTCTCGCCGCTTTTGGAGAAAAGCGGATTGATCAGCGTCAGGATCAGAAAGAGGATCAGAGAGAAGATATGCGTGCGGTAGGCTCTTTTGACAGGAAGGGTAGAGAAAAACGCGACAGATCCGATCAGCGACAGCGCGGACACAGCAGGGTTTTGCGACAGCATCGTCACCAGAATCACCGCAAAGAAGTAGATGAACACCGCCGCAGGATAATAATCATTCAATTTTCGCATTTTCTCACCTTCTTTCTCGTGTTGTCATTCAGAGTAGGGCGCAGTCCGACGTAGGAATCTCCTTGTTACTAATACCGGTTGATAAGGGTCGTAGGGCACGATGCCCTTCATCGTGCCGAAAGTTGCAACCATATCTCGTTTTCGTTTGCGAACCACATTAGCCGTAGGGCAAGGCGCCCTCGACTTGCCGAAACGTTGATAGTATATCAATATTGGTTGCAGAAAAACAGGATAAAGCCTGCTCCTGTATGAAACGCCTGTTATTATCAAACGCTTCTGCGACCGGCACGATGAGACTCCCCTGACAGGGGAGATGGGCAAAGCCCAGAGGGGTGGGCTGTCCTCGCTGAGAGGAGGCATCGTGCCCTACGGTTCTATGCAGACGGTCGTAGGAGGAAGGGGATTGCCACGGCTCCTTTGGGAGCCTCGCAATGACAAATTCCTCAGTCTTCAGTCGTTCAGGTCTTCCCCCATATTGGTGGTATACACCCACTCGATGTTGTCGCCGTCTGAGAGCGTATACTGCGTACATCCCACCGAAGGGGTGACGCCGCCCACCCGATACATCCAGCCGGAGAGCTCGCCGTAGTCGAACTCATAGATGTGGTTGAGCGCTCTGACATAGCCTGAGCCCGCCGAGAAGTCGAGCGGGATATCATACTCCTTTGAGGCGTCACACAGGACGTCATAGACCGTTTCACCCTCGCTGAAGGTAAACTCCGTCTTTGAGAGGATCACGCCGTCAGCGGGGATATAGGCGTTGTTCTCGTCCTCAACGGTATCACAGAGGATCGAGAGCGTCACCGTGCCCGCGATATTTTCTTTCTCTTCCTTTTGAGAGTAGGCTTCTTTGGTGGAGAAGTCCGTCAGCAGGACAAAGAGGATCAGCGCCGCCGCGACCGCTCCGATAAAGATAAAGTTTTTATAACTGCGCTTTTTGAGCGCGTAGAGTACGATACACAGAGCGATAGCAGCGCCGATGATACACAGGATCACCGGCAGTTTGTAGCCGCCCTTGGAGGAGGGCAGATCTCCCTTGGTCGCCGTGTCCTTGGTGGCTTGTTGAGGAGAGCTTTCCTCTTCTTGTGAAGCAGGCTGAGTCTGCGCGGGAGTCGTAGGACTTTGCGTCGCCGCGGAAGTCGCCGCTTGTGTCGGAGCCGTCGTCGCAGGATTGTCGGAGCCGCCGTCCTCGTAGATGATGATGTTCTCGATATGATGGATGAATACCTCGTCGCCGCCCTCGTCTTCATAGTAGCTGTAGTCGTCCTGTGAGGGCGGGGTATAGGTACTGCTGTTGTCTCGGGAGGGCTTGACCTCCTCGGGGTTTCTGCGGTCGATCAGATAGAGACTGCCCTGTCCGTTTTTCATGCGGAGATACGCGACCAGCGAGTAGTATGCCTGTACCGTCGCGCTCTCGTTGGTACTGTCGCCCTTATTATGACAGAAGGAGCCGTCAGAGAGGCGATAGCGCATCAGCCCGTCAAGTACGGAGCTGCCGTTTTTGATGAAGCGTTTGTCGGTATTGCAGTCAATGCCGAGACACGACAGCGCCGAGAGCACCTGCGCGGTGGACTCGCAGTTCTCACCGCCGAAGCCGTAGTAGCCGCCGTCGTCCTTCTGTGAAGAAGAGAGCAGGGAGAGCGCGGTATCGACCGCGTCCGTTACTTCGGAATTTTGACCGTAGTACGGCGCCAAAGCGCACAGCGCCATCGCGGTGACGTCGGTGTCAAACCTGCTGCCCATCACCGCCCATCCGCCGTCGGACGTCCTCAGCGACAGCAGATCGGATATCACGCTCTCTGCGGTATGATAACTGCTCGTATAGCCGTTGTTTAAAAGGTGCAGCCCGTAGATGTAGCTCATCACGCCCAGCTCGCCGATCGAGTTGTTCAGCGTGTCCGAGATGAAGCGTGACGAGCTGTTCGCGCAGATCAGCGTGAGCGCGTATTTCTGCCTTGTTGTAGCGGAATAGACGTCATTGACGTCAATATATCGGAGCAGGGCGCTTTCATAGGAGGAGAAGTCATAGTCGCCGCTTTGGGAGAGTCCAAGCACATACCACTCCGCATCCACGCCCGCTTTGTCGGTCAGATAGGTGTTGATAAAGTCCTGCGCGTTGTTCACGCCCGCCTGATTTTCTTTGTACGCCAAAATACCGTCGGCGGCGTTTTGGGCGTCAGCGACGGTGTAAGCGGCGGTATTCACATAGAAGACCGGTGCTGACAGCAGGGAAAGGATCACCGCCGTCAGCAGGGAAAGGACTTTTTTCATAATTGATTAGTTGTTGTTGATCGGTGTGCCGTCAAGCTCAAGGATCTTTGCTTTAAACTTCTGGATGCGGGTCGCGTCCATAACGGTGACATAGTCGTCGCCGTCTACATCGGATACCGAGAGGTCGATCCTCTCTGCGTCGATGAGGTTTGCCTTATACTTCTGGATGCAGGTCGCGTCCATGACCGTTACATAGCCGTCCATATCCGCGTCGCCCAAGAGCGAATCAACACTGACGACCATCACGGGAGGTACGAGCACCATCGTCTCACTTCTTGCGGAGACGACATATCTGCCGGTATTATCAATACTGATGAGAGCCTTGCCTTTTTCATCGGTGAAGATACCGGTTGGCTCGCCATTGATGAGGATCTCACAGTCCTTGGCGGGAGCGACAGCAGGCGCCCATGTTCCTTCTTCAACTTCGACATAAGTCGAGATGTACAGAGTGGCTAAGAATTCCTCGCCTACTGTGATTTCTTTCTTGTTTTCTGTGAAGAAGCTGTAGCAGTCGGACCAGTATGTGAGATCCTGATAGACAAAGGCGTAAACGTGATCGCCTTCATTTAGTTCATCGTCCAAAGACCATGCGGAATCGTTGTTGACATAGTAGCCGTAGGAGCCGCCGTTCTTGACGCCCCAGAGCTTTTCCAAAGAGGTGCCGTACTGCTCGGAATGTTTGGTTTCATAGCCGGCGGCGGCGCCGCCTTCATAACAGTCTTCGTGCGCGATATAGAGCGCGTCGGATATGGTGAACTTGCCGTCCTTGTCGGTATCGTAGAGGATGAATCTCTTTTGGATCACCTGAAGCTGTCCCTTGTCGTCGGAAATGGTGACGTATACGGTGGGGAAGCCCGCGTTCACATACATCCTCGGGGTCGTCAGGATCGTCGTGTCGGATCTCGCCGAGTAGATGTGGACTTTCGCGTCGGGAGTAACGGTGAAGCAGCCGTCTTCGTCGGTGACTACGCCGGTGTCTTCGCCGTTGTCGGTGATCATCGCGCCCTCAACGGGAACGGATACCGGCTGCCAATCTTTATCAAATTCGATCGCGCACAGCCTGCCGGTGAACGCTCTGCCGGCGACAGCCTCGTTGAAATGCTCGTTGTTCTCAAAGTAGCAGTATTTGTCCGTCCACTTTACGGTGTCCTGATAGATCCACTCGTAGAGGTGGTCTCCGTTTTGCAGGGTATCGTCCAAAGAGTAGGCGGGCATATTGTTGACATAGTAGCCGTAGGAGCCGCCGTTCTTGACGCCCCAGAGCATCTCTAAAGAGGTGCCGTACTGTTCGGTGTATTTTGCTTCAAAGCCGGCATCCGCGCCGCCGGGATAGAAGCGGTTGTGGGTCATCCACAGAGCGGTGTAGATAGTCATCCCGGTGCCTTCTGCGACGCCGCCCACAGAAAGGGGCTCGTCAGGCACTACGATCTGACCGTTCTCATCCGCGATCGTGACATAGACGGTATAGGTGCTAACACCCTCCGCGGACGCGATGACGGACAGCGCCGACAGCGCGAAGATCACACACAGTAATACACAAATCCATTTTTTCATTTTCACATTACCTCACTTTATTTATATGTCATTGCGAGGTCCTTAATCCGGGGTCCCCGAAAAGCCCCTGCTTTTTGGGGAGAGGACGAACGGCGGTGCGAGGTCATGGCGTACCAACTGGATACGCCTACCGAGCTTAGCCGATAAGGACGTCGTGGCAATCTCAACCGAAATAAAAAAGCCCTTTCCGAAGAAAGAGCATAAGAAACAAACCCTGACCTTGACGGAAAGGAAGTTCTGCTCCCCCTTCTCGCCAAAGCGTTCACATATAGGAAAATACGGCAGGTCTCCCGGCTTAGATGAAGCAAAGATTTTGCGCGGACGCCGCCTTCTCAGGATACCCCAATGGCACATGACGTCCTCTTCTCATCACGGTAGTGGCGGCTGCTCCGGACTCGAACCGGATTCCCTATTAAATCTCATGTTACTCAGCTTACAACAATCAATACCGTATTTTCGTATTCATAATAAGTCATTGCGAGGGCATTTGCCCGCGGCAATCTCAACCGAATAAAACGGTCGGAACTTTCGCATAGATTGCGGAAGTTTCTTCTATTATACAGACTCTCTCAGGGCTTGTCAATGACGTCCTCGATGATTTTGACCGCATTACGGACACAGTCCTCACACGAGCACAGGACATATCCCGAATAGACGCCCTTGAGCTCTGCGCAGATGGTCTCGTGACACATATCCTTAAAGGAGTTGTAGACGTCACCGGCGCTTTTTCTCAAAGGCGCGCGGGAGCCGCCGTTATAGGTCAGAAGGCCCAAGAGCATCTGAGCGCCAACGAGCGCGCCGCAGTTTCCTTTCATGTTGCCCATCCCGAGTCCGAACGGAGCGCCGAGGATGACGAGCGTATCTCTGTCGAGCGAAGTCTTGTCCTCAAAGGCGAGCAGTACCGCCTGACAGCAGTTGAGTCCCGAGTGCTTATATTCTACCGCTTTTTCCTGTCTGTTCATATGATCAGTCCTTTTTTGATATTTTAATTGTCATTGCGAGGGCTTTAGCCCGCGGCAATCTCAACCGATGAAAAGAAGTCTATTAAACTATACCCTATTTTTCCGGTCCGGTCAACTTTTTTAAAAAAATTTCAAAATACCTCTTGACATATAATACTATGCGTGATATAGTATTATGCGAAGGGAGGTACAAAATGGATATACAATTAAAACGCGGACTGTTAGACGTTTGTGTGCTTGCCGCGATCAAGAACGAAGACTCCTACGGCTATAAGATCATCAAGGATATGCAGCCGTATGTCAAGATCTCGGAGTCGACTCTGTATCCGATCTTAAGAAGGCTGGAGTCGACAGGGATGCTCAACGTCCGATCGGCGGAACACAACGGCAGACTGAGGAAGTACTATCATATCACTCCCGCGGGTCTTCAGCGAATCGAAGACTTCAAGAGCGAGTGGAAAGAAATGATTTCGATTTATCATTTTGTTGTGAGAGGAGAGGAAGAACATGAATAAACAGGAATTTCTGTCGGCGTTGACCGAGCGGCTGAGCGGACTGCCGATGGATGATATCCAAAAGTACACGGATATGTATGCTGAGAGCATTGACGACCGTATGGAGGAAGGGCTTTCAGAGGAAGAAGCGGTGACAGACTTAGGGCCTGTCGACGAGATCGCCCAGCAGATCATCAGGGAAACCCCCATGACCAAGATCGTCAAGCAGAAGTTCAAAACCAAGCATGAGCTCAGGGGCTGGCAGATCGCGCTGATCATCATCGGATCCCCCTTGTGGATCTCGGTAGGCGCGGTATGTATCTCGCTGCTGCTGACATTATTTATCCTGCTGTGGGTCGCGGTACTGGTGGTCTATGTACTGTTTCTCACCTTCTGCGCCTGTTCGCTGGCGCTGCTGCTCGCGACGGTGCTCGCGGCGATCAAGGGCAGCGGACCTCTGGCACTGTTATCCTTTGGCTCGGCGCTGTTCTGTATCGGCGTGTCGATCCTGCTGTTCTTTGCTTCCATCGGCACGACCAAGGGCGTGATCAAGCTTTGCGGTAAGATCTTACTGGGAATCAAATCCCTCTTTGTGGGAAAGGAGAAATCACAATGAAAAAAAGCGTTAAAATATTGATATTTGTTGCGATCGGCGTTATCATATTAGGCGTAGGCATCTGCGCTCTGGGTATCGCGATCGGAGGTTTAAACCTGCAGAATTATTCATTTGGGGAGGCGGTTGAATTGCAGACTAATACCATTGGCGTTAAAGACGATTTTTCATCCGTAGACATCGATCTGGAGACCGGAGATATCTACTTTGTACCGTCTACCGACGGGACCGCCTCTGTAGAAGCGTATACTGCCGAGAAGGCGGAGTTTTCTGCCGAGGTACGCGACGGTACGCTGTATATCGTGTGCAAGGACGGCCGCAAGTGGTATGAGAGAATCAGCCTTTTCGGCGGAGGTAAAGAGAAGCTGACGGTGACCGTTCCCGCCAAGGACTACGCTAAGTTGAACATCGTGGCGGCGTCAAGCGATATCCATATCCCCGCTGACTTCTCGTTTGAGAACGCGGCAGTCAAATGCACGACCGGCGACGGCGAGTTTGCCGCCGACGTCAAGGATAAACTCAGCTATGAAGTCGTGACCGGAGATCTTGATATTTCCGATACACAGCCCAACGAGCTTTCGGTGAAGTTCAATACCGGTGATCTGAAGATGTCCGATATCAACTGCGGTTCCCTCGATGTCACGGGCATCACGGGCGATATCAAACTGAGCAATACCGTTTCACAGAAGGACACCAATATCAAGAACATTACCGGCGATCTGGTGTTTGATTCCTGTGACGCGCAGAACATCTCCGTCAACCTTACTACCGGCGATATCAAAGGTACACTGCTCTCCGAAAAGGAGTTCAAAGCAAAAGCCACCACCGGCGACGTGGATGTTCCGAACACCTCAGCAAGCGGCAAATGCGAGATCAATGTCATCACCGGTGATATCAACATGGATATCGAAAAGTAAACATTTATACATATAGAAAGAGCGTCGTGCTTCCACGACGCTCTGCTTTTTTATATGATTCAGCGGCTTTATTCAGCAGCTTTTTTCTTTTTATCCAAGAGGGAGAACTTTGATTCGGTTCCTTTGAACAGCCTCTTGATGTTCTCCTTGTGTCTGTAGATCAAAAAAAGCGTTGATACGGATACGATGAAAATGACCGACCAGTGATCCGCGCCGAAGAGCGCGAGTGTGATCGGGCAGGAGATCGCCGCCACGATCACGGAGAGGGACATATACTTGGCAGTAAAGAGAAGGATCATCATAATGCCCATCGCGATCAGTCCGACTCTCCAGTCGATGAAGAAGATCGCCGCCGCGGCTACCAAGAACGCCTTGCCGCCCTCAAAGTGATACCATACGGGGTAGGCATGTCCGATCATCGCGAAGAATCCCGTGAACGAAACGCCCAGCTGATAGGACAGACCGAGTACTTTGAACAGGTATCCGAACACCAGACACAGCACGACCGACTTGAGGATGTCCAGCACAAATACGAACCACGCGTACTTGGAGCCGAAGACTCTCTTGAAGTTGGTAAAGCCCGGGTTCTTGCTTCCGAGCTCCCGTATATCCTGATGGTAGATCAGTTTTGAGAGAACGATAGCGGGATTAACGCCCGACAACAGATAGGCGCACACTGCCGCAATAAAGAATATGGCGATTTTCATATATATTACTCCGTGTCATTCTGAGGGGCTTTAGCCCCGTGAGAATCCCCTTGTCATTAATACTGTGTTCTAAAGGACTTTTAAACGGTAGTGAGCGGAAGGGGATTGCCACGCCCAAAAGGGCTCGCAATGACGATTGTTTCTCTATTCTCTGCACCTTATCCTTCAAAGGTGACTTCTTTGCCGAACGAAAAGACCGCAAGCGCTTCGGGTCCGATGGACGCGCCGATGATGGGTCCGATATAGCCGATGTGGATCTCCTTCGGATGGATCTTCTCTTCAACAAGTCTCTTGAT
>CAZPOG010000063.1:0-10598 GCA_964588105.1 uncultured Ruminococcus sp. | reverse complement strand
ACAGCTAACCACTAAAGTTTAAAGGAGAGAATAATATGGCAGGCTTTGTAGATAAGTTCAAACGTATGTGGGACGCTCCCGACGACGAGTACGAATATAACGAGTACGGATATTCCGAAGATGAGAGTGAAGAGATGCCTTCCAGAGAGAGCTCCAGACGCTCATCCTCTTCCTCTTCTTCCAGATATGATGATTTTGACGATGCGCCTCCCGTGCGTTCCTCAAGAAGAAATAACGTTGTCAACATCAGCGCAACCGCTAAGCTGCAGGTTGCTCTGTTCAAGCCGGAACGCTTCGGCGAAGAGACCAGAAACATCGCGGACGAGCTGATCAAGACCCACACCGTTGTTTTGAATCTTGAGAATACCAACAAGGATATGGCGAGAAGGATCATCGACTTCCTCTCCGGCGTTGCGTACGCGAACCGCGGCAAGATCAAGAAGGTCGCTACGTCCACCTTCATTATCATCCCGAATAACGTTGACCTGACCGGCGACGATCTTCTCGATGAGCTTGAGCACAGCGGCGTATACTTCTGATTTTGAACAAGAATCTTACAGACGCTGACGACAAACTATTGCTATCAAAGACGTTTGATGCGATAGAGCTGAGTCAAAAACGACGCAAGCCGCAATTCTTGCCCTTTTTAAACGAACACGAATCCTTGTATCTGAAGAATCATATTTCCGAAAAAGAGGATATTACCTTTTTCGGAGGATATGAGGACGCAGTCCGCGTGATGCTCGGCGCTGCTGCCGAGAAGGATGAATTTCCGATAATGCCTTTAGAGTTTACTTATCGTAGGGAGTTTTCCTTAAAGCACAAGGACTTTTTAGGTTCGCTGATGGGATTGGGACTGGAACGCTCCTCTGTCGGAGATATTCTGATTGAAGACGGCAGAGCGGTTGTTTTTGTCAGAACAGATATTGCGTCTTTTGTTCTCTCCCAGCTGAACAAAATCGGCAGGGTAGGGGTAAAGGTGAAGGAATGCGGCATTGATCATCTTCCGAAATCCAATGATTTTGAGATGCTTGTCTTGACGCTTTCCTCGTTGAGATTGGACGCATTTGTGTCGGCTGTGACCCATCTTTCAAGAGAAAAAGCAGCCGCGCTGATCAGATCCGATTTGGTGATGGTCGATCATATTATTGAGAACAGCGTTTCCGCATCTTTAAAAGAAGGGAATACTGTTACGATAAGGAAATACGGTAAATTTGTTCTTACCGAAGATCTTGGCTTTTCCAAAAAAGGAAAGGTAAAGATCGAGGTAAAACACTACAGATAGGAGTGCATATTATGTTAACGATTGAAGAAATCAAAGAAGTCAGTTTCAGACGCTCAGGACGTTCCGGTTATAACGCTGTTGACGTTGACGAGTTTATCGACGAGATCGTCGATACCGTTGAGAAGCTGAACGCCGAGAAGGCTGAACTTCTCAGAAAAATGGATATTCTCGCTTCCAAGATCGAGCAGTATCGTACCGAGGAAGAGACCGTAAGAAACGCTCTCTTACAGTCCCAGAAGGTTTCCGATACCACCATCAAGGACGCGAAGAACAAGGCTTCTTACATCATCAAGTCCGCCGAGAAGAAGAGCCGTTCTATCCTCACAGAGGCTGAGATGGCTACCGAGCGCGAGAAGGATAAGTATGAAGCTCTCCATATGGAGACCGTAAAGCTCAAAGACGATCTGATGGCGATTTACAAGAAGCATCTTGAAGTCATCAAGGAGCTGCCTTCCGCTGAAGATGTTGCGAAGAAGAGAAAAGAGCTTGACGAGAAATACCCCTTCGAGCCGGTAGATGATATCATCAACGCTGACGATATCAATATCGAAGAAGAGATGATGCAGGCTGCTATGCCTTCTATCGATGACGCTGAGGATGAGGATATCACCATCAG
The DNA here is from genome assembly GCA_964588105.1 of uncultured Ruminococcus sp. Taxonomy (GTDB): domain Bacteria; phylum Bacillota; class Clostridia; order Oscillospirales; family Acutalibacteraceae; genus Ruminococcoides. The sequence continues at coordinate 8,697 of CAZPOG010000063.1, read as the reverse complement.
AAAGCCCATCAAAGAGCAGAAGAACGAAAAGTTCGACAAGCTCAAGTTCGGCGATAACTACGACGTAGAATAATTATCAAAGAAAAATAACATATTACTATATTCGGGGACGGTTTTAGTATTAAGACCGTCCCGATTGGAGTGTACAGAAATGTCTCAGGATTATAATTCCACTTTAAATCTTCCAAAGACCGATTTCCCGATGCGCGCGGGTCTGCCTACATCTGAGCCCAAGACTCTCGAGCGCTGGGAAGAGGAGAAGCTTTATCAGAAAGTGATCGAAAAGAACGAGGGCAAGCCTCTCTATGTTCTCCATGACGGTCCTCCTTACGCCAACGGTGATATCCACCTCGGTACCGCGCTCAATAAGGTGCTCAAGGATATGGTTGTCCGCTATAAGAACATGTCGGGCTTCCAGTCTCCGTATGTTCCCGGTTGGGATACGCATGGTCTTCCCACTGAGCTCAAGGCGCGCGCCAAGGCGGGCGTCGGCAACTCTACGACCATTTCCGATATTGAGCTCCGCCGTATTTGCCGCGAGTTTGCGCTTTCTTATCTGGACGACCAGAGAAACGAGTTCAAGCGTCTCGGCGTTCTGGGAGAATGGGACAATCCGTACATTACTCTGACAAAAGACTTTGAAGCCACCCAGATCGAGATATTCTCCAAGATGGCTTCCAAAGGCTATATCTATAAGGGCTTAAAGCCTGTTTACTGGTGCAGTGAATGTAAGACCGCTTTAGCGGAAGCAGAGATCGAATACGCTGAGGATCCCTGCTATTCCGTCTATGTCAAGTTCGCCGTTACCGATGACAAAGGCATCTTTAAGGCAAAGGGCATCGATCCCAAGAAGGTCAGCTTTGTGATCTGGACCACCACCACATGGACCCTTCCCGCAAACCTTGCGATCTGCTTGGGTCCCGACTTTGACTACGCTGTGATCAAAGCAAACGGCGAGTATTATGTGATGGCGGAAGAGCTCTATCTTGACGCGATGAAAGTCGCGGGAATAGAAGACTTTGAGGTCGTCGCTACCTTCAAGGGCGCTGATCTGGAGTATATCAAGACCCAGCATCCTTTCCTTGATCGTGAGTCCTTAGTCATCATCGGCGATCATGTTACTTTGGAAAGCGGTACCGGTTGTGTTCATACCGCGCCCGGTCACGGCGTCGAGGACTTTGACGTCTGCAAGAACTACCCCGAGATTCCGGTCGTCGTTCCCGTTGACGCTGACGGCAAGCTGACCGAAGAAGCGGGACAGTTCAAAGGACTTACCACCGATGAGGCCAACCGTCCGATCGCGATGTATCTGATCGAACACGGCAGTATGTTCGCGACAAAGAAGATCACCCACCAGTATCCTCACTGCTGGCGATGCAAAAAGCCTGTTATCTTCCGCGCTACCGACCAGTGGTTCTGCTCTGTCGACGACTTCAAAGACGACGCGTGCAGAGAGATCGAAAAGGTTGAGTGGATTCCCGGATGGGGCAAAGACCGCATCACCTCCATGGTACGTGAGCGTAAAGACTGGTGTATTTCCAGACAGAGAAAATGGGGCGTTCCGATTCCGATCTTCTTTTGCAAGGATTGCGGCGAGCCCTATATCAACGAAGAAGCGATGCAGGCTGTTGCCGATCTGTTCAGAGAAGAAGGCTCCGACGGTTGGTTCACACACGATGCTTCCGAAATTCTTCCCGAAGGAACCGTATGTCCCAAGTGCGGATGCAAGGATTTCGAAAAAGAAAAAGACATCATGGATGTCTGGTTCGATTCCGGTTCTACCCATACCGCCGTTTGCAAGGCAAGACCTTATCTCAAGTACCCCGCCGATATGTATCTCGAAGGCGCGGATCAGTACAGAGGCTGGTTCCAGTCCTCTCTTCTTACCTCTGTCGCTACCGCGGGAATCGCTCCCTACAAGACCGTTCTGACTCACGGCTGGGTCGTTGACGGCGAGGGCAGAAAGATGTCTAAGTCTCTCGGCAACGGTATTGATCCGCAGGAGGTCATTAACCAGTACGGCGCCGATATCTTAAGACTTTGGGTCGCTTCTTCTGATTATCATGTTGATATCCGTATCAGCAAAGATATCTTAAAGCAGCTTTCCGAAGCATACAGAAAGATCCGCAACACTGCTCGTTATATTTTAGGTAACCTCTACGACTTTGATCCTGATAAGGACGCGATCGAGACTGACGAATTGCTCCCGCTGGATAAGTGGGCGCTTGTCAAGCTCAAATCCCTGATGGAAAAGGTCAAAGCAGGTTATGAAGCCTATGAGTTCCATGCGGTTTATCACGCGATCCATAACTTCTGCGTTGTGGATATGTCCAACTTCTACCTTGATGTTTTAAAGGACAGACTCTACACCGAAAAGGCAAATTCCAAAGAGAGAAGAGCGGCGCAGACGGCGATGTATATCATTCTTGACGCACTCACAAGAATGATCGCTCCCATCTTGGCGTATACTTCCGATGAGATCTGGAGATTTATGCCCCATGCAGCCGATGCTGACGCGGAGAACGTTATGTTCAACGAAATGATGAAGCCGGTAGAGATCAAGGTTGACGACGACTTCGTTGCGCGCTGGGATCGTATCCATGAACTGCGTGACACCGTTAAGAAGAGTCTTGAGGTCGTGATCAAAGCGAAGACCATCAAGAGCTCTCTCGAGGCCGCTATTATTCTAAAAGCGTCCGCGGAAGAATATGACTTTATCGAATCTGTTCTTCCCGAACTCAAGACCGCTTTCATCGTATCTTCTGTAACATTAGAGAAGAACGACGGTGAGCTTGAGGTCGAGGTAGAGAAGGCAAAGGGCGAAAAGTGTGAACGCTGTTGGGCTGTCAGCGAGACGGTCGGCAGCTGCGCGGAGCATCCGACGCTCTGCGAGCGCTGCGCTTCGATCCTTTCAAAGTGATTTATTTATAATAAATGATACAGAAATGCGGTGTATCCGGTGATACGCCGCTTTCTGATATAGGAGTATAGCTATGATAGCACTCTATTTTGCAATAGCGGCATTAGTGGTCGCTGTTGATCAGCTGACAAAATATTTGATCGTGACAAACGTCAAGCCACAGGGATCCTCCGGGTTTATCCCGCATTTGCTCAGTTTTGTCTATTCAGAGAACAGGGGCGTTGCTTTCGGACTGTTTCAGGACGCAACATGGCTTTTTATCGTTCTGACTTCCATTGTCATTGTTGTTTTTCTTTTCCTTTTGATCAAGTATTATAAGACCGGCAAACTGTTTTCCATCGCTTCCGCACTGATCATCGGCGGCGGTATCGGCAACCTGATCGATCGGATCCGTCTGGGATATGTGGTGGATTTTTTGCAGCTGTCCTTTTTTAACCCGATCTGTAACCTGGCTGATTACGCAATCAGCATCGGTACGTTTTTGCTGATCATTTATCTGCTCTTCTTCTATAAGCCGAAGAAAAAAAATCCTTGAACGATGAGAACGCTTGAGTTGATAGCAGGGGAGAATAATGCTTCCCAGCGACTTGATAAATTTCTTTCAGAGAATATTGACGATATGACCCGTTCGGCTTTGACCAAGTTGATCGAAGACGGAAATGCCACGGTGAATTTCAAAACAGTTTCCAAAAGCTACAAGCTTTCTGCAGGTGATTTGATATCTGTTAAGATAGAAGATCCCGAGCCGCTTGATGTGATAGCAGAAGATATTCCGCTGGATATCCTCTATGAGGATGACGACCTGCTGGTTGTTAACAAGCCCAAAGGCATGGTGGTGCATCCCGCTGCGGGAAACTACACGGGAACACTGGTCAACGCCCTTCTTTTTCACTGCGGCGATTCGCTGTCGGGTATTAACGGTGTGCTTCGTCCCGGGATCGTTCACAGGATTGATAAGAACACCTCGGGGCTTTTGATGGTTGCGAAAAATGATTTTGCTCATCAAAGTCTCAGCGAACAGATCCAGTTCCATTCTTTCAGGCGTGAGTATCTTGCCGTCGTCTACGGCAACGTCAAAGACGACAGCGGCGCGATCGAAGCGCCTATCGGCAGACACAAGACCGACCGCAAGAAGATGTGTGTGACGAAGGAAAACGGCAGAGACGCGATCACACGCTATGAAGTGCTGGAACGCTTCTCTGATTTTACCTATCTGCGCTGTATTTTAGAGACAGGCCGCACTCATCAGATCCGTGTGCATATGGCATATATCGGTCATCCCTTGGCGGGAGACGATGTCTACGGACCTAAAAAGGTAATTACTTCCTTAAACGGCCAGTGTCTGCACGCGTATCTTCTCGGTTTTGTGCATCCCAGAACGGGAGAATACATGGAATTTACCGGCGAAGTTCCCGAAACTTTCGAGAAATTCCTTACAAAACTGAGGAATTCAAATAAAATCAGCTGATTATGATACCTTTTTAGAAAATAATACTTGCATTTATGATTCTTTTGTGGTAACATATATAGGCATTTGGAAACTATCGAGCAGTCGATAGGGTTCAAATCTGGAATTTATTCCAAATTTGAAGCGGATAGTCCTCTGCGCATGACGCATGAATGTCTGAAAAATAAACAGGAGGAAATTATGGACGCATTAAAGAAAATCGCAGAGTCTTCTGTGAAAGAGACCACACCCGATTTTTCCATCGGTGATACCGTCAGAGTATCGGTCAACATCCGTGAGGGTGAGAGAGAAAGAATTCAGATGTTTGAGGGCACCGTTATTGCCAGACGCGGTTCCGGAGTTGCCGAAACATTCACCGTTAGACGTCTTAGCTACGGCGTAGGCGTAGAGAGAGTATTCCCGCTCCATTCTCCCAACGTAGTTAACGTTAAGGTTGTCAGACACGGTAAGGTCCGCAGAAGCAAGCTTTATTACCTTCGTGACAGAGTCGGTAAAGCGGCTAAGGTTAAAGAAGAGATCAGAAAATAAAGTTTACATGAGGGGGCTTATCTATAAGTCCCTTTTGTGTTATGAAAAACCGTTTGAAAAGATTTGGAAGTGATGAACAGTGAAGATAGATGACGAAATGTATGATGAGATCTTTAACGAAGACAAAGACGGCACAATAGATGAAAACGGGATTCAGACGATCGAGCTTAACCGAAGCGGCGTTACCGCAACGCTTTTGGATTGGATAGGCTGTTTGCTTGCTGCGTTGGTATGGGTACTGATTCTGATGACTTTTTTATTCAGAGTCATTGATGTTGACGGTACCTCTATGGAGCCTACGCTTGTAAACACCGATAAGGTAGTGATCACCGATCTGTTCTACACGCCGCATGATAATGATATTATTGTTATCAGCCACGCGGAAGAGTATAACAAGCCGCTCGTCAAGCGTGTTATCGCGACGGAGGGTCAGACCCTCAAGATTGATTTTGACAAGAACGAGATCTATGTTGACGGCAAATTGCTGGAAGAAGACTATACGATGGGCGATACGATCATGGGCAACATCCCCGAGGAGGATTTACCCGAGGTGATTCCCGAGGGGAAGGTGTTTGTCTTAGGCGATCACCGTGACGTTTCGCTTGACAGCCGTTATGAGGAGATCGGACTGATCGACGTTGAATCGATCATCGGCAAGGCGCAGTTTGTGATTATCCCTCATTCTTATGAGCCGGGATCCCTGCTGCCCGTTCTGGATTTTACCCGGATCCGTTATTTGTATTAAACGATAGATACCTGCTCGTTGGGGCAGGTATTTTCCCTATAAGGAGAAATTATGGACAACACACAGTATATTCAGTGGTTTCCGGGTCATATGACCAAAACCAAACGACAGATAGAAAAAGATTTGAAACTGGTTGACGCAGTGGCGGAGATCCTCGACGCGCGTATTCCCATATCTTCCAGAAATCCCGATATCGCATCTTTGACTTCAAACAAGCCCAGAGTCATCCTGCTCAACAAGTGTGATATGGCTGACAAATACGCTACCGATAAGTGGATATCCGCATTGTCCGAGAAGAATGTCGTCGCTTTGCCCGTTGACTGCAAGACCGGAAAAGGGATAGACCGTTTTGTCCCTGCGTTGAAAAATCTTCTCAGCGATAAGATAGAAGCGTATAAGATAAAAGGCATGCTCAATCCCTCGATGCGTGTGATGATCGTCGGCATTCCCAACGTCGGCAAGTCGACCTTTATCAACCGTATCAGCAAAAAGAATAAAGCGACCACCGCTGATCGTCCGGGCGTTACCAGAGGCAACCAGTGGTTCACCGTTTCCAAAGGATTCGAGATTCTGGATACTCCCGGCGTGCTGTGGCCGAAATTTGACGACCAGAGCGTCGGAGAGAAGCTCGCCTTTACCGGCGCGATCAAAGATAATATCATGGATATCGAACTGCTTGCCATCAGATTGCTTGATTTATTAAAAGAGTTGAAGACGCCTGCTTTTATAGAACGATTCAAGTTATCCGATGATGACTTAGAGCTGGAGAGCTATGAGCTCTTGGGATTGATCGCGAAGAAACGCGGAATGATCGTTCGCGGCGGAGAGCCCGATACCGAGCGCGCCTCTGTGATGCTGCTCGATGAATTTCGCGCCTCGAAGCTCGGCAGGATCACACTGGAGCTTCCTTAGCCTCCCCAACAGCTTTGGGAAGGTGGCGCGAAGCGTCGGAGGGGTAAACAGACACGAAGGATAAGGATCATTTCAATAAGATATTATTTCGGAACGGTCAAGACCGTTTCCTATGGTAAATCTTTATGCGGGTGACACTATGAAAGAAAAAGAACAAATCGATTGGCTGTATTTTGAAAAAGAAGCCAAAGAAAAAGGATATACCGCCGTATGCGGCGTTGACGAAGCGGGCAGAGGTCCTTTGGCGGGTCCGGTGTGCGCCGCTGCGGTGATACTCCCCGAAGGGTTGATCATCGATGGCGTGAACGATTCCAAAAAACTTACCGAAAAAAAACGTGAGGAGCTGTTTGATGTGATCATCGAACAGGCGATTGCCTGCTCTGTCGCTTTCGGAACGGTTGAGGAGATCGAGCGCGACAATATACTGAAAACCACCATGAATACGATGAAGCGCGCGGTGGAAGGACTTAGTATCAAAGCGGATTACGCGATGATCGACGGCAATCGTTTGCCGCCGCTTTCGATACCCTGTGAATATATCGTCAAAGGTGACGCTCGCTCGATGTCTATTGCCGCGGCGTCCATTTTGGCTAAGGTGTCGAGGGATCGTCTGATGACGGAATACGCGAAAGAATACCCTCAATATGAGTTTGAAAAGCATAAAGGATACGGTACCAAGCTCCATGTGGAAAAGATTTTGGAATACGGTCCGTCTCCGATCCATCGACTGAGTTTTTTGAAAAAGATATATGCGAAATACGGTAAAGATGAATAATATAGAATTGGGCGCTTTCGGCGAAAAGTCTGCCCTGAAATATCTGAAGAAAAAGAAATATAAAATTCTTGAAAAGAATTATAAAGCCAAGATGGGCGAGATCGATATTATCGCCCAAGACAGAGAATATCTCGTGTTCGTCGAGGTGAAGTCCCGCTCGTATGATCCTCTTGTCAGCGGCTCTTACGCAGTTGATCAGAAGAAACGGCTTCATATTTTCAAGACCGCTTCTTATTATCTCAAAAAGACAAAGTCCGACTTGCAGCCCCGTTTTGATATCATCGAAATCGAAATTGACAGGAATAATAAAAAAGCAGTTTCCTGCAACCACTATGAAAACGCCTTTATCTGGGAGGGTGACTATGCGCGTTTTTGATTTACACTGCGATACCGTCTATCGCGCGACAAAGGAGAATTCAACTCTTAGCGATCCGCGTTTTGAGATCAATATCGACAAAGCGCTTGCGATAGATACTTTTGAACAGCTCACGGCTGTCTGGATCCCCGATGAATACAGGGGAGAGAGGGCTGTTGAGCTGTTTCGTCAATGTCTGAAAACCTACTGCCGTGACCGGATGTTCACTGATACGCACAAGATGTATCTTTCCGTTGAAGGCGGAGCGGTGCTTGCGGGAGATATTGACAATATATCTTTGTTGACAGATAACGACGCAAAAGCGCTTACCCTGACATGGAATGGTGAGAACGAGCTCGGCGGCGGCGCATATAGCACATCCCGTCTGACGGCATTCGGCAAAGATGTCATAAAGAGACTGGAAGAGAATCATATTGCCGTCGACATATCCCATGCAAATGAAGATACCTTTTATGACGTTCTGCGTGTCGCGCGCAGACCGATCATTGCTACACATTCCAATTCTAAAACGGTCGCAGACAGCCCGCGTAACCTTACCGATGATCAGTTCAAAGAGATCATCATAACCGGAGGTGTTGTTGGGCTGACCTATCATAACGCATTTTTGAATACCGATCCCAACGCCGCGTCGATCCAAGATCTTCTGCGCCATGTTGATCGATTCCTGCATTTAGGGGGAGAGGAGCATCTTTGTCTGGGTTCCGACTTTGACGGCGGAGAACTGCCGTCTGACTTCAGAGGGCTCGAAGATATGCTGATAGTGGAAGAAATGATAACAAATGCGTTTTCCAAGGAGATTTGTGAGAAAATCTTTTACAAAAACGCGCAGAAATTCTTCCAAACACTTTGACATCATCTTAGTTTTATAGTATAATTCAGAATAGGATAATGGGAGCATATGGGCACAAGCTCGATCTCTTATTGTCATATTCTGTTAAAGGAGGAGCTTTTATGCAGTATAACTCCACTCAAG
>CAZPOG010000062.1:0-10751 GCA_964588105.1 uncultured Ruminococcus sp. | reverse complement strand
CACATTACAACCGCTACCATTCCCAGACCGCAGAGAGGATAAATCAGTACCGGTTTGATGCCCTCCAAAGCGCGTGGGAAGTTGGAGCATAGCTTCTCGACACCGAGCATCAGATAACCGCCGATAAAACCTGCGAGCAGACCGCCTAAGAAACCGGACGGAACTGCGGAGTTGACGCCTGCTTCAGCAGCAGCGTCGCCTGTGAGAGCGCCGATATTCGCAAAGAACGCGCCCGAGGTAGCCATAAAGCCGCCGATCAAACCAACCAGCAAGCCGGGACGGTCGGCAATGGACATCGCGATATAACCGGCTAAGATCGGAACCATCAGGTTAAAGGCGATACCGCCGACGGTCTTGAACCATGCCGCAACAGGGTGTACCGAACCGAAGCTGCCTGTACCCGCGTTACCTGCGATGGTGTCGATCAGGAATGCGATAGCGATAAAGATACCGCCTGCGACAACGAACGGAAGCATATGGGATACACCGTTCATCAGATGCTTGTAGAGCTGACGTCCGAAGCTTTCGTTTCCGCCGGAAGCAGCGCCGCCCTCTACCTTCTTGTCGCTGTGGAATACAGCAACTTCTTTGTTGACGATTTTGTTGATCAGTTCCTTGGGTTTATGGATGCCGTCGGCAACCTTGGTGGAATAAACGGGCTTGCCGTCAAAGCGAGCTGTATCAACGTTCTTGTCAGCCGCAATGATGATGCCGTCACAGTTTGCGATCTCTTCAGCGGTGAGAACGTTCTTCGCGCCGCCGGAGCCGTTGGTCTCGACCTTGATAGAGATACCCATCTCGTCGCCTGCCTTCTGGAGCGCTTCCGCCGCCATATAGGTGTGGGCGATACCGGTCGGGCATGCGGTAACCGCTAAGACCTGATAGCCTTCTTTCTTAGCAGCGGGAGCAGCAGCCTCTTCGGGGAACTGCTTGGTCTCCTGCTCGTCGATGATAGCGAGGAACTCTTTGGGAGTTTTCGCCGCCTTTAACTTCGCGGTGAAGTCCTCGTGCATCAGCATCTGCATCAGGCGAGCCAGCACTTCGAGGTGAACGTCACCGTCTAAGGTAGCCGCGATCATGAAGATGAGCTTGCAGGGAGCGCCGTCGGGAGAATCATAGTCCACGCCGTCGGGAACGGTAACAGCCGCAAGAGCGGGAGCCTTGACAGCCTCACTCTTTGCGTGAGGGATCGCGACCTCCATGCCGATAGCGGTGGTACCCATCTCTTCACGCTTGATGATACCCTCCTTGTAGGCTTTGGCGTCTTTGAGGTTTCCGCACTTGTCATGCAGGGAAACCAGCTTGTCGATTGCCGCTTGTTTGTCAGCCAGCTTAACGCCTAAGGCGATGCCGTCAGCCTTTAACAAATCGGTGATTCGCATAGTTTACTCTCCTTTCATTTATTTGAATATAAACTATTTATATCAGCTGTACGTTTGTGATAACGTTCGTGCCATACAGCTTGATTCCAACAATAATTACAGTTGAGCGAGCACTTCGTCGATCTTCTGTCTGGTCGCAAGACCCGGCGAGAAGGATGTCGCTGCGCCGCAGGCGGAGCCGAGCTTTAATGCGAAGTCATAGTCGTGAGAGCTCAGATATCCGGCGATAAATCCGGCTACCATCGAATCGCCCGCGCCGACGGTGTTGACCGCCGTGCCCTTGGGGATCCCGTAGGAATGGCTCTGGCCGTTCTCATCAAGGAGATACGCGCCCTTTCTGCCTAAGGAAACGATAACGTTTCTCGCGCCCATATCTCTGAGCTTCTGCGCATATTTCGAAACATCTTCCTGTGTTTCGACTTCCGTGTTAAAGATCTCGGCAAGCTCCAGACGGTTGGGTTTGATCAGGAAGGGATGGTATTTCAGAGAGTTGACAAGCAGCTTCTTGGTCGCGTCAACAGCGATCATAATGTTTCTGCCGGCGATCCTCTCTAATATCCTCTCATAGATATCATCGGGCATCGTGCGCGGTACGGAACCCGCCAGAACAAGGATATCGCCGCTTTGGATGCGGTCGATCTGCTGCATCAGAGCCTGCAAAGCGCCCTCGGGGATATCGGGACCCTGCGCGTTGATCTCTGTCTCTGCGCCCGCCTTGATCTTGATGTTGATTCTGGAGTTGCCCTCGGGCAGCTTGATGAATTCGGTGTTGACGCCCATATCACGGATGCCCTTTTCGATCGCGTCGCCGGTAAATCCCGCGACAAAACCGAGCGCCGTGTTCTGCAGACCCAGCTGGGAAAGGATCTGAGAAACGTTGATGCCCTTGCCTCCGTAGTAGTACTCCTCGGAGTCGGTACGGTTGGTAACATTGAACCGCATGCTCGAGAGCCGCACCACATAGTCAATGGACGGACTGAATGTTACTGTGTAAATCATGTCATAACCTCCTTGATGATGGTATACTCCTTAAAACGTTCATAAGGAACATAATCGGTGATAATACAAGCGGTCTTGAGCTTCGCAAAGGTAACGGGATAGATCTTGCGAAATTTGGAGTGGTCGGACAGAACAAACGTCATATAGCTGTTCTTGAACACCGCCTCCTTGAGCTGACCTTCGTCAAGCTCCGGAGTGGAAAACCCCGCCCGCGCATCAATACCGTTGGTGCCCATAAAGGCTTTGGTGAAATTGAACTTGGAGAGAAGCTCGATCCCGGTCGATCCGACGACCGCCTCGGTCACGGGCTTGACGCGTCCGGAGATGATAAAGGTGTTGAAGCCTCCCTGCACCAGCTTTCTCGAATGGGCAACACCGTTGGTCACATAAGTCGCCTTTTTGTTGGTCAGAAAATCGATCAGCCGATAGGTGGTGGTACCCGCGTCGATAAAGACCAGATCGCCGTCGTGCACCAATGTCGCCGCGTAGCGTCCGATCGCGGTCTTCTCATCGCTCATCGCAGACTCTCTGCTCTCGAAGGGAAGATCTTCCACACCGGGACTCATCTTGATGGAGGTAGCGCCTCCGAACACCTTATTGAGCTTGCCCGCCAAAGCGAGGTTGTTGAGGTCTCTGCGGATCGTCGACTCCGACGTTTTAAGCTCCGCGGAAAGCTCCGCGACAGTGACCGCGTCTCTCTCCGACAGGATGGAGAGTATCATCTCGTATCTTTCCTGAGTCAGCAATCGTCTTCACCTCTCACAAAAAACATTTACGGATGATGATGGAATTTTGATTCTGTGTTTATTATACCATAAATTTGCTCAAATTCAAGCAAAAATAATCAAACTCAATCAATTTCAGCCATATGCGCAAAGAGTTTTGTATAGTTTTATTCAAAATGACGGAAAATTTCTGTTTATTTTGACAAATAAGAATGATAAATTTTGATTGAGAAAAAAGAATGCCGCTTTTCGTCCTTTTGCAGACAAAAAACGGCAATAATTTTTGATTGTTTATGCGAATCTGACCGCGCCGACCGCGCAGTTTGTCGCGATGGCGGCTAAGTATTTTTGGATATAAGTGGCGCTGAGGATGTTGACCTGTTCTCCGCTCTCCTCTACGTCCGCCGCGAGCAACCCTTCTTCGCTGAGCCTTGACAGGCTTGCCAGATATTTCTGGATCGCGGTAGCGTCAAGGACGGTAACCTCACCATCAAGATCCGCGTCGCCGAGATAGTAGGATCTAGAATACCCTCTGACCATCATAAACGCCTTCAAAGACGGCAGGGCTTTGCCGGATGCGTCAAAGAACGCCTGGTTATCCACCGCGGAGCCGCCTCCGTAGCGTCCCGCTTCGGGATCATATTCGGCGGCATAAGGCGACGCCCAGCCGCAGCCGTACTGTTCCCATATCTCGTAATTCTGCGCCACACGCATGGTGTACATATCGCCTAAGCATCCGGTGGTATCGCCGACCGTGATCCATGCGCCCTCCCAGTAGAAGACGCCGAGACCCTTGCCCGAGCTGACATTATTGACGGCGTTCATCACCGCCCGAAGCTCATCCGCTTGTCCCTGCGGGCTGAACTCCCACAGCAGATCATCGCCTGTGGAATTGTTCCAGCGGCTGACGGTATTCGGCTGACCGTCGGTATCCTCTAAGGTAAAGGGATAGGAGGTCTCCGCTACCATCGTTAATTTCCCGTAGGTATCCGCCACATAGCTGAGCACCTCGGTCAGATTTGTCAGGCTGCCGTGCCAGAAGGGATAGTAGGAAGTCGCAAAAACGTCGTAGTCAACGCTGTTTTCATTAAGATAATCTGCGTACCACTTCATCGTATCGGTGCGGTCGGGGTTGGTAAAGTGGATCGCGACCAAGATGTTTTCATCAAACGCTCTTGTTGCCCTGCTGCCGGCTTTAAAGAGATTTGCCATGTCAGCAAAATCAGATACGCCCGCCATGCCGGAGGTCGTCTCGTTGCCGATCTGCACCATCCCGATATCGGCGCCCGCGTCACGGATATCTTTGAGAGAGCTGAAGGTAAAGTCATAGAGCGCGTCTTCCTTCTCCTTAACGGAATAGTTCTCCCACGCTTTGGGCACCTTCTGCTTCGCGGGATCTGCCCAGAAGTCGGAGTAGTGGAAGTCGACCAGCAGCTTCATCCCGTATTTCGCGGCTCTCCTGCCGATCTCACATGCGGTATTCACGTCACAGTTTCCGCCGCCGTAGCTGTTGCCGTCCGCGTCATAAGGATCATTCCAGACGCGTACACGGATGTAGTTGACACCGTGCTCGCTGAGGATCCGCAAAGGATCCGATCCCTTGCCCTGTTCATCACAGAGCTTTACGCCGGCTTTCTCAAGAGAGAGCAGAGAGGATACATCCATCCCGCGGATAAAGTCGTCACGCTGAAAGTCAATGCTCTCTACCGTAACGTCCTCTGCTGTCTCGGCGCCGGCTGATATGACCGCGCCGATCACCAGCGCCAATATTAAGATAACAGATAAAACGGGTTTTATTGATTGACGGATCATGCCATAGGATCTCCGATATTGTAGGGTACCGGCATATGCGCCAGATACTTCTGGATCATGGTCGCGTCGGTGATGTCAAGGATATCCTTCGTCACGTCGCCGCAGTAGGCAATCCTTCCGGTAGGATCAGTGATCAGGTTCGCGAGCTTCTTCTGGATCGTCGTCGCGTCAAGAACGGAGATAACGCCGTCGTTGTCCGCGTCGCCGAGGATTGGCGGATAATCGTTCGGGATATAGACGCCGGTCTTGATACTCATCGTATTCCCCATGATCATAAAGTCAGCCGGCTTGTATCCGTTGACGGTGATAAGCAGGTTATCCTTATCGGCAAAAGCGTATTTATCCTTACAGACGATAATGATCTGGGCGTAATACTCTTTTCCTTTGACAAACTTCTCGGGCGCCGTGTCGGTCTCGACCTCATACCAGAACGCGTACTGGACATAGTAATTTGCCAGAACATCTACCGATGCCTGCCCGCCGACAGTATCGTCATAAGTTGTTCCGATATAGGGCAAAAGCAGATCCGCCTCGATCTGGGAGATCAAGGTAGGCGCAGTCTTCTCAAATACCGCGTAGATCGTAAACAGCGGGCTGTCCGGACGGGTGAAGCTCCACGGATTATCGGTGCTGTAAGTATAGCCCGTGCTGTTTTGGAATCCGACAAAGGTATAGCCCTCGTCCGCTTTTGCGGAAAGATTCACGGTCGGGAAATAGGTCTGGGAATACTTTTCGATCAGATGGGTATCCCATTCCTCACCGATAGATACCGTGCCGCCGACGCCCTTGTTGCCGTTTGTATCGAAAACAAAGATCTCCAGCTCGTCGCAGTCTGTCCACTGCGCGACAAGCTCCGTGTTGCCCGTGATGTTGACGTACTCGCCGGGTTTTCCGAGATCCCAGCACTCGAACGTCTTTCCTCTGGGCGGTGTGAATTCCGGCCACGGCAGCTTGAAGGGCTTTCCCTGCTCCGCGATCATCTCATCCATCTCACCTTCACCGCCGTTGGGGTTGAACGAAACCCGATAGGATTCGGGACCGCCCGCGTGAGCGGAGATCACGCCCAGCGGGATCATCGCCGACAGCATCAGTAAGGCTAACAGTACGCTGATGATTCGTTTGGTTTTCATTTTGGTTTCCTCCCTTTGTGAGAATACTATTTCACTCTCATAGTATCATAACGCAGATTCTTTTACAATAAAAGTTACACGATTGTTCCAAGATAATCGTAGGGGAGAGTCTTGACCCTCCCTCACATTTCCAATTTATTCTGTTTTCGACAGCAAATAGACCTTGCCCTACGACCCTTATCAACCGTTATTATTGACAGGGGATTCTTCGACTAAACGCTTCGCGTCGTCGTCACAAACTTCGCTTATTGGGAGCGGTCAGGCGTGACCACTCCCCGTATCGCTTTGTTGCTCCTCCTCTCCCCAAAACGCAGGGGCGTTTCGGGGACCCCGTGGGCACCGCTCAGAATGACAATTCCCGCTGCCTGATTCCTATTTCCCCTTTTTCTTCTCGATCATCTTGTCCGCAAAGTGATAGAGCAGATGGAACAGCGCGGAAAAGCCGACAGCGTTAATGATACACATCCACAGCGCGTTTGTGCCGAGCGGCGCCAGATCAAAGAATCCGCCGAAGAAAACACAGGCGATCAGCAATCCTAAGACGCTCAGCGTCAGCATCGCGCCGCGCAGAAGGTTAAAGGGGATCGACAGCCGCACGATCAGCATCAAGCCGATCAAAGCGGTAATATACACCGCGATCGTGGAGATCTCCTCCTGTGACACACAGAGCGCTCCGGAAAGCGAGGTGATCAGGATGATATTTGCCGCCACACACAAGGCGGCAGGCGCCGCGCGGGAGATGATATTAAACGTAAAGTTGCCTCTGACGATATTCTTGTTCGGCTGCAGCGCCAGCACAAAGGACGGGAATCCCACCGTCAACGCGCCGATCAGGGTCAGTTGGATCGGCTGGAAAGGATAGGCAAGCGCCGAAAACACAAAGAACACCGAGAGGATGATCGAGTAGATCGTCTTGACCAGATAGAGCGAAGAACTTCGCTCGATATTATTGATGGTTCTGCGACCCTCTGCGACAACGTCCGGCATCGCGGCAAAGTCGTTATTCACCAACACCAGCTGAGAGACATTGCGCGCCGCTTCGCTGCCCGCCGCCATCGCGACAGAGCAGTCCGCTTCTTTTAAGGCGAGCACGTCGTTGACGCCATCGCCCGTCATTGCGACTTTATGGCCGTGCGCTTTGAGGGCTAAGATGAGTTTTTTCTTCTGGGCGGGAGTGACCCTGCCGAAGACATTGCATTTCTCCGCCGCCTTCTCCAGCGCCTGATCCGTTTCGATCGTCGTCATATCGACGGCGTTCTCTGCGCCGTCGATACCGCAGTCGAGAGCGATCCTCTTGACCGTTTCCGCGCTGTCGCCAGAGATGACCTTCAGCGTCACTCCCTGTTCTTTGAAGTAGCTGACCGTCTCGCGGACATTGTCCCTGAGCTGATCCTTGAGGAATATCAGCGCCATCGGCTCGAGCTCATCGGGCAGACTGCCGCTTTGAACCTTCCCGGAAGAGGACGCCAGTACGATCACTCTCACGGTCTCGGTGATACAGTCTATCCGATCAAATACCTTCTTGTATTTTTCTTTATCAGAAAATACAAACTCCGCGGCGCCGATGATATAGCTCCTGCCGTTCGTAAAATTGCCTCCCGACCACTTTGTTTCGGAAGAGAAAGGCACAAAGCTCTCACACCCGAGTTCATCGACCGCCTTGGTATACTCGGCGATCGCGTAAAGCGTCGCATTCTTATCCTCGCTCGCGGCGGCGACAGAGGCGAGAGCAGTTTTGATCTCATCCATATTCGCGCCGAAGGAATAGACGTCGTGTACATTCATCTTTTCGGCTGTCAGAGTTCCGGTCTTGTCAAGGCACAGCACATCCACGCGCGCCAAAGTCTCAATACAGTACATCTCGTTGACGAGCACTTTTCTTCTCGCGAGACGGATGACCGATACTGCCAGCACCGTACTCGTAAGCAGTACCATACCGCTCGGGATCATCCCTACCAGCGCGCCAACGGTAGAGACTACCGACTGATCCATCTCAAGATGACGCACAAAGTATTTCATCACAAAAAGCAGGATTCCCAGCGGAAAGATGATCACAGAGCACAGATTGATGATAAAATGAAACGACTTGACCATCTGGGAGTCATTCTTCTTGATATATTTCGCTTCGTTGTTAAGTTTGGCGGCATAGCTGTGAGCGCCGACTCTGATCACACGGCAGCAGACGGAACCCGCGGCGATAAAGCTGCCGGAAAGCAGCTCGTCGCCTTCTCGCTTTTCGATCAGATCGGACTCACCCGTCAGCAAGCTCTCGTTCGCCTGACATTCTCCCGATACCACCACACAGTCGGCAGGTACCTGACTGCCGCGCGAAAGCAGGATGATGTCGTCGAGCACCAACTCATCCTTTGACAGCTCGACGACCTCGCCTGAACGGATCACCCGTTGCTTCTTCTGCGTCAGGATCGTAAGCCTGTCCACGCTCCTCTTGGAGCGGATCTCCTGCACGATACCGATGACCGTGTTGATGAACACCACCATGATAAAGAGCATGTTCTTATAGGAGCCCACCAAAAGCAGCAGGATAAACAGGATCACGTTGATCAGGTTGAACACCGTGCAGATATTATCGCGGAAGATCCTTTTGATCGATTTGGTTTTTACCGTCGAAGAAACGTTGACCTGTCCCTTTGCGACACGCTCCTGCACCTCTTCGGGCGACAAACCCTCAAACTTCATTTTTTCTTGATCCATATTGACCTCATAATCGACAAATTTCTTTTTCTATCATACTACACAGAAAAAAAGATGTCCAGAAAAATCATTGATTTATAAAAGAAAAACCTCTCCGGATCCGGAGAGGAGAAAGTCAGTTCGGAAGAGGCAATAAGTCAAAACCGTATTCATCCAGCATATTGTTCGTTTCGATCACACTCATCTTCCTGTCAAGCGCGAAGATAAATACCGCGTCTCTTCCGTTTCTCGTGTACAGCTCGGCGTTGGAGTTCTTTTTGAGCAGCTCGTTTGCCTCCTCGTAGCTTAATTCCAGACCGAAGCAGAGCATGATCAGCTTGTCTCTCTCAGGATTTTTTCGGTCACCGTTGATGATATTATACGCATAGCTTCCGAGCATCGAGCGCCTTATCACCTCGCTCTTCTTCAATTTCTTCCGGTTGATATAGAAATCGATCAGATCCTTTAGAGATGAAAAAAGAAGTTCCGAAGTGTTTTCCTTAAAAAAGTCCTCAATGTTCTTTTTTGATTTAAGGCTTTTTAAAAGTTCGTCGGTGGTTTTTTCCATTTTTATCCTCCTAAAACTATAAAAATAATACATTCCTCTTGTAATTTGTCTGAATTTATAATAACATAAAAAACGAAAAACGTAAATCGGTTTATAAGAAACAGCAGCAAGATGACGATGGATATTCACGAAAAATTCAATCTGTGGAAAATCGAAGAAGTACAGAAGCTCTCCGACGAGCTCAGCGTTGTCAGAAATCTTGTTTCGGGACAGCTGATGCTCAGAAGAGTCTCTCTCCCCGATTCATATGAAGTGATGAAGACGCTCAGCACGCTGAATCACCCGAACCTGATGCGTATCTACGACGCGGATATCATCTCGGACAGATGCGTCTGTCTGTGTGAATATGTCGAGGGCTCCACGATAGAAGCGCAGGTGAGAACCTACGGCGTCTATTCCGAAAAAAACGCAAAGATCATCATGCTCTCGGTCTGCTCCGGTCTCTGTGCCCTTCATCAGCACGGGTTCGTCCACCGGGATATCAATCCTTCCAACGTGATGCTGACTGATCGCGGCGTCGTCAAGATCATCGACTATGATATCGTCAGGACCGTAAAAGCAAACAAGAACAAGGATACCGACATTCTCGGCACGGTAGGCTATACCGCTCCCGAACAGTTCGGCTTTCAGCAGACAGACCAAAGAGCGGATATCTACTCCTGCGGCGTTCTGCTCAACTATCTCCTGACAGGTCAGATCCCTTCTGAGAGAATGTACATGGGGCCTCTCAGACCGGTCATCGAAAGATGTACAGAGATTGATCCGCAAAAGCGCTTTGGCAACGCGGATCAACTGCAGCAGGCGCTTGTGACCAACAACTATGAAAAAAGCAGTCAACAAGATGAGCCGCAGGAAGAAAAGTATCGACCGATCCCGGGATTTCGCTCAAAGCACGTATTCCCCAAGATCATGACGGTGCTGGGGATCATCATATACTTTCTGGCGCTGCTGCTGTATATTCTGACAATGCTTGCAAACTCCCAGAAATTCACGGAAAAAGGCTTCCCCTTTGTTCTGGCAAACGCCATGATGATGCTGGAGCTCTTCGGATTCTTCAGCCTGTTTCCCTACCTGCTTTTCGGCGACGTCGGGCAGTTTTCGCGGATCTTCACCAAGAATCCATACGCGCGCAAGGTCATCAAAAATCTTCTGGGCATACTCTGCCTGTTTATCGGCGTCGTCCTCTTTTTCGTGATGATCAGACTGTATGACATGGGATATGTGACCTTTTAAGCCGCGTATTCTTTGGGAAGATATTCCTATTGTATCACAAATAAATAAGCAAAGTTATGCTGACAGCATAACAAATACGAAAAAAACCGTGTATATTTAAAGTACACGGTGATTTTTCTTTTCAGGGAGAAATCAGAAAAGTATTCAGAAAGGTGTGAGATCATGAAGTATTGTCAAAAATGCGGAAAGGAAATTGCGGACAACGCTGTAT
>CAZPOG010000061.1:0-10987 GCA_964588105.1 uncultured Ruminococcus sp. | reverse complement strand
CTTTTCCGAAGAGCGACAAGGTCGATCACAGCAAGATGACCTTTATCAACCGTTACGGTATTACGCTTGCGGCAGATATGTATGTACCGAAGGATACAGAAGGGAAGCTGCCCGCTATCGCAGTTTCGGGACCCTTCGGAGCGGTCAAAGAGCAAAGCTCCGGTCTGTACGCACAGGCAATGGCAGAGCGCGGTTTTTTGACCATCGCGTTCGACCCCTCTTTTACTGGCGAAAGCGGCGGTGAGCCGAGATATATGGCGTCACCCGACATCAACACCGAGGACTTTATGGCGGCGGTTGATTTTCTTTCGCTCAATGACAAAGTCGATCACGAACGCATCGGTATTATCGGTATCTGCGGCTGGGGCGGTATGGGAATCAACGCGGCGGCGCTCGATACTCGCGTTAAGGCGACGGTCGCTTCAACGATGTACGACATGACCAGGGTTGCCGCAAAGGGTTATTTTGACAGTGAGGACAGCGAGGAGGCTCGCTATAACGCAAGAAGAGCGTTCAACGCTCAACGTATCGAGGACTATAAGAACGGTTTCTATAAACGGGCGGGCGGCGTAATCGATCCTCTCCCGGAGGACGCGCCGTTCTTCGTAAAGGACTATTATGATTACTACAAGACCGAAAGAGGCTATCATCCGCGCTCACTCAACTCCAACGACGGATGGAACGCAGTCGGAACGATGTCCTTCCTCAATCAGCCGATCCTGCAATACTCAAATGAGATTCGCAGTGCTGTGCTGATCATCCACGGCGAAAAAGCGCATTCCTGCTATTTCGGTAAAGACGCATATGCGAATATGATCAACAACAGTAAATACACCGATAACAAAGAGCTGTATATCATCTCCGACTCGGTTCACACCGATCTCTACGACGGCGGAGGAAAGGACGCGATCCCGTTCGATAAGCTCGAGGCATTCTTCAGTGAGTATTTGAAATGAAACAGGTAAATCGATATCATACATAAACAAGCCTCCGTTTGGAATCCCAAGCGGAGGTTTTTATAGACAAAGATGCTGTTTTCTGTTATCATAAAGCCATAAATGTCAGGAAGGATCATATTCTTTGAAATGAAGAATATTGCAAACATCATCACCGGTTTTCGGATCGTTTTCAGTATAGCCATCTTGTTCTTTTCGCCGTTATCACCGGCGTTTTATGTGCTGTACTCGGCGGCGGGATTGACCGATATGATCGATGGGCCGGTCGCAAGAAAAACAAATACCGTCAGTGAATTCGGTGCTAAATTCGACACCATGGCAGATTTTGTCTTTGTCGCGGTCTGTCTGATCAAGCTGCTGCCGATACTCGATATACCGATATGGCTGTATATCTGGATCGCGGTCATTGCGCTGATCAAGGTCATCAATATCATTTCAGGTTTTATAAAGCAAAAGAAGTGGATCGCGCCGCACACGGTGATGAACAAGGTCACCGGAGCGTTATGCTTTCTTTTACCGTACACGCTGTCGTTTATCGATCTGAAATACAGCGCGATCGTCGTATGCGCCGCAGCCACTTTTGCCGCCATACAGGAAGGACACTTTATCAGAACAGGGAGAGTCAAATGAAAAACGCTGTTATTTACATACACGGTAAGGGCGGCAGCGCGTCCGAGAGCGAGCATTACAAAACCCTCTTCCCCGACTGCGATGTGATCGGTTTGGATTACAAGACCTTTACTCCGTGGGAAACGGGAGAAGAGATACACGCCGCCGTTAAAAAGCTGAAAACAGAATACGATCATATCATCCTGATCGCAAACAGCATCGGCGCTTTTTTCGCTATGAACGCCGGTATCGATATGATGATCGAGAAGGCGTATTTTATCTCGCCGATCGTCAATATGGAAAAGCTGATCGCCGATATGATGACTTGGGCAAATGTATCCGAAGATGAGTTGAAACAACAAGGTGTGATCCATACCTCTTTCGGCGAAGACTTGTCGTGGGAATACTTATGCTATGTCAGGGATCATCCGATCCGTTGGAACTGCCCGACCGCGATCCTGTACGGCAGTCGCGACGATCTGACCTCTTATGATACGATCCGATCATTCGCCGAAAAGCACAACGCCAACCTGACCGTGATAAAAAACGGCGAGCATTGGTTTCATACCGAGGAGCAAATGCGGTTTTTGGACGATTGGATAAACACAGGAAGTAGTTGATTTTTTTCACAAGGCTTCACGGCATCGACAACATTAAAACAGATATTGATCAAGAGAATATTGATGTTCTGATTAAGGATAGCGAAACCATCTGCGACGGTAAGTGTATGGTTTACGAGATCATGAGGAAAGAAAATGATGGACAAAGGAGATCATGAAATGAACGATAAATACATGAATGAAGTCCGTGAGCGCTGGAGCGATACCGAGACCTACAAAGAGAGCGAACAGCGCACGGCGAATTATACCGTAGCCGATTGGAGTGAGCTGTCCGCAGGGACGGACGCCATCATGGCAGGCTTCGCCGAGCTGAAGAGTGCGGGTGTTGCTCCCGATGATGAATCGGCGCGCCTGCAGGTCGTAAAACTCAAGCAGTTTATCACCGACAGGATGTACACCTGCACCGATGAGATCCTCTCAAGACTCGGACAGATGTATGTTGCCGACGAACGCTTTATGAAGAATATTGATAAGCACGGTGACGGCACGGCTGAATATGTCAGCGAATGTATCGAGAAATATTGTGGATAAAAAATAAGTCCGCATCCCTTCATTTTTCTGAAATAGGGATGCGGACTAAAATTATGATATTATTGCGCCGATTCTGTCATCAAAGATGATCTTTGCCAGCCAACGCTGGATATAGGTTGCGTCGAGGACTGTCACCTTTGTGTCGCCGTCTGTGTCTGCCGCAGGTTCGATGTATACCGCAACGTCCATTCCGGCAAGGTGCTGCTGTATCGCAGTTGCGTCAATGATCGTCACCATTCCGTCGTCGTCAACATCGCCGAGGATGACATCTCTCTCCTGATAATACGAATCCAACGCTGTCAGCTCATCGAAGATATTGTAATTGTAATGATGCATAAACAGGCCGTCAATATTACCCATAAGAGTCATCGTATGATAAAGCGGAGCGGACGTCGAATTGGAGCTGCCGTTAACCTTGTAGGTTGCCTTAAAATCTTTAGCGAGGATCGGCAAAAGTACCGATACGATCGGTGATACCGCAGATTTGATCGTATTATATTCGTTATCGGACACGGGCTTTCCGGATGTTTTAGAAACCTGATTCATGTGTTTGGTAATCAGATTCGTAACCAATCCGGCGCTTAATTTTGTGTTAGGAGCGGCAAGAGCGACGAGAAGTGTGGGAATTAATGTACTATCATCCTTCAATTCGCTGAAAACCTGTTTGAAAAACCCCATGAATACGAGCCTTTGTTCCTCGCTGAGAGAGAAATAAATCTCAGCGACTTGTGACACCGGAGTCTGAAGCTTTTCATAATAGGTTTTACGACTGAGGTTGTTTCCCAGAAAAGTCATAAAGTCGTTGATAAAATCGACTGTCTTTACCTGCCCTATGCTCTGCGGCTCACTCCCTGATGACAGAGAAAAGACTATGAGCGGGATCGTATCATCGGCATCGCCGATGTAATCGGGAACGCCGCATCCGTACATCGACCATAACGAGGGATATAGATAGGTAACCATGTCGCGGCGATCGATGGTATTATGAATGTTCTGATAAACGGTATTGTCAGCAGAACCGAGCGCAGACTCAACGGTATAGACATAGATATCATCGACAGTAGTATGAAATCCGGACAGATTCCTGTTCAGCGCGCGCCCGAATAAATTGGCGACCGCGCCGGAACGGCTGTATCCTACGACCCAGTACTTTGCCTGCGTGATATTGTATTTTTCGAGATATGCGCTGATTCTGTTTTCCACCAGCGCCTCTGCGTCGGCAAACGCCTGTATATCTCCCCCGGCTCCGGCAACCAGATTTGCCGCCATCTCGATCTCGTATCTGTCGCCTCTGAGCGCTACGGCGACAACATCTTTTTCATCGACCGATTTATGTGCGATCACTACGCCCATCGAATCCATCGCAGAATGATCCATATCATATGTCTCAATATCCGTAAATCCGATATCCCTCAGGATCCTGCCATAGGTTTCATCCGGCGTATCGGACATACCCTGGCATGTAAATACCAGCGCGGCGGACATGGTTCTCAGGTGGGGGTCCATGATCGTTCCCGACTTTTTGAAATACCCGTCGCTGTAAAAATAGTCCAGCGCGCCGGGATCGTAATTGTCAGGGGTCATTATCGTAAATGTACCATTGATAAGCGAAGCCGCATCCGCACGAAACACAGCGGGAGTAACGATAAAAGCGCTGAGCACTATGATCGTTGAAATAAGTAGCGCAAGTGCTTTTTTGCCTGTTTTCATATTTACTCCTCCAAGACTTTCTGTCATGATTCTATTCGTATTATATCAGTATTCCAAGCGCTTGTCTATAAAAATCTGGCAATCTGACAGAATTATCGGATCACATCCCTTTTTCATAAAAACGATGAAACGCAAAGAAATAAAACCGCAATATGATTCAAAATACCGGCGTGAGTATAATACCCGCGCCGGTATGTTTTCATTTAATCCAATTGTTGCGGTATCAGCCGCGTTTCTTAGAGATATTGCAGACGGATACGCCGGCGGCGGCGACCGCAAAGATCATCAGCATGATGACCACAGCAACGTCACAAGTATGACCGGTGTTCGGAGACTTGCTGTTCGTATCAGCGGTGGGAGCCTTGGTGGAAACCTCGGTAGATACTTCAGTGGATACCTCAGTGGGTTCCTCGGTAGGTTCCTCCGTGGCAGACGGATTCGTGCGGCTGACCATTTGGCTGTTATTCGTCTCGCTGTTATCGTCATTATTATAGCAAACGAGAAAACGTAAGTTCTCGGAAGGCGCCGAAAGGTAACGGGAAGGCTTTGATTGATCGATATCTGACACATATTCGACTTCGACTTCATCACGGTCATGTATGATAACGTAATATCCGTCTTCATCCTGACCGGCATAAATACCCATATGCGTGTCGTCTAAGTATGCCACAATGTCTCCGGGGTGCATTTCGTCGTAAGAAACAAAGGGCTCGAAGTTGTACCACTCATCTGCAGCATAAGTCGGCATTGAAAAAACTAATTCCGCATTTGAGCTGTAATATTTGATCATATTGCTGTAGAATAAGTATATCTCTCTGTATGAGAAGTTATCTTCGCCTCCGACTTCGTAGTATGCAATATTTTCGTTGATTTTGATGCCATCGTTAAAATCATAAGTATCGTAATATTGATCCGACAAACAATAAAGTATACCTGTGATTTTAATATTTCCCAGGTTTGTATCAATAGCAGAGACTGTGCTTAGCACGAGTATGGACATGATCACGCAAAGAACAAGCATAAGAGAAAAGATTTTGCAAACTTTCATATGGTCCCTCCTTGAAACGATAATCGTTTGCTGCTGATTCAATAGCATCACAACATCCCGTCACAGGTCAATGGGTATTTTCGTTTTTCGAATAATTTTTTGTTAATCAATCGTTTCCCGCGGGAGGTTTAAGCAAACCTTCGTATGCGCGCGGATGAGGCAGATCCACAAGCAACAGATACTTTGAAAAGGATAATAGTCAAAGATCCTTCTTTAGACCATTTTTAACTGACAAAAAGGAAGTTTTGCGGGCATATTAGGGCTTGTCCGCACGCGTTTTTATGGTATAATTATAGTGATATCTTCTATGCCGCAACGCTTTCTTATTTCGGCTGAAAGCACGTCGGTTTGCCGGGATTTACAAAGAATGATACAGAGGTGTTCGTAATGTCAATTCTTTACAACAAAGACAAGAAGACTTTTTCACTGCACACAGCTAAGTCGACTTATCAGCTTAAAATCGGTAATCTTAACTATGTGAATCATCTGTATTACGGCGGGACGATTTTTGATGAGGATCTGCCGTACCTGATTCGCCGCTATGACCGCGGATTCTCAGGTAATCCGTATGATTCGCTGAAGGAGCGTACCTTCTCGCTGGACGCCCAGCCCCAGGAGTTTACCACCCAGCAGCAGGGCGACTTCCGCATCAACTCCATCGAAGTGCAAAACAGCGACGGCAGCTTCTCTTTTGACGGACGGTATGTTTCACACACGATCTATCAAGGACCCTTTACGCTGACAGGTCTTCCGACTGCTTTTGCCACAAAAAACGACACCGTGGACACGCTGGAACTCGTTATCGAAGACGCTGTCTCTAAGGTGCGCGTCACGCTGCTCTATTCCGTGTTTGAAGAAGCGGATATCATCATGCGCGCGGCGCGCGTTCACAACGGAGGCGAAAAGACGATCAATCTCAAAAGGATCATGTCCCTTAACATCGATTACATGAACGGCAGCCATCTTGATCTGGTATCCCTGCCCGGCAGATACGGTCAGGAGCGCCAGGTGGAACGTCAGCAGCTGACGCATCATGTCCACAAGATCCGCTCCGGACGCGGCATATCCTCTCATCAGCAGAATCCCTTCGTCGCTCTCGTTGACAGAAGGACGAGTGAAGAGTACGGCTCCTGCTACGGTTTTGCCCTGATGTATTCGGGCAGCTTCCTTGCCGAGGTCGAGTTGGATCAATATGATCAGGCGCGTTTGGTCATGGGTATCAACGACAGGCTGTTCAGCTTTCCTGTCGAGCCCGGCGACGACTTCGATACTCCTGCGGTGCTGATGACCTATACCCATAAGGGTCTGACCGGCATGAGCCGCATCTTTCATGATTTCTTCCGCAATAATCTCAACGACAGCAAATTTGTCAAGGACGTCAAACGTCCCATACTGATCAACACATGGGAGGCCGCTTTCTTTGATTTTGACGACGTTAAGCTCGTCGAGATCGCCAAAGCCGCCAAGGGTATGGGCGTCGAGATGATCGTCATGGATGACGGTTGGTTCGGCAAGCGTGACGACGACAACTCCGGTCTCGGCGACTGGTATGTCAACGAGAAGAAGATCAAATGCGGTCTGAATGAGCTTGTCCGCCAGATCAACAGCCTCGGCATGAAGTTCGGTATCTGGTTTGAGCCGGAGATGGTATCGGAGGACTCTGATCTCTTCCGCGCACATCCCGACTGGGTCATGGAGATCCCGGGCAGAAAAGCCGTCCGCAGCCGCAACCAGCTGGTACTCGACGTCGGCAGAAAAGAAGTCCAGGACTATCTGATCGAAAGTATCAACCGTATTCTCGACAGCGCGAATATCTACTATGTGAAATGGGATCATAATCGCGCGATCACCGACCTATGGTCAAACGTTCTTCCCGCAGATCGTCAGGGAGAGGTCTCCCACCGCTATGTGCTGGGTCTCTACCGCGTGATGGACGGCATCATCAAGACGCATCCGGATATCATGTTCGAAGGCTGCGCGGGCGGCGGCGGACGTTTTGACTGTGCTATGCTCACCTACTTCGTCCAGTACTGGAGCTCAGACAATACCAAACCGCTTGATAATCTCAAGCTCCACTACGGCTCTTCCTTCCTCTATCCCGTATGCACAATGGGCGCTCATGTGTCCGAGGCGAGTCCCATGGTTCCGATCGAGACCAAGGCGGCGATCGCCATGTGCGGTACCTTCGGCTATGAGCTTGACGCGACCGCGCTCAGCAAGGAAGAGATCGAGACATGCAGACGGATGAGCGAGCTCTATCATAAGTATTATGACGTCAACTTCTTCGGCGATTACTACCGGCTGACCAACCCTTATGAACCGGTCAACCTTGTCGCGTGGGAGAGCGTCTCAAAAGATAAGAGAGAGGCGCTGGTGACCGTTATCACCGTCAGCCTCACCGTGAACGGTCCGCAGGAATATATCAAGTGCCGCGGGCTGGATCGGAACAGGCGCTACCGTATCGAACGGGAGGGCGTTATGCTGGAGGCGTCCGGTATGGCGCTCATGCACGCCGGCATTCCGATTCCGCGCGAGGTTCCGGAGTTCACCGCGTTTATCTATCATCTCACGGCGGTCGATTGATCTTTGCCGTATGATAAAAACCCTCTCCGCTCGGAAATGATGATCCGGGCGGAGTTTTTTGTAGACAACGCTTGAGTTTCCTGTTATGATAAGAGTATCAGAAAAAAAGGAGTTTTTGATATGAAAATTGCTGTGTTTAACGGTAGCCCGAGAAAGCAAAATACCGCCGCGATGATCGACGCGTTCTGTGAAGGCGCGAAGGCGGCGGGTCACGAGGTCGAAGTATATCATGTCGGCAGGATGAATATCGCCGGCTGTAAGGGCTGTGAGTACTGCCACACGAAGGGCAGCGGCAGCTGTATCCAAAAGGATGATTTTGACAAGCTGCTGCCCGCGTACCGCGAGAGCGATATGATCGTGTTTGCCTCCCCCATCTACTACTTCGGCATGACCGCGCAGACGGAGGCGGCAATCCAGCGTGTGTACTGTATCGGTAAGCCTCAAAAGGCGACAAAAGCCGCTCTGCTTCTCAGCGCGGGATCCTGCGGGTTTGAATCGGCGATCGCGCAGTTTGAGGGCTATATGGATTACGCTCAGATCGAGAACGCAGGCGTCATTACCGCCGCGGGAGCCGAGAACAAATCGGAAAAGAAGCTCTCGGAAATCAGAACGTTCGCAAGCAAGCTGTAACCAAGTGAACATCATGGAGAAACGTTATCTGGATTGTATATCTGTTGAGAATATGCGCGAGAGCGATCGGCTCACGATCGAAAACTTCGTGTCCGGACGTACACTGATGTACCGCGCCGCGATGGGCGTTTATCGCGCGGTACCTTGGCGCGGCGATATTGCGATCGCAATCGGCGGCGGCAACAACGGCGGCGACGGGTACGCGCTCGCATGTATCCTGACAAAGAATCATCACCCCTGTCGGATCGTCAAGCTCAGCGAGAAGCTGACCGAGGATAGTTCCTATTTCGCGGCGCAAGCGAACGCTCTCGGCGTGCCGATGAAGACTTATGCTACCGGCGACTTTGCGCACACCGATATGATCGTGGACTGCCTGCTCGGTACCGGCTTTCAGGGCAGTCTGCGGGAACCGTTTCTCAGCGCGGTCAACGAGATCAACACAAGCGGCGCAGAGGTAATCAGCGTCGACATCAACAGCGGCATGAACGGCGACACCGGCGAGGCGCAGATCGCTGTCAACTCGGATGTGACGGTCACGATCGGCTATGTCAAGCGCGGACTTGTCGCCGAGAACGCCGCCCGATATATGAAGAAGCTCGTCACAGCGGACATCGGTATCGTCCTCGCAAAACAAGAGGAAAAGATCTGTCCTGCCGACGAATACATAAGAGCAAATGACAACTCGCTGATCCCCGCTCCGGCATATTTGCAAACTGAGCCGATCGACGTCAGCCATGAGGAATTGCCCATAGATTGAAACAAACGCCGTGATATGTGAAGGAATATCAACAGCCATGAAGTATCAAGAGTACGGAAAAGAGAATGAGAAAACCATCGTCCTGCTCCACGGCGGCGGGCTGTCGTGGTGGAACTATCGCGAAGCGGCAGAGCCGCTGCAGGGCGACTGTCATGTGATCCTTCCGATCCTCGACGGTCACTCAGAAAGTGACAGGCATTTCTCCTCGATCGAGGATAACGCGGCTGAGATCATCGACTTTATCAGGAGCGATCTCGGCGGGTCTGTCTATCTGCTCGGCGGCTTATCGCTCGGCGCACAGGTGGCGTTGGAGATCCTTTCCCGTCAGAGTGATATCTGCGAGCACGCTTTGATTGAGAGCGCGATGGTCATCCCGTCAAAATTCACCCATGCGATGATCAAACCGTCGATCACATGCAGTTATGGGCTAATCAAACAGAAATGGTTTTCAAGACTCCAATTCAAGTCGCTGAAGATTAAGGACGAGCTGTTCGAAGACTATTACCGCGACACCTGCGCGATCTCAAAAGAGGATATGATCGCGTTCCTGCAAGCAAACACTTCATACACATTAAAGGAATCATTCAAAAACAGCAAAGCCGATGTGCGGGTCTATTTCGGCGAGAGAGAAAACAGCGGAATCAAGCGATCTGCCATTAGGATCAAAGCGATGCTCCCGTCCTCTTTTGTTGTGGAACTGAGCGGGATGGCTCACGGAGAGTTCTCCGTCAACCACGCGGAGGATTATGCAAAGGCGATCCGATCGCTGTGAGATTCGCAAAAGATTCATATATAGAATTGATAGATGAAGAATACGGGTTTATATAAACATGACGAAACAGGAATATATAACTGAGCTGAGAGCAAGGCTTTCATGGATGCCAAAGGGGGATCGGGAGGATAAGCTCCGCCACTGTGGCAAGATGATCGACGACGTCATAAGCTACGGCTACACGGAAGAATATGCGACGGCAGAGGTCGGCGATATCAACGAGGTCGTTGTCAATATCCTTTCCGGTTATCCGCTCTTAAAGCTCATCAAAGAAAGAATCAAAAGAATACTGAAAAATATGAAACCTCGGGAAGTCAGTATCTTGTGCCTCTTATCTCCGATCTGGCTCTCTCTGCTGATCGCAGGGATCGCGGTCGTGCTTTCGCTGTATCTGATCGTTTGCGCCGGCGTGGTCTCGATGTGGGTAGTCTCCACTTCTCTGGAGATCATCAGCTTGATCGGCACAGCGGCGGGCGTCGTCCTTCTGATATGGCGTAATATCCCGCAGGGACTCGCCGTGATCGGCATAGGACTGATCGGCGTCGGAGTCTCCGTGCTGATATTCTTCTGCGCCAGAGCCTTGACAAAGGGGCTGCGCGTCCTGACACAGAAGACGATCTTCCACATCAAGCAGCGACTCATAAAGGAGAATGAATATAAAAGATGTTCAGGGTCAAAAAGAGAACACTGTTATTGATCGCCGGAGTCATATGGCTTATCGCCGGCGTCAACGTCGCGAGACTGGGGATCGTCTCCTATCTCGAGATCGAA
>CAZPOG010000060.1:0-11000 GCA_964588105.1 uncultured Ruminococcus sp. | reverse complement strand
AATCAGCCTGCAGAAGGATTGATGTCTGAAAGCAGAACAGAATACAGATATAAGGATAGTAAAACAATCAGAGCCACAACAAAGCCTGCAACACCCGCTGGTTTTACCTTTGTTAATTCCGCGCTTATCGCTAATGATTATACCGGATGGAGCGCGTGGAGCGCGTATAGCACGAAAAAGGAAACGACAAGTGCTTTGAAAGAACAGGGAACAACCAAGGGATACAGATATTATGCTTTTGTGTGTTCCAGTTGCGGACAAAGAGATCCGTATAGTGGTAAGTGTTCTAAGTGCGGAAAGACTGGAACTCTTAGCTGGAATGAGATGTATTATGAAAAAATCGGTTCTGCCGTAACAAGCGGAGCAGGTAGTTGGGATTCCACCAGAGGTTACTGTACTATAAACGGTAAGAGATGGACGTATGAGAAACCCGGATGTAGTAATGGTGCCGGTGGTACCGGACAGCCGACCACAACAATGTACCGCTATCGTACCAGACAGCAGTATTCTAACTACAATTACATTCAGACTAATTTCAGCAATTGGCAAACAGATCCGGTATCAGCTTCCAGCACAAGGCAAGTTGAAACCCGAACAACCTATCGCTTTAAGTCAAACAATATAGAGATTCCGTGCTACAATTACAAGAGGTATAAATATACCAATCTCAGCACCGGAAAAGCGGTATTTACTTATTCAAGCGCATATCCAGATAGTATGGATTATCCCGGCGAGTGGGAATACAACACATCGTTTACAGAGCTAAACTTAGTATCAACTATTGATGATGGAATTGGTTTGTATAACGGTTATGGTGAAGATTCATGGTATAAGGCAGATGTAAATGCAGAAGGTACCTCAACCGTATATGAAACAGTGAAATCACTGGAAGACGGAGAAGGTGTGCAAAGGCATCTGGAGGGGACTTTAGAAAATGCTCCAAATAAGGTAGTAACTCTTCTTGTTTACAAAGGACAGAATACTGATCCTACTGCAAATCAGATTGAATTCATCGGTCAGACTACAACAGATGAAACAGGTTTCTATAGCTTTGACTATATTACAAAGGAAGAACCGAGCGTGACAACTGGTGACTTTGTAATAACGGTCGGTGCTGAAGGAAGCACAAATTATCAGACTGTTGGTAAGATCGAAGCGCCTAAGCCTGTTTACTCGGTAGAATTCTTCCTGCCGGATGGTACTCATGTAGGAACATCAAATGTTGTAGCTGGTGGCGCGGCAGAAGCACCTGAAGCTCCGGCAATTGAAGGCTATGAGTTCATCGGCTGGGATACAGCGCTGAAGAACATTCAGGAAAACACAGTGGTTGAAGCTGTATACAGAGAGAAAACTTGTGTAGTAGTGTTCGTTGATTGGGATGAATCGTTTGTTTCTATGAAAGAGTTACCTTATGGAAGCGAACTGACAAGTGATGTGATTCCTGAGCAAGAAGCGAAGATGTTTGAATACTGGAGTCTTGCCGATGACACACCCGCACAGATCGTGACAGATAACATGATAGTAACTGCTAAATACAAGGACGCTGTGTATGTAGTTACCTTCTTTGATGCAGATGGAAACGTTCTCAGCGAACAAGAGCTTGGTTATGGTGAGGAAGCATTAGCACCGGTTGGATGCGAAGCACCATCACCGAAGATGACATTTGCGAGATGGGACAGTGAAGGCGAAGAAGAGTATGTAACCAGAAGCATGGCAATTCATCCTGAGTTTAAGTATGTTGAGGACAGCGATTGTCCAAGATTTACTATAGAAACAGGATACTACGCGGAATCCCAGACGGTAGGTATTTACTCTCTTGCTGCCAATACTAAGATCTATTATCTAGTTATGGAGAATAATCCATCAATTGAGGGAATTGGATATCTTTCTGAAGATTTGCTAATTGAATATGAAGCTCCTATAAAAGTGGATGAGAGTTCAATTATTTGTGCATATGCTATTTCACCTGATAAAAATCGAAGCGAAATTGTTGCTGTTTCGCTATATATCGGAGAAGAACAGCCAACAGAACCATCAACAGAAGAACCCACTTTAGCACCCACAGAACCTCCTACAGTTGTATCAACTGATTCGACGGAAGCGGAGACAATAATACTCGGTGACGTCGATGGTGACGGTGTCGTTTCTATTATTGATGCTACCACAATCCAAAAAGTTCGCGCATCTATTCCGGTAAATAGTTTTAATGAAATCGCCGCAGATGTAGATGGCGATGGTATAGTATCTGTCATCGACGCGACCTATATCCAAAAGTGGCTTGCGCATATTGAGATCTCTTATGATATCGGCACTTTGGTAGTCTGATCAAAATTGAATCCACACGCAGAAACGCTCCCTTTCTCGGGAGCGTTTCTTAATATTAATATACCTTCCGTCCGGCAGGAGGGTGCCGGAAGTGTTTGGGGGCAAAATAGTATTTCGGTCAGGATCGCCGCGGGCGAAAGTCCTCGCAGCGACGCTATATTCAGGGCAGATTTGACACGGAGGAAAACGCTCCGAGCATAAAGACTGTCATCATAGCGGATATTACTCTCATAAGCTTGTTTGATTTCATCGTAAAAACCTCCTGTCCTTTGACTGTAGTTACAGTATAAAGCATATATATGACAGGAAAATGATGAATTTGTAAAATGAATGTGAAAAAGACGGATGAAAAATTCATATATCGTTTACAATTGAAGCCGCGCAACGCTTGAAAAACGAGAAAATTCATAGTATAATAGTAATATCTGTAATTATGTCTATCTCTGTATGAGGTATTTGAATGAGCAAACTAACACAGGAATTAAAAGAAGAGATCGCAGAAGAAAGAAACGCGATAGCGTCTGCGAAAGAGGACGAGGGCGAAGAACCCAAGAAACATCAAAAGCTCAAGAAGTGGATCGGAATCGCGCTGTTTGTAGCTCTCAACGCCGTGGTGCTGTACTTCACCGCGAAGGATGACTTCTCCAAGCCTCCCAAGCTCACCCAGACCTTCGGATTCACCAACATCCTCTTTATCTTAGGCGGAATCCTCTGTCTGGTGATCGTATTGATGGCGGAAACCTTCAAGTATATGCTGATGATGAAGCATTTAAACGAGAAGGTATCCTTTCGGGTCGCCTTTGAGACCGCCGCTCTGGGAAAATACTACGACTGTATCACCCCCTCCGGCGCGGGCGGTCAGCCCTTCCAGATCTATCATCTGCATTCTAACGGTTACTCTGACGGCGCCGCTTCGGCGATGCCGCTGTCGGGTTTTTTCACCATGCAGTTTGGTTTCGTCTTTCTGGCGATCCTCGTATTCATCTTTCACAACAACGCTATCGGCGACCAGATCGGCATCAAGATCACTGCCTATATCGGCGCGGTTGCGTATACCATTGTGCCCGTGATGATCATCATCTCGGCAGTCGCTCCGAAGATCGCAATGAAGATCGTCGCCTTCTTCGTGAAGCTGGGCGCAAAGCTCCATATTTTCAAAAAGCCGAACCATACGATCATGAAGGCGGTCAAGGCGCTCAACAACTATTCCGTCAGCCTCAAGGCGATCACCAACAGCAAGGGGCTGCTCACCCAGCTTCTGATCCTCTCGGTCATCTTCCAGGCGGCGATCGCCTGTATGCCGTTCTTCGCGGTGCGCACCTTCGGCGGAGACATCGGCTTTATCGACGCGGCGTGTATGTGTATCTATATCTACGCCGCGATCACCATCGTACCCACCCCCGGCAACTCCGGCGCGGCGGAGGGCTCCTTCTATATCATCTTCTCCTCCCTCGGCACCTCGGGCGTGTTCTGGGCGATGCTGGTGTGGAGATTCCTCTGCTACTACTCTTTCATCGTGATCGGACTGCTCGTCTATGCCGTCAAGGCGCTGAAAAAAATACTTTCCAAGAAAAAGGATATCCAAAATGAATCCGTCTGATATCAAATCCGCACAATTCAATGACACCTACTATCCCATCGTAGACGGCGTCGTACAGGTCGTCCACAACTACGCTTCCATCATGAATCGGGACGCCTACACCTGTGTCGTGACCCCAAAGGCGTCAAAAGAGTTTGACGACTCTGTATTTTCATACGATGTACTGAGAACCGCGACCATCAAGATGAACATTGCGGAATATGCCATTCCGACGCCAAAATTCGATCTCACGCTCAAGAAGCGGCTCCAAAGCAAACAGCCTGATATCTTCCACGTGCACAGCCCGTTTACGGAAGGTTCCTTCGCGCAGAGCTTTGCTAAAGAGCTCTCGATCCCCTGTATCTCCACCTTCCATTCGAAATACTACGACGACGTGATCAACATCACAGGCTCCAAAACCCTCGCGAAAATCGTCACCGGCCATATCGTCCGCCTCTATAACAAGCTCGACGCTGTGTGGACGGTCTCCGACGGCGCCGCCGAGACCCTGCGCCGCTACGGCTACAAAGGCGATATCACCATCATGAAAAACGGCACCACCTTCACCATGCCGGATAACGCCGACGAGATCCGCAGACGCGCCCAGTTGATCTACAAGATCCCGACCGATAAGCACATGGTACTTTTTGTCGGTCATCAGATATGGCACAAGAACCTGCGTCTGGTGCTCGATACCTTCCGTCTGTTAAACGACACCTCAGACGACTACCGCCTGCTGATCGTCGGAAACGGCTATGACGAAAAGGAAATCAAAGAATACGCGAAAAGCCTGAACTTCTCCAAGGATGTTGTAAGATTCTTAGGTCGCATCGACGACAGAGAACTGCTGATGGGCGTGTATCTGTCGAGCCACCTTCTGTTCTTCCCCTCGATGTACGACACCTCGGGACTGGTCGTCAGAGAAGCGGCTTCCTTAGGCGTTCCCTCTCTCTTGACAGAAGGCTCCAACGCTTCCGGCGCGGTAAAAAAGAACTTTTCCGGCTTTACCGCCGCAGAAAACAAGCTCTCGATGTATCAGGAGATCGTCAGGATCTTCTCTCATGAGAAGCTCTACCAGACCGTTTGCCAGAACGCAAAGGAGTATGTCCCCCAGACATGGGAACAGCTCGTCCCCCAGGTCAAGGAGAAATACGCCGAGATCATCGAGAAATACCGCTTTGACCATCATCCTACATAAAATTATCGTTTTGAACACATCAAAAAGCTCCGGGAATTACTCTCGGAGCTTTACTTCTTTTCATCAATTAACTTATTCTTCATCCGCTTTTTCTTCGCAGGTTTCTTCACAGGTCTCCTCGCTCTCTGTCGCTTTGGAGAAGGGGCAGCACTCGGGAGCCTCGGGCATCTCTTCACCTGTGCATAACGCCTTGATCGCGTCCTTGTGCAGATACAGCATCACAAGACCGGCGCCTGCCGCTACACCGCATACAAAACCAAATAATCCTTTCATCATATTCACCTCCTTTTCGTCCTCATCGGCTGTACTCGCTGAGAGCGGTCAAATGTGACCACTCTCCTGCTCGTTACGCCGTTCGTCCTCTCCCCAAAATGATTTCCATCATTTCGGGGACCCCGAAAATACTTTATTTCTATTCTTCATGCTCGTCGATCATCTTACGGAGCTGTTCGATCACTTCATCGTCGGTGATGCCGATCTTCTTGCTCAGATCCGCAAGCGTAGCGTTTTTGATCATCATTTTGCCGATAGGAGTCTTGACGATCCCGAACGCGCTGTTCATCTTGATCAGCTCATCGGGAAGCCACGGATACGCCTCCATAATATCGGTCAACTTCGTATTTGCGGTAAATTCCATATTACCCTCCTGTTATAAAACTTTTTCCATTCCGATTTTTTGCGGGACAAGTCCCATTTTTTGATAAAATTGCATCGCGCCTTCGTTGCATGACCAGACGTTCAGCGTGATGTTATAGAAGCCTTGTCCTTTCGCGTAAGCGACGACATGGTCATAGAGCGTCTTGCCGATGTGACGGCCTCTCTCCTGCTCATCCACACAGATATCGTCGATATACAGTGTGCGGATATCGGTCAGCACCGAATCGCCCTTGACCTGCTTGTGCACACAGAAGGCGTGTCCGAGCGGGATATCCCTCTCATCGACACAGACGAACACCGGCTTGGTA
Organism: uncultured Ruminococcus sp.; assembly: GCA_964588105.1. Taxonomy (GTDB): domain Bacteria; phylum Bacillota; class Clostridia; order Oscillospirales; family Acutalibacteraceae; genus Ruminococcoides. The sequence goes on along the minus strand of CAZPOG010000060.1, from coordinate 4,933 downwards.
TCATCTTTGATAATCTCCTCCAGCTCTTCCGCGTTATACTTTGTCGCAGGGCCTTTGAAGATATCGGGGCGTCCGAGATGGTGTACCATATCCACTTGTAGGAGCAGCTCGAGAATCCTTGGGATATCTTTCTCGACAGCTCGTCTGACCGTAAGCATCCGAATCGCCTCACTTTTTCTTATCATAACAGAAATCACGGTTTTTGTCTACCAAAACTTTTCGGTTTTTGTTGCTATTCATACGATTCTGTGGTAGGATGCTATCATAAGAGTATAAAGGACTGATTCTATGAAAATCGTTTTGACCGACGCGCAGACCGTTGTCGACAAGCTGGTCACTGCCGACTGCCTCAAAGACTTCGGCGAGGTGGAGGAACACGGACTGCTGACCTATGAAGAGGTCGCGGACGCGATCGAAGACGCGGATATGGTCATCGTCAACAAGACGCTGTTGAATCCGCACAGCCTGAGAAAGGCGAAACGCCTCAAATACATCGGACTGTTCGCGACAGGCTATAACAATATCGATATCGACTATTGCCGCGAACACAGCATCACCGTGTGCAACGCGGGCTCCTACTCTACGAGCGCCGTCGCCCAGCATACCTTCGCGCTGATTCTGGAATTTTTCAGCAACACCGCGCGATATAATCAATATGTACAGGACGGCAAATGGAAGAGAAGCCCCACCTTCTCCCCCTTTGTCTATCCGCTCAACGAGCTGTACGGCAAAACACTCGGCATCGTGGGCTTGGGCGCGATCGGTCAACAGGTCGCGAACATCGCCGACGCGTTCCATATGAACATCCTCGCCTATAACCGCAGCGAGAGAAATGTGGAAAACGTCCGACAAGTGAGCTTTGAAGAATTGCTCAAAAAGAGCGACATCATCACGGTACACTGTCCGCTCAACGATGACTCAAAGGAGATGTTCAACAAAGAGACCTTCTCTAAAATGAAGCAGGGCGCGCTCTTCGTCAACACTGCCCGCGGCGGCGTGATGGTCGAGGAGGATCTCAAAGAAGCGCTGCTCAGCGGTCATCTCGGCGGCGCGTGTATCGACGTGCTCTCGGTAGAGCCGATGGAAGAGGACTGTGTGCTGATGGGGATACCCAACTGCATCATCACCCCTCACATTGCGTGGGCGCCCTTAGAAACCCGCCAAAGGCTGATGGGCGTGGTCTATGACAACATAAAAGCCTTCCTCGACAGCAAGCCCCAAAACGTCGTCAGCTGAAAAAAGCTCCGGATCTCCGGAGCCTTTCTTTTCAGAAATGATAATTGATCAAAAACAATCCTGCCAGACAGACGCCCGCGCCGACGAGCTTGTTCCATGTCAGCGCTTCCTTATACGCCCAGAATCCGACGAAAAGCAGAACAACCGCCAGCGCGCAACCCTGCACCAATGACGCCGTACTGACAGACCAGCCTGCCTTATACGCATAGATAAAGCCGACCTCCAGCCCGACAATCACCAGACCCAGTACAAACGGCGCCCAGTTGAGTTTGCCGAACTCTTTGAAGATATTCGCGTTCTTACTCAGAATAAAATACAGAGCGATACTCGCGGCGGCTCCCACCAGATAGGTGACCGCCAACGCGGCAAAGGGGTTCATCCCCTCCGGAACGGATTTGGCGCAAATCTGATAAACAACGTTCGACAGCACTACCAGCGCTATCGGCCATACGTAAGAGAACATACTCTTTCCTCCAGAATAGAATTTGATCTGACTTTGCGGTAAGTGTATGGATTATTCTATCACAGCTTGTCCCCGTTGTAAACAGTTGCTTTATCAGAAACGCGGATCTCAATTCACCTATTGACACAGTAGGTTGATAGTTGTATAATAATCCCGACTACAAAAAAGGAGAACCCGTTATGCAAATTTACGCGGACAACGCCGCCACCACCCGCATGAGCGAAACAGCGCTCGCGGTGATGAATGATGCGTTAAAAAACGACTTCGGCAACCCGTCGAGTCTGTATACCATCGGACAGAAAGCAAAAGAAAAACTCGAAGAAGCGCGCGCCCGGATTGCTCAGATCATCAACGCCGAGCCCAGAGAGATCCTCTTTACCTCCGGCGGCAGTGAAGCGGACAACCAGGCCCTTCTCACCGCCGCGATGATCGGCAAAAGAAAAGGTCACAATCACATCATCTCCTCCGCCTTTGAGCATCACGCCGTTCTGCACACCCTCAAAAAGCTCGAGAAAAACGGCTTTGAGGTCACCCTCCTGCCGGTGCATGAAAACGGTATCGTCAGACCCGAAGAGCTCGAAGCCGCGATCCGCGAGGACACCTGTCTGGTCACGATCATGACCGCGAACAACGAGATCGGCACCATCCAGCCGATCAAAGAGATCGGAGAGATCTGCAAGCGTCACGGCGTGCTCTTCCACACCGACGCGGTACAGGCGGTCGGTCATCTGCCGATCGACGTCAAGTATCAGAACATCGATATGCTCTCCGCTTCGGCACACAAGTTCCACGGACCCAAGGGCGTGGGCTTCCTCTACGCAAGAAAGGGCGTTCGCCTGTCGAACCTCATCGAGGGCGGCGCGCAGGAAAGAGGTAAGCGCGCAGGCACCGAGAACCTCCCCGGAATTCTCGCTATGACCGCCGCGCTGAAAGAAGCCGTCGCCGATATGGACAAGAACAACGCGCATAAGGAGAAGATCAGAGACTACCTGATAGAAGGTCTGTCCGAGATCCCGCACAGCGCACTAAACGGCGAGAAAGAACACCGCCTGTCGGGCAACGTCAACTTCAGCTTTGAGGGCATCGAGGGCGAGTCAATCCTGATCCTGCTGGATATGAAAGGCATCTGTGCTTCGTCGGGCAGCGCCTGCACCTCCGGCTCGCTTGATCCGAGCCATGTACTGCTCGCAATCGGACGCATCCACGACGTCGCTCACGGATCGCTTCGGCTGAGCATCGGCGAAGATATCACCATCGAAGAAGCGGACTATATCATCAAAAACGTCAAGGAGGTCGTCGCCCATCTGAGAAGCTTCTCCCCCGTCTGGCGCGATTTGACGGAAGGCAAAAAAGAATTTATTTTATAAACATCTCATTGCGGAGTAAATCGAATCTTACGGGAGATCACTTTATTCTTTCAGAAAACAGTAGTAAGAAGAAGGGGATTCTCACGGTCGTTTTGCTCCCTCAGAATGACATAAGGAAAAGGAGAAAAAATCTATGGCACTCTACAGCGAAAAGGTAATGGAACACTTTATGAACCCGAGGAATGTCGGTATCATCGAAGACGCCGACGGCGTCGGAGAGGTCGGCAACGCCCGCTGCGGCGATATCATGAAGATGTACCTCAAGATCGATAACGATATCATCACGGACGTCAAGTTCGAGACCTTCGGTTGCGCCAGCGCGATTGCGTCCAGCTCGATGGCAACGGAGCTGATCAAAGGTCAGCGTGTCGAAGACGCAATGGCGCTCACCAATAAGGCGGTCGCCGAGGCGCTCGACGGTCTGCCGGACTACAAAATGCACTGTTCCGTTCTCGCAGAAGAGGCGATCCAGGCGGCTTTAGAGGACTATCAGAAGAAAAAATCAAATCAACAATAAAGCGCTTAATATTTGACTTTTTTTACCTTATGGGAGACGAAATGTTCCCTATGAGGTAAATTTTTTCAAAAAAATACCATTTACCTATTGACATAGTAGGTTGGTGGTGTTATAATGTCGTTGTCATTAAGACAAATAACGGAAGGAGAAACCAAAATGTTTACTGTCACAACCCGCACTCAGTATACTGCGATGTGGTGTCGAATGTTCAACTCCCGGGCTTGCTGCGCGGAAGAAGCGTTCGGCTGTCCTACCCTGCCGTAAACCTTGCAGGATGACTGACAGGAACCTTTGACCTCTTTGCCCGGGAGCACCCCTTGCCCTCGGGCTTTTTGTATGAAAAAACACTTGCTATATCTTTATTTTGGAAAGGAACATTACCATGAGCGATTATCGTTTTGAAACATTACAGTTACACGTAGGTCAGGAACAGGCTGACCCCGCTACCGACTCCAGAGCGGTACCGATCTACCAGACTACTTCTTATGTATTCCACAACTCCCGGCACGCGGCGGACCGCTTCGGTCTTGCGGACGCGGGCAACATCTACGGCAGACTCACCAACTCCACCCAGGACGTACTTGAGAAGAGAGTCGCCGCATTAGAAGGCGGCTCAGCGGCGTTAGCGCTGGCGTCCGGCGCCGCGGCGATCACCTACACCATCGAAGCGTTAGCGGCAAACGGCGGTCACATCGTAGCCCAGAAGACCATCTACGGCGGCAGCTACAACCTGCTCTCCCACACTCTGCCGCAGTACGGCATCACCACCACCTTCGTCGACGCGCATAACCTGATCGAAATCGAAAACGCCATTCAGGACAATACCAGAGCGATCTATCTTGAGACGCTGGGCAACCCCAACAGTGACATTCCGGACATCGACGCGATTGCAGAGCTTGCACACCGCTACGGTCTGCCGGTCGTCGTAGACAACACCTTCGGCACTCCTTATCTGATCAGACCCATCGAGCACGGTGCGGACATCGTTGTCCATTCCGCAACCAAGTTCCTCGGCGGTCACGGCACCACCTTAGGCGGCATCATCGTCGAGTCCGGCAAGTTCAATTGGAAGGAAAGCGGCAAATATCCGAACATCGCGGACGCGAACCCGAGCTATCACGGCGTATCGTTCTATGACGTTGTCGGCCCCGCCGCCTTCGTCACCTACATCCGCGCGATCCTGCTGCGCGACACCGGCGCGGCGATCTCCCCCTTCAACGCGTTCCTGCTCTTACAGGGCGTCGAGACGCTCTCCCTCAGACTCGAAAGACACGCCGAGAACACCAAGAAGGTCGTCGAATATCTGAAGAATCATCCGCTGGTCGAAAAGGTCAACCACCCCTCTCTCCC
>CAZPOG010000059.1:0-11057 GCA_964588105.1 uncultured Ruminococcus sp. | reverse complement strand
CATTATAGATTAAAGAATATATAATAATAAAAAAACAAGAAGGAGATATGTATATGTCAGATAATCTGAAAGAATCATGGAAAGAAACCGGAAAAGGTCTGGGTCAAGCCTTTAAGGGCCTCGGTAAGACCGTTATCAGAACCGCCGAAAAAGGCGTTGACAAAGCGGTAGAATGGGCCGAAACAGACGAGAATAACATCGTGTGCTCCGACTGCAACACCGTAAATCCTCCCGGTAGCAAGTTCTGCTCCGGATGCGGAAGATCTTTTCAATAAAATATGAACCCGGACGGCTGAGATTTCGGCCGTCTTTTCTTTTGCATTTCTCCCCTGCCATAAATCTCCTCTTGACAAATTAGAACATCTGTTCTATAATAATAACTGTAAGACGAATGACAGGAGACGAGAGAATGAAAAAGTATATATCTGTGACTGCGAAGTTTGATAAGGACGGAAATATTATGCCGCTGTGCGTTAACTGGGATGACGGCAGGAGCTTCCCCATCGACCGTGTGACTGATCTCAGATACGCAGCTTCCGTCAAGGCCGACGCTGCCGGACTGAGGTACAAATGCAGGATCAAAAGAAAAGATAAATTCATCTTTTTGGAAAAGAATCGATGGTTTATTGAAAGCGAGAAATAACCGCTGATAACAAAAAAGCAGGAGGATCGGCCTCCTGTTTTTTTATAGATATAGATTATTATGAAAATAATACGTTATACTCTCCGTATGGGACGATAATACCGGACAAGTTGCCGCTGTCATCTCTCTGGATTTTGAATTCAGCGCCTTTTCCATCGGAATAAGTAACGCTAATCACGGAATCGTAAACCTCATAGGAGCCTTCTCTGATCTCACCCAATGAAGAAAGATACAGCTCAAAACCGGATTTGTCATCAAAGGAAAGATAATACTCGCTGTATGAGGAGCCCAGCACCACTCTCGGCGAAAGTGTCTCGTCGGTTTTGCCGTCAGTAACGCTTTTGACAGTAAAACGGGAGGAACGAATCTGTGAATTATCGACGGGCGTATCAACAGCACCTTGAGAGGATTCCAAGGTATTTTCAGTCGATATAACAGTCCCTTCTGTTATGGCGGCGCTTTCGGTGATGTTAGCTGTCATATCGGCTTCGGAGATTGTCGAATCTCCCGATGCACCGGAAGGGCACTGAAAACTGCGCAGCGCAAAGAAAACAAGCACGGCTAAAACAACGAAGATCAAACCGGCAGCAAAGCTTGTCTTATGATTCATCTTGCTTCTCCTTGTTTTTGAGCTGCTCGATGATCACCTTCTGCTTGACCATTCTGCCGTTGTGAAAGATATATCCCTCGGGATCGCGGAGCGTAGAAATATCGATATCGGAGTAGTCGATTTCGGAGATATCCATTTTGACTTCCTTATGAACTCCTTTTTTGCTGTTCTCGATTTTCTTCTCCAAATTCTGCTTTTTCTCTTCTTTATTGACGATCAGGTTGTACATGCCGTCATAAATAAAGAAAACGATCATAAATGTACATGTAGCGGGCAGAAGCAGCGCCCAAATACCGACAAAAACCAGAATCAAAACAAGTTCGATGTGTATAAATACGGTTGCGGTAAAAAAGATAGCGAGTACAATAGCCAGCGCAAAAGTCGCAAACAAATTATTCTTAAACTCACCGAAAGACATCAGAAAGCTGTTTTTATAGATGTATCGCTTCTTCAGATCAAAGGTAACTTCCATTAAAGGAATATAGTAAACGGTAAAAGTGATAAAGATAACGATCGCGATACTGATGAACAATAAAGCGTATACAAACCATGAAACACTGAGGTAATTGATGTAAGTAGAAATAGAGATATAACTCAGTACGGCGGCAAAATATACAACTACACCGTGAAGTAAAAAAGACAGGAAATTAGATTTGAATACACTAAAATACGTGGAAAAAACCTTGACGTCTTCTTCTCCTCTTGCGATATTTCTGACAACCGCGACGACACCGGAGTAAAACGGGAACAGCAACACGATAGGTAAAAACATCACAAAGATATTCTGCTGACTGAGAACATAATAATTCAACAGATAAGGTACACCGAAAGCGAATACGCTCGGTACCGCAAAAATCAAATTTAATAGTACGATTCTGTGAAAATTTGTAAAATACCGCTCAAGCAGTATTTCAAATCTCATCTTTTTTCTTTCCTTACCCATAAAAACCTCATTTATATCATTAAAAATCAAACATCCCCGCAAACAGGATCCATAAAACCATATCTATCAGCGCGCATCCGGCGCATAAGAAAAGCGCGATAAGACTTTTTAAGAAAAACGTCTTGATATATCGGCTCAGATACGGCTCTTTAACGCTGCCGAATACCGTCAGCCTGATATAACGCAGAGAAAGAGAAAAACTCTCTTTGGAATAATATATCAGCGAAAGCAGGAACATTACCGTTCCCGGCAGCAATACAAGAATATAAAATCCGATACCGGACGTCCGATACAGCGAAAAGATAAACGACGACGATAAGCCGACAGAAAAGCCTTTGAAGACCGTTACCAGCGGGATCGCACCACTCCCCCACACCGACATTCCCATCAGAAAAACGATCAGAGTTAACAGAAAATCGGATCCAAAGCAAGTCGCAAATATCTCAAAAGAGGACATCTGCGCGCGTTCGGTGAGATTGGTGGAAAACAAAAAATCCAAACGATCGAACAGATCAACATCGGCGTGTTTGGAATATGCAGCCCCTGTGATCAGCCCGACCAGAAACATCAGGAAAAAGAAGAGAAATACGCCTCTTTTTTGCAAATACTCCTTCAAAGAAAGCTTTGGCTTTCTGACAGTGGGAAGTCGAAGGTTTCTTCTTAATTGAAACACAATACCTTTCATAGCAATCCTCCTAAGAATAGCTATGCAGGGCTTGTATCAATTATGAATGGTCAGCTGTGGAAGGACGGATTGCTCGCGCAGGTGAAGCTGATGTTATAGTTGTTGGCGCCGTAGTCGACGTCGTAGTCACCGTAGAAGAACATTTCCATCTCATCGATCCTGCGGTTTAAAAGTCCGCGGACACATCCGCCCGCCGCGTGATGGTACTGGCAGAACTTCTTGATATAATTCTGCTTTTTGACATAATTCAGGTCAAGATTACCTCCGACTGTACGCTTGGCGACATAATCGGAACATACATATCCCTTTGTTCCGTCGGGAATCTGAACATAGTACCAGCTTGCATTAGAGGTAGAAAGCAGCGTCAGCTGTGTACCGTAATCAAGTGTTCTGATAACATCGTATCCGGTGCCAGGTCCTGTTCTGAAATTGACGTAGCTTGCGTCCAGATAATAGGTTGTCTTTGTACCGGAACCGTCGGAACAATCAAGCAGCGCGTTGTTGATCTCATCGTCGGCGGTCAGAATACCGGTACCCAAATTATACACAAAACAGACCAAAGAATCAAATTGCTGTTGATTATACTTGATACCGTTATTTTTCAAAAAAGAATTGACGCCGGAGCTGTAGCCTTCGTTGTTGATCGTCTGGATCAAATAAGCGTAGGCTTCGGTCTTTGTCAGATTGTTATAGAACTGCTGACCTTTATATACAAGCTTGCCGTATCCTAATGTAGGATCACCGGTGAAATAATCGTAATACACCGACGGCATATATCCTTCACAGATAGAGATAAATGTCGCGCAAGAATCGGATACTCTTCTCTCGGAACAGATTGTGGTACTGTAATCGGTAGTGGACGTTACAAAAGCGGATGTCGTCGCGTCGTCACAGGTGAGCCATTTTCCGTTGAGCTGAGAATAAGCGCGTACGGAATAGGTACCTGCCTTTGAGAAGGAAGTAGTACCCTTCCATACATAGGTACCGTCCTCGGAAGTTTTGGAGGTTGCGTTGATCGTTTGAGAACCAACCTCAAACTTCACGGCGGAACGGGTTTGATCGGTAACGGCGATCAGAGTAACCGTAGCGTTTCTTGCCGCGCAGTTGGGAGAAGTATAAGCGAAACGGATGGGATCGGCGTTGGTAACGGTAACGAGGCAGTGAGTGCATCCGTTAGCGGTTTTCGCGTAGATAACGGCTTTGCCGGGATTGACGCCCAGAATAAATCCGTTGTTTACGGTAGCGACGGAAGGATTCAGACTGCTCCAGCTGACGCCGGATGTTGCGGAAGCGTTAAAGAACGTCTTCCCTGCTGTAACAGTCGCGGAAAGATAAGAAATATTAACGCCGCTGTTAGAAACTACATTGATCTTGCAGGATGCGGATTTGGTAGAAGTCTTAGCGGTAATCGTAACGGTTCCTTTTTTCTTAGTCAGTACAATACCGTTGGAATCCACCGTAGCGATCGAATTATCGGATGATACAAAGCTGACGGAGACATTGGATTTTGCGATGATCTGATAATAACAGCTGACATTAACGGTAGCAGATGTCGCGCTGATGGAAAGGGTCTCCGCAATCGGAGGATCGGTCGGTTTTTGCGTTGGTTTTTCCGTAGGTTTCTCCGTTGGTTTTTCTGTCGGTTTCTCTGTAGGCTTTTCTGTCGGGTCAACATCAGAAGAAACAATGACCGTACATCTGGCAACTTTTCCGGAATAGTTATGAATAGCTGTAATGACAGCAGAGCCTGTGGATAAGCCTTTCACAACACCATCGGAAGAAACAGAAGCAATCTTCGGATTTGATGACGCAAAACGGACAAAAGCATTCTGAGGAACATCTTCACTGTTGAATGTCAAAAGTGTCTGAGACTGATTGACGTTCAAAAACAGCGATGTATAATTCATCATTAATTTTGGTGTGTCGGAATCTTCCCCGAGCATTCTGTCGGTCACGGATGAAGAATATACAGACGGGATATCGGTCAGAGACGTGTCACGATGAGATTTTTCGGGAGGATCTGTCGCAGCGGCCGAAGTAGCGGGAGCGGTTGTTTCAGGCTCCTTCCCCATCGTAAAGATGATCACAAAATAGCTTTTGTTGACATAACCGGTATTACCGGAATAGGAAACCTTTGCCCAATCTTCATCAGTATTATCGGAGACGTCAACAACCGTATCTTCGGGGATCACGGTGATCGTACGATAGTTTGTACCTTTCCCGTCTCTTAAATTAAGTTCATCGGTAGTTCTGCCTGTCATTTTGACAAGAGATCCGGATGACGGCTGTAAGAAATCGGATGAGATAAAACCTTTGTCGGTACCGGCGCTGACATACGCCCATCCGTCAGAGGAGTTTTGAAGCAGTGTTACAACAGTGCGGGAGGATATCGTTTTGATAACCGAAGAAGAACCGGACGAAGAAGAACGCAGGTTTACATCATCGGTAGCGTATAAGGTGTTGGATGCGGCGGATACCGAAGGAGCGGCAAAGAATGCCGAAAGTAGTAATGTCAGCGTCATCAATACGCATATAAAGGACTTGAAAGCTGAAAATCTGCCGTTCATCATCCATCCTCCTTTTACATAATAATACGAATATATTCTACTATGTCGGAGTGACAAATTCAATGTGAGTTACAGCTTTGTATTCTTTCTGGTTTTTTTCTGCCACTTTATCAAATAAATGGTAACAAGTCTTGTTACACAAATATCATAGAGAATGAAAAACAAGTTGCCGATAATCAGAAACACCCACGGCAAATACAGCCCGAAAAGGTAAAAACTCTCTTTGGGTATAGAGAGCAAAAATATGCCGATATAAAAAGCAGCAACCATACATACGTTGAAAAATGCGTATTTGATGAGATATTGCAGTACTTTTGATCTGAGCCGTTCGATAAAGCTCTTAATAATCGGATAAATCCCGAAGAAAGCGGCATAGTATAAAGCCGCTTCTTTATCGGCAAGGACCAGAAACGATAACGCTGATACAGCAAACCAAGTAGCAAATGCCCATGGATAATTGATCTCGATAACTATTACACACAGCAGGACTCCCGAAATCAAAGGAAACGCGTATGTTCCGAAAGGCAAAACCGATGTCAAAAACATCAGTACAATGGATAAGGCGGCAACAATGCCGCCTAAAGATACTTTTAAGGAGGTTTTCATTAACAGCACATCCTTCCGCCCGAACCGCAGCAATTGCATAAACAGTCTGCGCACATAAGACCGGTACAGATATCACAGGTGGAACATCCGCTGTACCCGGAAGTGGTATATCCGGGATTCTGATAAGTTCTTCTGCGACTCATATTTTCAAAGGCAGCCTTGAACTCCATGTTGTTCGGTTCCATTTGATACGCTCTGGTAAAATAGCTGTACGCCTGTTCCGTAAAACCTCTGCGAGAATAGATCATGCCCATCAGGAAGTACCATTCTGCGTTGCGGGAGTCAGGCGAAACGCCGTTAAGGATCGCCTCTGCGTCGTCAAGCCTGCCGTTCTGGATATAGGTACGGACATCGGGATAAGAAGTACGTGTGTAGGAGCCCTGTGTACCGTAGCTGCCCTGAGAATAGGCGCTCTGTCCCCCGTTTTTTCTCATATCACAGATAGCGTCATACGCCTCGTTAACTTCTTTCATCTTCTCTTCGGCAACGTCAGCCAACGGAGAATCGTTGTAGTTATCCGGATGATACTTCTTTGCTAAATTTCTGTATGCGGTTTTGATTTCTTCATCGGTAGCGGTCGCGGAAACGCCCAGGACCTCATAAGGATTTTTCATCGTTACTCCGTAAGTCAGAATTCTTTTGATATTTGGAAAGCGTGGATTTTTGCACTTTTACACACGCTGAATATAAAATATTGGAAATGATCTCATCATATCTCCCTTTATCCAAAAGTCCGTAGGTCAAAAGAACTTCGGATAAAGAGTGATTAAGGATCGGTAAAACATTTTGGGCGATATTCTCGTTATCGTAGCCCGCGATAATAAACGGATTGAATCCGCCTTTCTTTCCGTCATCTTCATAGTCATCGACGGCATCCATCAGATAGATCCATCTGCCGAGAAAGTATCCGAGCGTTGATAGGATCCGCTTTTGTTTTTCGATATCATAACTCAGCTGTAAAGAAAATTGATCCGGAACCGAAGAACAGATCGCGCTGAGCATCGTCGCGGTAGGATCAGCGGCTTCATCCACAGAGCAGGAAGGATTTTTTTCCACTTTCTCCTGGCTGATCATCAGATCTTCCACCGCTTTGTCAATGAACGGATATTTCTTTTTCGCTTTATCTCTCCATCGCGAGAAAATCGGTTTTATCATCCGACATCCGAACTTCTTGAAAAATCCTGAGTCCCGAATGTTATCTATCAGCTTAAAGTAAGCAGATGATACAGACAGAGCCGCGGCCTGAGAAAGAGCATGTTGATCGGATATACAATAAGAACATTTCTTTGTCGGATTGAATCGGCATCTGCCGTCCTTAAACTCGGGACATTCTTTTGATAGAGACATCACAATCAACGCGTAGAATGTGCAGTCGTAGCTGAGAATGAATCTCGCGAAGACAGAATATTCTTTTCCGAGCTGACGACATAAGGAACAGTATACCGCGCGGTAACGTTCGTATTCCTGCTCGCTGAGTTCATCCTTGTCGATCCTGATATATCCGAACAAAGCCTATTCCTCCATATTCCGTACTTATTGTAGCACACTGTATAGTGACATAAATTAACAAAATATGAATTTTAAATCGGAATATATTGTATTTTTGTCATTCAAACGGTATAATATACTGGAATCTTGGTAAATCAGGTGAATTATGAACGTTTATGATATGGACAAGACCATCTACAACGGTGATTCGACAGCGGATTTCTGCTTGTACTGTTTTACGAGGCATCCGAAAACACTGCTGTATCTCCCCTATATCCTCGGCGTCACCGTCAGGTATTATGTTTTCAATATAGGTACCAAAACCGAGTTCAAAGGTAAACTCTACCGCTTTCTCAAAGCGATCGATACCGAAAAAGAAGTGGAAAAGTTCTGGGATACGCATATCAAGAATATGAAAGCGTATTATCTGGCGCAAAAAAGAGAAGACGATGTGATCGTTTCCGCCTCTCCTGAGTTTTTGCTCAAGCCATTGGAAAAGCGCTTGGACATCCATGTGATCGCGTCTAAGGTCTCCCCTGTCGACGGCACTCCGCTAAGTGAAAACTGCTATTATGAAGAAAAGGTCAAACGATTTCGTGAGATCTATCCTATAGAGCAGATCGATGACTTCTACTCCGACAGCTACTCGGACGAACCGCTGGCAAAGCTCTCTAAAAGGGCATTCATCGTAAAAGGAGAAGAACGAATTCCATGGGACTTCACTTATCACAAAAAGAAGATACACATATAATTTTACGCCACAACAAGACTGTTATCGTCATGTTGTGGCGTTATTTCTTATTTTGTAAGGATTGATCCTTCGTTTGTCTGCATTGTTTTAAGCTGTTCAGTCAGATTCTTTGCCTGCTGAAACTTTTGAAGCCAGATTGTTAATTTGACAAGGAGATAAATTACGAGAACAATTAAACCAATCATCACATAAAATAGGATCTTGTTGAAATCCGTTGGTGGCTTGATCATCCATAATACAACGGCTTCGATCAACACAAACTGAATAATATGGCGGATAATGTATTGCAGAAGAGTCGGTTCTTTTTTGAAGTAAGTGACAAATGTCGGCAATACACAAAGTGCCGCTGTAATAAAGGGTCCTGCTAATTGATCATAGCGAATCGGCTCTTTGGGAAAGAAGATCACTCCAACGATCATACTTGCAGCAAATATAAGCGTTACTAAAATACAGTAAATCTGCAAGTGTAACAGCGCAAATTTTCTGAATGTCATATCAGCCATCTCCTTTCAATGCTTTCTTTAAATCAGGAACATACTTTCTTGTGATTATAACCTGTTCGCCCGAATACAAAACTGCGGTAAATCGGCTGTTGAGCGCCGGACGGATCGCGCTGACCTTCATCAAATTAAGCAGGGTAGATTTTGATACGCGAAGAAAACGCTTCCCTTTCAGCAAATCTTCCAGTTCATAAAGCTTCTGTTTTGTTTCAAATACCTTGTCCTTTGTGTATAGAAACACCTTATTATCAACGGATTCGATATAATAAATATCGGCTACCGCAATCTCGTATTGCTTTTCGTCGGCTGTAGCGGTAAGCTGTCCTTGCCTTGACTTGACAAAGGCGACAATCTCCTGTACCTCGTCACTGATGTTATGACAATGTATTTCCAATAATTCAGGCTGATCATTTGTTATCTTTGTAATTTTCGTTTGCATTTTAGTATTGAGCTTGTATGTCAAGCGTTCCCTCGTTCTTTAAGTAATAATTGAACCAATTAAGAACGATTCTGTTGATCGTATTGATTGTATCCTCATGATCAACGTTACCGCTTCCGAGTATGGAAGCGAGAAAAGGAGAAATCAGTGGCAAATCGGTAAAGTCCATATGCCCAACGCCTGAGATAGTAACGGTTTTACTGAATTTGGCGTTAGCGGTGACATACTCATTGACATAAGGATATCCTTTTTCGTTCTTATACTGTTCTCTGTCATTATAGTCAATTTCCTTAGTGAAATCAAGAATTGGCACAGGATACGGTTCACTGTAATAGACATTTTTGCCGTTTTCGACCGATTTGACTTCTCCCAGCATAGTGCCGTCGAGATCGATTACCGCATCAATATCCTTGCGTTCTCTCCCTAAAGCGACTGCTGCTGCTCCGCCGAGAGAATGTCCCATCAATCCAATGCTTTCTATATCGATTTTATCAAGAATATCCAGAATCAAGTTTTCGTTCTCTGTATACCAAGCATTGCTTAAGGAACAAGTCTCTTTTGCTGCTGCAATGGTATTCAAAACAAAGTTCTCATCATCCACACGAAGCTTAAGCCAGCTTTGCGATAAAGTATACACTTCTTCATCACTTGTGGTTTCATTGATTCCCATTACAGAATCAATGAAGTCAGTATCAACCATAACAGTTTTGCCGGCTGTATCTTTTGAGAAGAAAGAGTGATGCGGATGGTCGAGAGAGACAACAATATATCCGTTGCTCACGAGTTCGGCATAAGTGGAAAAGTTGCTCTGATAGTATCCGAACGCACCATGTGAGAAAATAACAAGAGGAAATTCTCCTTCCGAGTTTTCCGGATAATAGAAATGAGCGGGAACTTCTCTATATGATCCGTCATCCTCAAATTCGTCGACTCGGTTTATATCAACAAGAATTGCGCTTGCTTCTTTTACTTGATATTCACCCGTTGTCGGCATTCCGTTATAATTTGTGAAGAGAAACGCGGGAATAAGCGTGAAAATAATTAATAATATCGATAGAACACAGCTGATAATGGTTATTGGTTTCTTTCTTAGTCCTGAAACAGTTTTATGCTGTGCTAGCCACACGATAACAGCAATCAACATACGAACTGCTAATACGATCAGCGCAGCGATAAAACGCCATTTCATATGCGTTGTCGGAATCAGAATCATACCGAGCAGCAAAACAGTCTCAATGACTCTGATGATCATACGATTTTTCATCCACGCGGTTTTCTCTTTGAATTTAGTTAAGGTCAGTACGACAAGCGCTATTTCCGCGAGTAAAAACAAAATCAAAAATACGGTTCCCATATAAGTCGTCCTTTCTGAATGCTGTTCCAAAGCGCGTCGGGACGGGATGGCAAAACCTATGACAACGAAGCATGGGTGATGGAAGCGATGGCTGCGCAGCGCTTCCTGCGCGATGAAAACGGCGTTTTTCAGGTGCCGATGGATCGGCTGATCTCCATGCAGCTGCCGTCCGCGCTGATCCCGCGCTGTCCGAACGGCGAGGCAGCCGTCATGAACTTACGATCCGATGAGACTTTTGTTGAGGATGACGGTTGGCGCGCGGCATCCGAGCGCTACGCGCAGTTTTTGAAGGCGCACGCAGAGGATCATGTTCTGTATCTTGAGCTCGGCGTCGGCGCGAACACGCCGGTCATCATCAAATATCCGTTCTGGGCGCTGACGGCGGAGAACCCAAAAGCTGTCTACGCGTGCATCAACTACGGAGAAGCGATCTGTCCGAAGCGGCTTGAGCCGTATTCCGTCTGCATCGAC
>CAZPOG010000058.1:0-11089 GCA_964588105.1 uncultured Ruminococcus sp. | reverse complement strand
TAAATACGCGATCCATTATTATGAGACCTTGTTAAACTGCTACCCTGACCAGTTGCCGGTGATGAAAGAATGTTTCGATTACATGATAACGTTTGATCATAACAGCGCTGAGAACTTTGATATAGAATACTACGGACCGGTATGCGAAAAAGGCGTTGTTATGCCGGCAGGAGAGGGCGAAGAATCAGACGTTTTATATATTGCCGGCGTAAGCCAACCGAAATTTAACAGAGTGGAATTTGTTGCAAGAACTTTCCGCGAGTTGGCAGATCGAGGCAAAATGTGTATTTTCAGCCTTCACAACGCTAAGGAAGCAGATAAGAGAGTCATACTTGATACCTTAGGAGAGAATCAGGTAGAGATTAAAGAGGATTGCTTTATCTATCGCGATTCAAAATTCTATTTTCGGTATTTTACTTATCCGCGCGCGCTGAGTTACATCCTAAAGACGAAGGTTATGCTGGAGATCGTGCCGAGAGGCGTTATCTCCTGCACCAGTCGGTTGGCTCAGGCGTTTAATGCGGAAAAAAAGCTTCTGACTACTTCTGATACTTGTACGAAAGAACCGTTTTATCATCCTAATAATATCGCTTCTTTTGATGAACCTGAAAACATCGATCTATCGTTTTTTGATACACCGTATCATCCGGTGGAATATGATTTAACACCGTTAACGATGTTAAAGTATTTGGAAGACAAAGTTTATCATACTCAAGATAATTGAGAAGGGTAAGCTGTCATGAACATACCGGTTACCGGTGAAAACTCAGCGATAAGGTCGTCAAGATCATCCGGCCTTACATCGGTATAGTCAACAAGATGGTATAAAAAGCGTAAGGTCAATTTGTCGAAGGAATATTATATATGATACATCAGAAAGAGAATCCGGAAATGGTTACAAAGAATAATTATATCGAAAGAGACGCGACCGATATTATCAAGGGCGTTGCTCTGATATTTATGTTTATTCATCATTTTTTTACGATACCGGATTATTACATTGACAGTATTTCATATCCGTATCTTGAAGGTTTTGCGAAGTTTTTTATAGAACCGTTTAGGATATGCGTTCCGGTGTTTGCTTTTTTGACAGGCTATTTCTATGTTTTTGCGAAGAAAAAGAATTTGAAGTATTCCCTTAGGAAAGGAACAGACGTCTGGCTGACATATCTTTGCTACTTCCTGCTTTTGTTGATACCTGCTATTTTGTTAGGATGCTGGGATGCTTCTGTCAAGAACTTCATATTGGAAGCATTCGCCATATATAAATCGACAATGTATTTTTGTTGGTATGTGTATTTTTATTTTTTTGCTATCCTGCTGCTTCCGCTATATCATCTCGGCGCCAAAAAGTATATCTTGGCGGCGGCTTTCTTAGGGTTGGTGTTACCTGTTTGTATTGTCACGATAATGATAGATCGGGTGAGCTTTTTAAGCACAAGAACGGTAAAGATCATTTTTGATATTCTTCAATGGTTTCCGTGTGTTGCGGTTGGTTATATCTTTGCTCAGTATGAGCTGTTTCAAAAATGGTTTGACTTTTTGTTTAAGCGGCATATCAAGGTCAAGGCTATCCGTATCGTGATATATGTGATCCTGATGGGGGCCGCGTTTATAGGAAGACATTTCATCTCTTCGGTTCTTTTTGATATCTCGATTTTTACCGTCAGTTTCTCATGGGATTTTCTGCTGGTTCCGTTTTTTGTATACGGTTTACTGAATCTTTATTATGCCTTCCCATGGAAGAAAATATTACTGCCGCTGTCGGTGATTGGCAAGTACTCGCTTGGGATGTGGTTTTTTCACAGTATCTTTTTTAACTCCTGCAAGGAGTATACCCAGCCGATCCTGTATTTTCCGAAAAATCCGATATTGGTGCTGTTATGGGGTTTGCTGATCAGTCTGGCGGTATCGTTTGCCATGACCAAAGCGATCAACCCGTTATTGAAACTAAAAAACAGATTGTTGTTCAAGGATAAAAAATGATTATCGGAGAGATAATATGAACATACTGATTACCGGCGCGAAAGGTATGGTCGGCAGAGCGCTGTGCGCAAATCTGAAGAATTTGCGCGACGGCAAGAACCGTACCCGTCCGGCGCTGAAGATTGATGAGATTTTTGAATATGATATCGACTCGACCGAGGCTCAGCTCGAAGAATACTGCCAAAAGGCTGACTTTGTCTTTAACCTTGCGGGCGTGAACCGTCCGAAGGATAACGCAGAATTCATGCAGGGCAACTTCGGCTTTGGTTCCAAGCTGCTTGACACCTTAAAGAAGTACGGCAACAAGGCTTCCGTGATGCTGTCTTCATCGATTCAGGCGACCTTGATTGGACGCTACGGCGAGTCAGATTACGGAAAGTCGAAGCTTGCCGGGGAAGAGTTGTTCTTCCAATACGGTGAGGAAAACGGCGTCAAGGTAGCGGTGTATCGCTTCCCGAACCTGATGGGGCACAGCCGCCCGAATTATAACAGCGCAGTTTCAACATTCTGCAACGCGGTTGCCAACAACCTGCCCTTTACGGTCAACGACCGCAATGCGACTGTCGAGCTGCTCTACATCGACGACCTTGTGGAAGCGATGTTTGATCTGCTCGAAGGCAAAGAAAAACGCTGTGAGTATGATGGGTTAAGTCCCGTAGAAAAGGCTGACGGCAGGTATTGCTATGTGCCGCTGACCTACACGGTCACGCTCGGAGAGATCGTCGATCTGCTCGAACAGTTCAAGGCACAGCACAGCACGCTGATCGTGCCGTCTATTCCCGACGGCAGTTTTGCAAAGAAGTTATACAGCTTGTATCTTTCTTATCTGCCGACCTCGGACTTCAAATTCGAATTGAAGATGAACTGCGATGACCGCGGTTCCTTCACCGAGCTGCTCAAGACTGCCGATCACGGTCAGTTTTCCGTGAATATCAGTAAGCCCGGCATCACCAAAGGTCAGCACTGGCATAACTCCAAGTGGGAATTCTTCATCGTCGTATCGGGTAAGGCGCTGATCGAAGAGCGCAATATTCAGACGAATGAGAAAGTCAGCTTTGAAGTCAGCGGTGAGAAGATCGAAGCAGTTCACATGATCCCCGGCTGGACGCATAACATCATCAACCTGTCCGACGCCGAGAACCTCGTCACCCTCATGTGGGCGAACGAGCAGTTCGATCCGAATCATCCGGATACATTCTACGAACCCGTATAAACAACGTGATAATGAAAAGGCTGCCACAATCATTGTGACAGCCTCTTTTTATGATTTCAGCAGTTTTTGGAACGCGGTCGGCAGGGGATAGGTCTGTGTCAGTTCTTCCTCGGTTACCCAGAGAAAGCGACTGTTTTCATTCTCCGATGTGACGGCGTATCCTTTCATATACCAGTCAATATGGGTGAAGACGTGCTTTGCTTCTTTGAAAAAGTCGACGCTTTTCGGATCAAGCTCCCATTGTATCAGAATCCGATGAAGCGTTTCTTCATGGTGGAAGCCGTCGATATTCGGCAGCTGGTACATTCCCGAGAGCAAGCCGGTGTCGGGGCGTTTCTCTATGGCGATACGACCTTGTGCCGATCGTATCAGAAACACGGTCTTGTTCTCCTTTTTGCGTTTAACGGTTTTGATGCGAACCGGGATCTTATCCGTCAAACCCTCACGAAACGCCGCGCAGGATTCCCGTATGGGACAGCTCTCGCAGTCGGGAGAGCCGTTTGGCAGACAGATGACCTCGCCCAACTCCATCAGCGCTTCGTTGAAGGCGCCCGCTTCGTCCGGCATGATTGCAAGAAGCTGATGGAATACGGCTTTCTTCGTTTCCGGGAGAAGCACATTCTCCCAGCTTTTCTGCACTCTTGAGATAACGCGCAGCACGTTCCCGTCTACGGCGGGGACTTTTTCGTTAAAGCAGATAGAGGCGATCGCCGCCGCGGTATAGTCGCCGATTCCGCTGAGCTTCTTGAGTTGATCGAAGGAAGAGGGGAAGACTCCGCCGAAGTCGTTCACGATTGTCATAGCCGCCTTTTTGAGATTTTTGGCGCGACTGTAGTAGCCAAGCCCCTCCCAGAGTTTTAACAGCGTATCGTCGTCGACCTCGCTCAGGCTTTTGACGTCGGGGAGCGCTTTGAGAAAGCGGTCATAGTAGCTTTTGACCGCTTCGATCCGCGTCTGCTGGAGCATGATCTCCGAGATCCAGACATGATAGGGCTCGTGATCTTCCCGCCACGGCAATATTCTTTTGTTCTCTTCAAACCACTGTATCAGCGGTTTTGTAATCGTTTTCAGCGTATGTGACATATCGTTCTCCGTGGGTTAAATCCAGGATGATTATAGCATATTTGATAGAAATTGCAAAGATATCCAAGAAAATTGGATGATTATTCCTAATTTATTAATTTTTCATTATAATTCTTCTGACGCATTGCTTTTTTAAAAACCTTATGATATCCTAAAATAGAATAGGTAGATGTCTGCTTTGCTCAAAATACAGGATATTGCGGCTGTATGCGGAATATCACAGCAGCGCGATAGCATGTACGGCAAAAGACTGCGAGAAGAGCATGATATCAAAAACACTTTCCTCGGGAGGGAATCGTATGTTTAAAAAATGGTTAGGAAGAATCTTATCCGTCACATTGGTGGTCTGTCTGCTGATGGCGGTAGTGCCGTTCACGGTATTCGCGGCGGATCCTACTTTCAGCAGCGGTACCGGTATCTATCCGTATAACGCGGATGGCAGCTTGGACACTACGCTCACTTCATCAAAACGTCCGGCAATCAAGTATGTGACTAAAAAGCCCAGCGATGACGACTACATGATAAAGCTGACGCCGACATGGATCAAGGACGGTACCAAGAATATCGGCTGTACCCTTACGGTCGAGTCCGATGACTTTACCCCCGGCGTCTTCGAAAGCTACAGGACGCTGCTTCAGGTTCTGAACAGAAACTCCGGCTATGCGCTGAGCTTTGACTATACGGTCCAGATCGGCGCCAAAGGCGGCAGCATCACTATCGGTGAAACCTCTGTGACCGAATCGGGTACCTATATCATTGATGAGAACACCTCTTCGATCCCGATCGAAGTCAAGTCCGGCGCGCAGAACGGCGCCGACACGACCCTCACCCTCACCAACTTCAAATACTTTGATCCCGAAGCGGCCGTTCAGGTTACCGTTAACGCTGCCGCAGGCGGCAAGGTAATCACAACCAACGGTGAGGTCGGATACGGTGCCGGCTGTGAAGAGTCCACTACTCTGAATGTAGTTCCCGCTAACGGTACTCTCTTTAAGCCTGATCCGGATGAGGGATATGCGTTTTTTGGTTATGTAGATCAAAACAACACCAAGATGACAATGGTTACAGAAGGCCAGTACGACAAGTATTATCCTACCGGCGCTGTTTCCCTTACCCCGATATTCGCAAGACCCGGGATCGACCCCGTATTTATGGTCGGCAGCAAGCTGTTCACCGATCTGAACACGGCGGCAGCTCAGGGCGGTACGGTAATCCCCGTGCAGGATTGTACGATCCCCGAGGGCGTGTATGTGATCCCGAACGGCACGACGCTGCTGATTCCGGATGACGCCAGCAACACGGTTTATACGAACTATCCTCTGGCTATCAATTCCTATACAAAACCCACCGTTTACAGAAGGCTCACTCTGGGAAGCGGCGCGCAGCTCAATTTTGCTCCCGGTTCCGCGATGAGTGTCGGCGGCCAGCTTTTCGCCGCCAACGGAGGTAAAAGCTGTTCGGTTACCAAATCCTACGGACAGCTGATCATCGAGAACGGCGCAGAAGTGAATTTCCAAGAGAATTCCAACCTCTATGCATGGGGCTTTGTGACCGACAAGGCAGGCGAGGACGCAACCACACAGAACAAGGTACATATCGAATCCGGCGCGACGGTATATGAGATGTTCCAGATCTGCGACTTCCCCGGCGGTACGATCACCAGCAACTTGATGCTGGCAAGCACCACCTACTTCCCGCTGTCCCAGTATTATGTCCAGAACGTCGAGTGCAGAATGCGGATCGACGCCGGCGCGACCGAGCAGATCTACGGCGCGCTGTATGCGGCAAGCACGGTCAACAACGCGCTGATGGTCTTTATCGGACCGGAAGACGGTTCGCTCTTCAAGCTGACAGATGGTTATATCGTGAAGTATTACGACAGATTTGATGACAGAGTAGAATGTGATATCCTCGGCGACGCGACCATCTCTCCCGTTGAGGTTACCATCGCCGGTCAGACGATCAATACGACACAAAGGCAGATGCCTATCAATAATATCGGCGTTAACGTTATGAGCGGTACCCTTGCTACCGATCAGGCAATCGTGCTGCTGCCCGATTCCTATATCAGCGTGGATGAAGGCGCAACCTTTGATATCCGCAGCGACGTTTATTTGGTAGACGCGGCAGACTGGATCGGAGGCAGCCATGTATATCCCACGGGCAGTAACCTGCGTCCTCTGGTCTATTCCGCTACCTTAGCGGACAACGGCGTTCCTAACGGTAAGAGCCAGAGAGAGCAGAAGGGCGGCACAGGCTCGATGGAGAGCGCGGTGCTCGACGTCAACGGTACCGTCAACATTGAAGCAAACGGTACGCTGGTTACCACCGGCTCCGGCGCCCAGATCATTTCTTCAGAGGGCACGGCGCAGATCATCAACAACAGCGAGAAGAACGTTACTCCTCTTGCTTTAGGTTCCTTTACCGGCAATACAAATACCACGACGGTAACTACCGACGCTGAGATCCAGACGAATGTTCTGCGCAACGACGACGGCACCACCATCCGCGGCGGCTCCGATGATGTCTATACTTATGACGCGGAGACGGGCACATGGATCACCAAGGGCTTTATCTACTTTGATGATAAGACCGACGCCACCCTTTCTCTCGACGGCAATATTTGCGCGGTCATGAGATTTATGATCCCGAGCGATACAAACATCAGCGATTACACGGTTACCATCAACGGCAAGAACTGTGATATTACACCGATGGGTTCGGATTATTACAAAGTCATCTATCCCGTGAAGATCGCGGAACTGACCGATACGCTGGAGATGAAGATCATTTGCAGCGGCGCGGCGAAGGCTGTCTATGAAGTGATCCCCGCCAGCTACGGACTGAAGGCTGTTTCTCCAAACGGAGAGCTTGTTGACGAAGATAATTCCTACTACCTCGCGGGCAGCTTCCACGGCTCCTCCAGTTGGGATATCGGCACGATCCAGTCCAAATACCACTTTGTCAAGAATCTGGCGGCAACAGATTATAATGAATATATGCTTACCAATGTCTGTCTTGCCAAGGGCGACGAGATCAAGGTCACCAAGTTCCGCAACAACGCTCTTGTCGATTGGTATCCCACAAACGAGAACAATTACTACATCAACGAAACAGGCATTTATGACATTTATCTCAGACCCGACGGCGCTAATAGTTCCGATTGGTACGGCAACTGCATCTTTGTACAGAAGATAGAGACGACTGCCGAGAACAGACACGTTATCTTAGAGCCGCTGGTTGAAGCGACGCTGAATCTGAGCAACCAGGCACAGATCTTTTGGAACCACAACACCAATAATCCGGCTTACAGCGCAACTTATACTCCGCAGACTCCCGCGTTCGGCGCAGTTGACTCCGGCGCGATCCTTAGTAAGCTCGGACGCCAGCAGGCATTATCGATCGATGAAAACGTATTTGCTTCTTACGGTCTGAAGTACACCGGCAGCACATTGGTCCTGAATGATAACACCAAGATCAAACACTACTTTATCATAACAAACCAGACGCTTTATGATCAGTACAAAAACAGCTTTACCTTTGACGGCGAGGCGGTATCCGCCAAGACTCACGACGGCACGGAGATCTTCTTTGAGGTTGCCGGAATCGCCGCGGTAGATCTTGACAAGCAGTATGTACTGACCAATTCACAGGGAGAGGCAAGCATTTCCTACGCGGCTCTCGACTACGCTGTGAAAGTGATCAACCGCAACTATGACAACGAAGCGCAGCTGAGGACTTTGATGTTCGCGCTGTACTGGTACAACTTATATGCGGACGCGTACTGGGCATAACAGGAGGGAAATATATGAAGAAACAGTATACAGAGCCCGCGTTTGAGACGACGCGGATCACGCTCAAAGATGTGATACTCTATTCCGGCGAGGTTACTCCGACAGAGCCTTATGAGACGCCCAGAGCGATCAGAAGAGCCATGGAGGAAGAACTTGAGAACAACGGCGAAATGGTCGAAAACCCTGTTGACTGAGATATTTTACCTAAAAGCAATCACCCGCGACAGTATTTGTCGCGGGTGTTGTGTTGTTTCTGCGACAAAATATCCGATGATCCGACATCTGTGGTTGCTGAATCAATCCTTGCATAATTATGGCAAAAACGGTTTTCTATTCAAATTCAGCAAAAGAAACGATTTTTCAGGGATCTATTTGTAAACAATCCACAAAAGTGTTAACAATTTTTTAATCTTTTTCCGGAAAACCCGTTGACTTTAACCCGAGAGTATATTATAATGAATGAGAATAGAAAAATAGGTGGATTGTCCCCAAAAACGCTTTTTCTATTCTATTATCCGAGTGGCATTATGTGGTTTTCGGGTATTTTGTCAGAAAGGGAATCTTCGTATCATGAGTGAAAAAACAAAAGTCAAGGAAAAAACCACCACAGGGCACAAGATATTTACCGTGTTGGGAATCGTGCTTTGTGTGATTCTTGTTCCCATTTTGGTTATGAATGTTACGATGATTATTCAAGGATATGTTAACCCCGACAAGGTTCCGTCCTTCGGCGGTTATTCTCCTTTGATCGTTCTCTCTCCCTCCATGGAGGATACCATTATGGCGGGCGATCTTATAATCATCAAGACAGCAGAGCCTGAAGAAGTCCAGGAAGGCGATATTATTTCCTTCTTCGATCCGGACTCCACCGGCTCCGCGGTATTGACCCATAGATGCGTAGAGGTTGTTAACAAGGACGGCTTGATTTCCTTTAAGACAAAGGGTGATAACAACAACTCCGTCGACCCGACGCCGGCGCCCGCCGACAACCTTGTCGGCAAGTACATCACACGTATTCCCAACGCCGGTTCCGTTGCGATGTGGCTGCAGACCACCCCCGGACTGATCGTATGTGTCGCTGTTCCGATCGTTCTTCTGGTCGCGTATGACCTGATCATGAAGAAGAGATACGACAAGACCAAGAAGAAGGATACCGACGATCTTCTCAAAGAACTCGAAGAGCTCCGCGCGATGCAGGCGAATAAGGATGACACCAACGGCGAAACCGCAGCGAAGCCCGCTGAGGCTCCTGCAGAGAAACCTGCCGAAGTTCCTGTTGAGAAACCCGCTGAGGCTCCCGCTGAGAAGCCTGCTGAAGCTCCCGCAGAAAAGCCTGCTGTGACTCCCGCAGCAAAACCCGCATCAGCTCCCAGAGATCTTTCCGATATCGACGCTCTGATCAACGAGATCGAAAACGAAGACAAATAATCGGGTGTCGGGCGGAGCCCGCCCGCAATTATTCATCATTCATTATTCATTGTTCATTTATTCTAAACTATTCTTCCCTCGGAAGCCACGCTGAGGGTGAATATAAAATGCCGCGGCATTCTCCGCGAATGGGCAGAGATGCCCGGTAAATATTTTCCCTCGGAATAAGGGAAGAATCACACAAAGCCTATTTATAGGCAAATTTATGAAAGGAGTTTTTCCACTATGAAGAAAAACAAAGTAATGAGAATTGCTTCCGTTCTTTTGATCGTTACTCTTCTCTCCACCTGTGCTATTTCCGGCACATTTGCTAAGTACGTCGTAACCGGCGCTGCTGAAGCAGAAGCTCGCGTAGCGAAGTGGGGCGTAACTGTAGACGTCAAGGGTCAGCTGACTGATACGTCCTATGCTACCGATGACGAGTCCTACAGCCCCTACAACAGCAGCGACAACTCCGTAACTGTTAAGGCAAGAACTGACGTTGTAGCTCCCGGTACCAAGGCTCCCACAGTTGACGGTATCGAAGGTATGCAGGCTACCATCACCGGTAAGCCCGAGGTTGCTACCCGCTTCCAGCTCACCTTCAACAGCGACTGGACCGAGATCACTCTGCCCGCAGGCGAGTACAGAGACTGGACTTCTTCCGATCCTGAGGATACTTTCACTCTGGAAGAGGATTATAAGCCCATCGTTCTCAAGCTCACTTTCACCAAGGCTTCCGGCAACACCAACCACAGCTTCACCGTTGAGGGCGGCGTTGAGGATATCATCACCAAGCTCAACAGCTTCACCGGCGGCGACGACGATCTGACCGCGGACTTTGCTCCCAACTCTGACGTTAACGCTACCTTCAAGCTCACTTGGGTATGGCCCTTCGAGGTTGGCGATCAGGTAGAAGATCTTGCCGGCGACTGCACTTATGAAGACACCACCATCAGAGACAAGGCTGACACCTTCCTGGGCAACGCTATCGCTGTACAGCTTGGCCAGCAGATCGAAGGCTTTGAGATGCCCGAGGATATCGTTCTGACCGAGTCCTTCGACGTAAGCGCTGCTGCTGTTCAGATCGACTAATTTACTGCCATTAGAGTAAATTTCTCATCTGAAATTCGGGATTAGCTTTACGCTTAATGCTGAAACCTAAATTATAAAACCCATTCATTTATCGGCGGCGTGTCGTGGCCGCGCCGCCGACGTGAATGATTTTTTGCGAGAACCAAGCGTTTTGGTTTTCTCAAATAATCATCCACCGGTTAGGAAATACTGTATTCTATCTATTTATGGAGGCCCAAATGAAAGACTACGCTTCTCTGAGAAAGAAAAGAACAACACGTACGATCGGCATACTCCTCGTGGTACTTCTCATCATCGAGGTCTGCTCGCTGACCGTACTGTTCAGCCGTGTCGCTAATTATACGACAGGCAGCGATTATTACCAGATTTCTTTAACCGAGGGCGGAGACGCCTCCAAGCTTGTCGTGCTTGACGCGGCAGAGAGCGGCTTTATTGAGCCCGATCGCGTAGCCGATCCCGAGACCGAGTTCTTCGAAGCCGGCGACGTTTATAACGATTATGACTTCGGTTA